>JAYUKZ010000387.1:0-6633 GCA_043763995.1 Fibrella sp.
CCAACGACCGCAAGGGGTGATGGTGAGCTTGCGAACCTTTACACCCTTGCATGGTTGGGTGTCACGCCGCACTCGATCATTTTCCTGTCCGACGAGACCCGCCCCCGCAACGCTAACCAACAACGCACACAACTAAACAAAACAGAGACGGGCCGCAAACTGTCCGCCGAGGCAAACAAACGCTCTGTCGCAGGTACGTTGCCCTGTCAGCCGAAACGCACTTTGCTCGTTCTGTCCACCGGACATTGACCTGTCGCCAGGTACGTGACAAACCCACAAAAACGCTCACTAGCAACTACTTATCCTGTCAGCCGAAACCCGCCCCCGCCACACACATGAGCGACCACCCAACGCCGACAAGGGCTGATGAGCACCAAACATAAGCCACTATCAAGTACGTTACCGCTGGCTTTTTCACCCTTGTATGGTTGGGTGCAGTCACCTAGCACTCCGAAAGACTCCTGTCCGACGAGACCCGCCCCGGCAACGCTAACCAACAACGCACTAACCGAACAAGCCGAGAAGGGGCCGAAGACTGTCAAGCCGAGGATTGTCAACCGTTCTGTTGCAGGTAAGTTACCTGTCAGACGAAACGTGATTTACTTCGTTCTGTCCACCGAGCATTGACCTGTCGCAAGGTACGTGACAAACCCACAAAAAACGTTCTGTCCACCGGACATCAGCCTGTCGCCAGGTACGTGGCAAAACCAAAAAAAGCATTCACTGTCAATGCGTTACCTGTCAGCCGGAACTCGCCACCGCCAGTAATATCTGAGCAAACACCCAACGGGTTATTGTACGCTACTGAAACACACGATAGTTAGCTGACAATCAGAACATATGTCATTTGGTTTATCTACCTGATTCGGTATTTTCGCCAATCGATTGACCGCTACCGTGTATTACGTGACAATCATAGGTGTATTTGGCGATTTGTGCAACTACTATGGCTAAAAAAATTTTGATGCATACGCTTTTGGTACGTACCTGGGACATTGAAGGCTACCCGGACTACTTTTTCGGTGATGATAAAAAACTGTACCGCTTCGATTCCAGGGGGCGGGTGCGGCAAAATAAACGGGCCGTTGCCGGAGGCTATACCGAGGGGTACTACCTTCGAGGGGAATTTATAAGCCTGTTGCGGCTACGACCGTTGTTGCGTCGGCACCGGGAGGAAGAAGGATGATGATGGGGGCACAGGGTGGGTTGGCAAATATGGCGATGGCTTTACGCGTTGCTTCGCGCTTCGGCGTAGGCTAGCCACGATAAGACCCATCAATACTTGAATGTATACGATTTACGGCCCGGCTGGAGCCGGGCGTTACAAGTCATCCAGCGGTGATTTGATGGTGCTGATTTTGTCGGCCGTGACGTGGGTGTAGCGCATGGTGGTCAGGATGCTGGCGTGGCCCAAGAGTTGCTGGATATAGCGAATATCAGTGCCGGATTCGAGCAAGTGGGTGGCGAAACTGTGGCGAAGGGTGTGGATGCCGCCGCGCTTACGGATGCCCGCAAACCGGATGGACTCGCTGTAGACAAGCTGGATGGTTCGTTTTTGCAGGGGTTCGTGGAGAACTACGTTCTCGAAGAGGTAGGTGCCAGGTTTGTAGGTTGCCAGGTACGTGTCGAGGATCTTGCCAAGTTTGTCGGAGAGCATAACGAGGCGGTCTTTTTTACCTTTGCCCGCTTGCACGCTGATGAGCTTGCGTTGCCGGTCGATGTGTGCAAGGCGTAGATTGGCCACTTCTTCCAGCCGTAACCCGGTGGCATACACGACCTGGAAGAGCGTCCGGTATTTGACACTGGTGGTGGCGTTGAAGATGGCTTTTACTTCGGTTATGCTATAGACCGATGGCAACGTTTCGGCTTGCCGGGGCATAGGGACGTCGTAGTAGGTTCTGTCGCGGCCCAAAACCTTTTCCTGGTAAAATTTCCAGGCGTTGATGTGAACGTTGAGGGTCGAGCTGCTCAGGTGCCGGTCGTTGATGAGGTGGAGCAGGTACGTTTTATAGTCGTCTTTGGTGAGGCTTTCCAGGGGCCGGTTGGGGCAATGGCGGATCAAGGCAATGAGGGCCTGCTTGTAGTTTTTAAAGGTTTTAAAACTGTAGTTCTGAACTCGGGTTGCATTGGCCACCGCAACAATTATGGGATGGGTATCATATTCGAGACTGGGCGGGGCGTACCGAAACGGGCGGGGCAGTACGTGCGCCTGCTTACCCGACGGGGGCCATGCCGGGTTGGTGGCCTGTTCTACGTGGGCGGGGGTGGCGGTGGGTTTGTAGAGCCGCACCACGGCTTCGTCGAACCGGCAGTAGGCTTTGCCGAAAAGTTGCCCCAACTGCACTACTGATTCACGGGTGTTGGGTACGGTCCAGCACCGGCGCGAGTAGCTCCAACGACGGCCAGGTACGTTGGTAATGAGGGCGTTGGCTTCAGGGTCAACCGGAAAATCGACGGTGAGCAAGGCGGGGTTTTTGGTATCGACGTAAACAGAGATCATACCGGGGTTAGTTGCCTCCCGGTTTCTGTACAGCGTTTAGGATCGCGGTGAGGGTTTTATCCATGCCACCGAGCCGGTTGTCGATGCCATCCAGTCGATTGTCAATGCCATCCAGTCGGTCGTTGATCTTAGCCACGTCGGCTTTAAGTTCAACCACGTCGGTCTTAAGCTCAGCTATGTCAGTTTTGATTTCGGCTAAACGCTCTTTGTGCTCAAGTTGACCGCGCAGCAGAAATGTAATGTTATCGCTTTGGTTGGTGGTAGTCTCAATCAACATCACAATGCCGGTGTTGGCCCGCCGGAGTTGCGCAGTGTGCAGGTCTAGCTGGGCGGCAAACTCCCCAATTATGGGTTCGAGTTGATCTAATCGTTTGTCTGGTGTTAATGGCATCATCGTGGCGGTGTTCGCTCAAAGATATTGAGTTTTCCGCTATTTGTACGCCAATATTTTTCCTCTAAAGTTCAAACGTAATGCCCTGGGCGAGGGGCATGGTGGTGCCGTAGTTGAGGGTGTTGGTTTGGCGGCGCATGTAGGCTTTCCAGGCATCGGAGCCAGATTCGCGCCCGCCGCCGGTTTCTTTTTCGCCGCCAAAGGCCCCGCCAATTTCCGCGCCCGATGTGCCGATGTTGACGTTGGCGATGCCACAGTCGGAGCCGGATGCGCTCAGAAACTGCTCGGCTTCGCGGAGGTTGAGCGTGAAAATGGCCGACGACAGGCCCTGCGGTACGCCGTTTTGCAGGGCAATGGCTTCGTCG
Organism: Fibrella sp.; assembly: GCA_043763995.1. Lineage (GTDB taxonomy): Bacteria > Bacteroidota > Bacteroidia > Cytophagales > Spirosomataceae > Fibrella. Next base: position 3,257 of record JAYUKZ010000387.1, read on the forward strand.
AGCGTGGTGTAGGGAATGACGTAGAGGATGGGGGCGAAGGTTTCGCGCTGCACCACGGGCCAGTGATTCTGCGCTTCGGCCACGCAGGGTTTCACGTAACAGTCTGATTCATAACCGGTTCCGGTCAACGTACCTGGCTCTACAATGAAACTGCCGCCTGTAGCCCGAATTTCGTCTACGGCTTTTTGGTAGCCCGCCACGGCATCTTTGTCAATCAGCGGGCCAACGTGTATGTTCACGTCGAGGGGGTCGCCGATGCGCAGTTGGCCGTAGGCGCGGGCGAGGCGGGTACGGATTTCGGGCAACAGACTCTGGTGTACAATGAGGCGGCGGGTAGTGGTGCAGCGTTGGCCGGCGGTGCCCACTGCCCCAAACACAATGGCCGGAATGGCGTGATCCAGATCGGCGTTGGGCGTGACGATGATGGCGTTGTTGCCACCCAATTCGAGCAGACTGCGGCCCATGCGTTCGGCTACGGCCACGCCCACAGCCCGGCCCATGCGGGTGCTGCCCGTGGCCGAAACCAGAGCCACGCGGGGGTCGTGGGCCAGCCACTCACCCGCGTCGCGCCCACCGGATACCAGGCAGGATACGCCCTCTGGTACGTTGTTGTTGCGCAGCACCTCCTGGATAATCTGTTGACAAGCCAGGGCCGTGAGGGGCGTTTTTTCCGACGGTTTCCAGACGCACACATCGCCGCAAACCCAGGCCAGCATGGCGTTCCAGGCCCAAACCGCCACGGGAAAATTAAAGGCCGAAATGATGCCGACGATGCCCAGGGGGTGGTACTGTTCGTACATCCGGTGGGCGGGGCGTTCGGAGTGCATGGTGAGGCCGTAGAGCTGGCGCGACTGGCCCACGGCAAAATCGCAGATGTCGATAATTTCCTGTACTTCGCCCAGCCCCTCCTGGAGGGATTTGCCCATCTCGAAACTGACGAGCTTGCCCAGGTCAGACTTGAAGAGCCGGAATTGGTCGCCCATTTGCCGGACAATTTCGCCGCGCCGGGGCGCAGGTACGTTCCGCCAGGCCACAAACGCGGTTTGGGCCGTGCTGATTACCTGGTCATAGTCGGCGCGGGTGGAGGCGTAGACGCGGGCAATCAGGCTGCCGTCGGTGGGCGAGTAGGAGTCGATGGTTTTGTCGCCGTGGTGCCAAAACTGCTGGCCGGTGCTGGTGCCGGGTTTGTCTTTGCGTTGCGGAACGGGCAGGATATTGTCCATAGGTGGGCGGGGTTGGGGCGGGGCGCGGGGCCAGGTACGTTGTTGTGTGTGCAAAAGTAGGCACTCAAACCACAAAGCCATACCCGTCTTCCACGCCTTTCTGATCGTCGGTGAGGCAATGCGACTGTACATGCAGGGCCTCGTCTTCGCGCCGAACGGTCAGGTAATGAAACATGGGTTTGTAGGTCAGGGCCTGATCGTCGTATTTGGGGGGTGTGTGCAGGGGTTGTTTCAGGCCACCGCCGCCGCCAATGACCAGAAACGTTTTTCCGCGCACCACAAATTTCTCGTAGGCGTGGGCGTGGCCCGTGATGAATAGTTTGGCTTTGGCCGAAGCCAGATACGGCTCCACAAACCGTTGCTGCACGGGTTTGCTCGACCCCACCAGGCGGCTGTTGGAGTAGGGCGCGTAGTGGGTCGTGACGATGATGGCCCGGATGGTGGGGTCATTGTTGTAGGCGTTCAGCGTGTTTTCGTAAAACGTTTGCTGCTCCTGCTGCTGTTCAAGCGTCAGTGTGCTAAAATTGGAGTTGAGCAGCACCACGCCCACCCCATCGGTCACGTGGGCATAGCCCGTAGGTACGTGGTCGGGGAACCGCCGTTGGAAATTGCGCTGCCCTTTTTTGGGTCGGCCCATCACGTCGTGGTTGCCCATGATGGCCCTGACGGTAATACCCGCTTCTTCGCAGTTGGTCAGAAAGGTATCGACCAGGGGCCACGCACTATTTTTATAGCCCAGCACCACCACGTCGCCCAGCCAATACAGCGTTTCGGGGTGGCGTTGCAGGATGTCGCGAAAAATAGCCTGGGTGGCTTTCACATTGTTGCGCTGTTTCAGAAACAGGGCCTCGATCCACATCGGGGCCTGGGTGTCGGCCAGAAAAGCGAGGGTGGGCGGTTGGTTCATGGGGCGTTTTACCAGGTGAATGCCCGCCAAATCAGGGTGGCTTGGGCTATCAGGCAGGCATCATTGGTTTGGGTGGCATCGTACCATTTCAGTTCGGTGGCCAAGCCCAGGTTTTTGGTCAGCGGCTGGGTGTAGGTACCGGCGGCCATCCAGCCCAGGCTCAGGGTGCTGCCTTTGGTTACACCTTCATACCGCAGTTCGGAGTTGATCAGATACGGCCCCGTACCGGCGTAGAGCGCAAACCGTTTCACCACCGACATAGAAAAAACGACCAGGATTGGCACCGCCGACACCCGCACCTGCGCGGACTGATTTGCTACCGTGCCGCCATACGAATACAGGTTGACAAAACCCGTTTCCAGGCCCAGGCGAAGGCGGTGGTCGGTTTGCCACATCACCCGCAGTGATACGGGTAAACCCAAGCGGCTTTCGCGCTCATCGGTCAGCGTACCCGGCGTTCGGATGGCCGACGAATAGACCGAACTGCCCAGCCCGGCGTAGACCAGCAGCCGAAACGGCCCCCGGCTGGGGTGGGTCGAGTCGGGTACGGCATCCCAGAGTTGGTCGGGGCTGAGTTTGCGCGGTTCGCCTTTGCGGGTGAGGGCGGGGCGGGCGGCGGGCGGCACAGGCCGGGTGGCGCGTGGGCGTTGGCGCGGTTTGAGCCGTTGTTGGCGGCGGGCGGCGGGGGCCTGTTGCGCGGCCAGGTCGGGGGTTGGCAGGGCTAGCCACAGGGTTAGCAGGCACCCTAATAGCCTGAACCAAAGAGCTTTACGCATAAGATCAGAGTTGCACATAGTGATAATAGGCCACCACGGGCGCGTAGTTAGTCAGAATACCGTCGAGGGTGTTGGTGCTGATAAACTGCCTCACAAACTCAGGTACGTCCAGGGTCCAGATATATACCTGTCGGCCTTGCGCTTGCATGGCTTTGGTTTCGGCCACGGGGTTGCCCAGCGTCCAGCGGGGTGCCCAGATGCGGGCGTTAATCCGGCGGGCATCGGCGGTGTCCAGTTCGCAGAGCGAGGGCACGGTTTGGTGGTTGGGCAGGGCCTCAAACTGGGCTAATGCTGCGGCAGATGGCAACCCGAAGTAGATGTTCAGGCGGCGGCCCCGTGCGGCGGCTTTGGCCAGGTATTTTTGCTGAATCTGCCGAATCAGGGCCATATCCTGAATGTCTTTGGTGTCGAGCCAAACGGTTTCCAGCGTGGTCTCGGTCAGAATGGTTTCCAGGGCCTGCTCCAGCGTCG
>JAYUKZ010000388.1:0-6578 GCA_043763995.1 Fibrella sp.
GGTCGAAGGTGCTGTATTACCTCTGGAGTGACGTTTGGCGCGACGAACACGAGTCGAGTAATACGACCATTTTTCAGGAACAGAACAGCGAAGGAAAAATTACGCCGATCAGAACCTTTGGTGCGTTTTTTGAGGGAACGCCCGATGAGCAAGTTGTTCGTTTACAGCAGTTTATGGCGGCAAACGGCGTTTCTCCGGTGTAGACCCGCATGACCATTCTGTTTGAGGAGTTCCCCTACGACACGGCCTATCTGGCTCAGTTGCTGCCCGAACGGTACTATTGGCCCGTGTCTCCTACCCAAAGCAAGGTTCCGTTTGTGGGGTATTGCCACGCCAAAAAAGAAGCCGTTATCATTTTGCCCAAAGTGTTTCTGCGGGGCGGGCGTTTCCTGGGCGATCACCACCCCAACGATCTGCGGCAACTGGGCAATCATCCCGGTCTGCGTGACAAACTGAAAAGCGAAAAACGGCTTGATTTCCTTTTCACAATATCCACCTGGCTCTATTTAGCAATCCGGCAGTATCAGCAACGCCACCCCGCCAATGAGGTGACCGAAGCTGTGGAGTTGGCTACTGTTGTTGGCAAGGCCGACAAACAGGCCACGACCGAACTGGATTGGGTGTTGGGCCTGATTCGGTTTTACCGGGATAACCAGTCATTGCTCACGTTCATCAAAAAGCAGAGTGCCTCTCAGCAGGGTAAGACCAATTGGGGCCGGACCGTGGCCAGGCAGTTACCCCTCATGAGTGCCAAAGGGCAACCTGCCTATGCAGAGCCAGAGTCGAAGCAGCGCGTTGTCAACGTTGATGAAGAATTGATTATTCTGTTTCTGGTGGTGCTCGATGACCTGAAAACCCGCTATTTTCTGCGCTTAGACCTCCCCGATATTTACCCGTTACCCGGTAAAACCGAACGAACGGCGTTGCTGCGAAATGGGCTGCGTCGGCTTCAGCAGATTCGCTATAAATACTTTACAGATCGGTTAGTACGCCTCTGGGAGTTATTGTGGGGTTATTTCGCCTATGCAGAGAAAGCGGCCTATGGCCCCCCGCAACCCGAAGTGGCCCTGATCGGCAACTTCAACAGTGTTTTTGAAGATATGATCGATCAGCTTCTGTCGGACTCAGAAGCCATTGACCGGTTTAAAAAGCAGAAAGACGGTAAAGAACTCGATCATATCTACGATTACCAATCCCTGATTGCCGCCGACCACATTTACTACATTGGCGACAGTAAATATTACAAGGATAGCACACCCCTGGGGCAGGAAACGATTCAAAAGCAATACACGTATGCCCGAAACATCATTCAATATAATATTGACCTGCTCAATCGAAATAAACTGGGTGATCCACTGCGCTACCGCGATGAATTGACCGAGGGCTATAACCCAACGCCAAACTTCTTTATCAGCGCGGCAGTCAATGACCAGCTTACCTGGACTAATCCCTCTCTTGAGTTTGTTAAAAGTATTGAGCCACCAAACTATCACTTTACCAATCGGCTCTTCGACCGCGACACCCTGATCGTACAGGCGTACAGCATCAATTTTCTCTTTGTGCTCTCGGCCTACGTGTCAGGTAATCGTTCGGAGCAGGACCGTTTCAGGCAACAAACCCGACAGCTTTTCCGGGATAAATCAATCCGGCATCTGAATAGCAGGTACGTGTTCTGGCGGATAACTCCTGAAAATGCGTCGTTGGAGAGTTTCATTAGTCAGTATTTTCGTGTCTTGAACGGCAAAATGTATCGCCCTTCTACGTTTGATGAGTCGATACTTGTGGCCTTCCTGATACACGACGACGTACCTGCTGAATGGGCATTAATTCAGCAGGAAGCAACTGTTATCAAATGGTTTCTTGACTAAATCTTCTCATGCAAACCCTATCCATCCCCACCAATTCGCTACTGGTTGAGGATTGTGGGTGGTTTGTCTATAAGTCTTGCAATCATTCCACCCAATTTTTGCGTTTTAAGCTATATAAACCAGCTATCTTGCTATGTACGACGTACTTGATTTTGTGCAGGATATTGCCCCAATACGTTCAGGCGTAGCGACGGGCGTGTTGGCGCATAACCGGCTGAAATTGACTGATATTGCTACATATCGAAATCTTGCCGATAACTGGGATGAGGACGGCGCGGTGGCTCCTGCGCATCAAACCGTAGTGGCAGCGTTTGACCTGGCCTTGTTACTCACCGTTGCCGAGCAGCCAATTTACCACACCTCGCCGGGGCCGGTGGGCGAGATTATGATTAACCTTCGCAACGGCGGCAAATCGGCTGAACTGCTGGCGTATCCCGGTGGTCGTAACAAGTTTGTGCGCATTGGCCCCGACGAAACGCCGGAGCAAGGCGCATTGACACCGGAGACGCTGCGGGAGACGCTGCAATGGCTAAACCGATAACGCAGCGATGAACAATACCCCCGTAGCAGACGATGAAGAATTATACCGAAGCATCTACCGCACTCCCTAGCACAAATACGTTGACCCCGATGGCAAACCAACATCGCGAAATTTTAAGCTGCGCCCCAAAGACGAGGGTAAGTTGTCCGTTGATGCAGCTAGCCTGACTACGCCGGGACAAGCTGTGCGCGATCTCAGCAAGTTTGCGCTGGCATCATTGGTCAACGCTGATGTAAAAACGATTGGGCTATCCACATTTTATGATCCCTGCACGATCACCAAACATGGTTTTGACAATCCCGCTCATGCCTACATCTGGGGCATGGATGAGGCCGATGATATAAAACCGGCACTTCTGGCGCAAAAAGCGGTTTTAATTTTAAAGTGACCCCCACCATGCAAACACCATCCATCCCCGCCGATTCGCTGTTGGTGGCTGATTTCGAGCATTTTCTGCGCTACCTGCCACGCAACCCCAACCTGCCACTGACGGCGGGGGGCGATCTGAAATCGGCGGATTTGTGGGCTATCAATGAAGGAGTCAACTACAAGGCACCGGATTATGTGACGACCAAAAGCCGGATGGCCGATTACCCGTTGCTGGCATTTCTGTTTCAGGTCGCCACGGCCAGCCGGTTGTATATGGTGGTCTACGGCAAAACGCCCGCCCTGCTGGCGAACCCCGCCCGGCTGGATACGTACCTGGCTATGACGCAGGAAGAGAAGTATGTTTTCCTGCTCGAAACCGCCTGGTGCTATGTAGACTGGGGTGCGCTCGACGGCGATGGCCGTGGTGGGCACGGGGCCAACTGGCTTTGGGAGGGGCTGGCGCAGTTACTCAAACATCCGGTGGGTACGTCGGTGCCCCTGTCGGATGGGCGGGGCGGCAGTACTGATGCGTTAACGATACGCGTACCCTTCTCGTCGAATACCTATGTGCGGGTAGGGTGGTGGTTTGGCTGGTACGACCTTCAGGAAATTTAACGCACTAAGCGCGATAAATATGCCGCTGATTTCGACCAGATTACCCTGACCGAATGGGGGCAAGAGTGCCTCACCCTGCTGCTCCGCGAGCGACCGTTTCACCGGTGGAACAAACACGCCATTTTCTACTCCATTTCAGACGACGAGGACGACGATGAGGCTGCACCAGTGAACACCAACACCTTTGCCGACGTATTCCGTACCCATTTTGATGAAAAGGCGTTGGTCAGCCTGTATCCCATCAACCCCAACCCGCCAACGGGAACGTACCTGATTCGGGCCGAATTGCCCGCCCATAAAGTGTCGCGCACGATGGCCATACCCGCCACCTACACCCTCGATGCGCTGCACGGGATGATTCAGCAGACGGTTGATTTTGACGATGACCACCTCTATGGCTTCTTCTTTAACCTGCGCGACCCCTACAACGGTGAACAGTATTATGACCCCCGTATGGAAGCAGGCCATGCCGATGGGTATCCGGCAGAAACAACTACCCTGGCCAGCCTGAACCTGTATGAAGGGCAGCGGTTCCTCTATAAATTCGATTTCGGTGCCGGTTGGGAATTTACCGTGACCGTGGTGCGGCACCTACCCGACGATGAGGCCGAGACAGCCACCATTGTTGAGCAGAAAGGCACTTCGCTTGAACAGTATGACACCGATTGGGACGACGAAGAGGAAGATTAACAGCCCTACCTAGCGCACCAATCTCTATTAGTTCTATCCAGATTACCTCCTGCCGCACGGCTATTCCTTCGAGCCGGTAAAGGCGAAGTTGGTTTCTTTGTTGGTTGCGGTGCCCTGGAGGCGCAACACCAACCCCTGCCGCTCCATGCCGTTGGTGCCAAAAGCGCGGTCTATGCGTACCGTGCCCAAAACGGTGCCCTGTTCGGTGAGTTGGATGCTGTTGTCGGGCAGGCGGCTGAGTTGCAAGTGGCTGATGATTAGCTGTTTGGCCACGGGGTAGCGTTCCAGGTACGTTAGCATCACGGTGGCATCAGTCTCGTGCAAAAGGGTGGCCGTGGGCATTTTATCGGGCGGGAGGGCTATGCAGCGGTAGTCCAGAAAGCCGTTGGTCTGGTAGGTTCCGGCCACCTCGGCGGCAAGGGAAGGCGCAATGGCTACGTCGTTGCCGCGCCCGCAGGCACTGGCCAAGAGCCACAGGCCGCTCAGGAGCACTATCTTTTGCATGGGGTTGAAAGGCTTGTTTGTCAGGAAGATACTGAATATTGATAAAAGGTTGGAAACTCGTCTTTATAAACGTAATACATGAACCAACCAGTAAATTATTGACATTTAAATATGATTATTCATACATTTATGACGTTTTCACCAGTTAACCTATACCACCAAATTCACTACAAGTATGAAACAGTTTTTTGCTATTGCCAGTCTGTTGTTGTTTGCGCTCTCGGCGCAGGCGTAGGCGTTCAAACCCTTCAAAGTAAACGTCTCCCTCGGTGCGGCTATTCCGTCGGGCGGGGGCGGCATATTGGTTGCCGTTGAGCCTAAGCACGGCATCAGCGACCGGATCGATGTGGGCCTTCGGCTGGAAGTGGCCGTGATGGCGCGGGAAGTGGTATCCGGCGGAACTACTTCGGCGGGCACGGCACAGGCGGCTTCGTCTTATATCCTGACGGGGAATTATATGCTTTCGGACAAAAATTTCCGTCCGTTTGTGGGGGCCGGCCTGGGTTTGTTCGGCACCGCCAGCACGGCTGTTGTAACAACCGGTAGCTCATCATCCAACGGTTCTATTGCGGCCGGCACGGCCTTTGGCGGTATGGTTCGGGGTGGTTTCAAAGCGGGGCACCTGGTGCTGGCAGTGGAATACAATATCATTCCGAGCACAAATTCAGTACTGCTCGACAGCAAAGGAGCGGTGCAGATTGGCAAGACGGTGCAGAGCCAGAACTCGTACCTGGGCGTTAAACTGGGCTTCGACATTGGCGGCGGACGGCGGTAGACAACGTACCTGACCATCCTCATGAAACGCCCCCAGGCCAGCCGGTTTGGGGGCGTTTTTAGTTGGCCACCGCCCGGCTCACCACCGCCACCAACCCCCCCACCGACACAATTACCAGCACCACCACCGCCACCTGACTGGCCGTGCCCTGGTTGGGGTTTTCGAGCAACGTGCGGATGTGGCGGGCCTCGGCCCCGGTCCAGATGGCCAGCAACGTGCGGGGTACCATACCCAGAAAACCGCCCAGCAAAATGTTACGCATACTGGCCCCCGACAGTGCGAAAACCATGTTGGTCAACGAAAAAGGCAGGGCGGGCGAGAGCTTCGCAAAAAAAATGAACGGCAACTCCCGCTCCCGAATCCGGCCCATGATGCGGGCAGCGTTAGGATTTTGTTCCACCAGGTGTCGAACCCGGTCGTGGTCCAGGCGTTTTACCACCAGGTTGACCAGCACAATGGCCAGCATGTTGATTACAAAAAGGGGCAGCACGGCCCGCCAGCCCAGAAAATACCCAAAAACCAACGCCAGCGGGGTGGGCAGCATGAGGGCAAACGCGCAACCCAAACTGCACACGGCGGTGGCCAAGAGCCAGTCTGCGGGCGTGAACGCCGCTAGTTGTGCCTCGTGCGTCACGGCGTAGTAGGTGATGTAGGAACTGGTGAGCAGGGGCAGGGCCGACAGCAGTAAGCCCAGCAAGGCCGGGCCGGTCAGCAGGGTACGAAAGGAAGTTTTCATAGGGATCAGCGCATTGGCTCAGGTTACTAAACCTTTCGCCACGGCAAGGGTTTTAAACCCACACAACGCAACAAACCTACGCTATGGCTGCTTCATCAGCATCATCCGACGGCTCGCAACAAGCCAACCTGGTCTCGAACGAAAACGCCGAAACTAAATTCGGTACCGACGGGGCCGAAACCACGATGGTCAAACTCGTGGACGGTAAACTAACCCCCATTGGCGACACCCACGACGATGTGCAGGACGAACAACTGCGCAACCGCTACAGCAGCGACGAAGAGCGCAGCCTCCAGGGCTTTACCGAAAAAACCTACGAAACCTCCGATGCCTCGTTGCGCGGAGCCGAAGACGTGAAACCCGACGTGGGCAACGATGCCCAGGAGTCGTCAGGTACGTATGTGGTGGAAGACAACGGCCCCGCCACCCAAACCGACGAGGCTACCTACACCCTGGAAGAAGGCGTTGACCGCACCGAAC
>JAYUKZ010000389.1:0-26771 GCA_043763995.1 Fibrella sp.
AGCAGGGAATGCTTCAGGCGGGCCTAAACGCCGAAATTGCCGCCCAATACACCGAGTTGGGGGCCTCCATGCGCGACGGTTCCATGCAGACCGATTACCTGGCCAACCGCCCTGCTTTGAGCAATACTAAGCTGGAAACCTTCGCCGGAGCGTTCGCCGCCGCTTACGTGCAGGGGTAATTGGCCTTTACTGGCGTAGCCCCCCGCCCTGAAGGGTGCCCGCTTGCGCGAAAGGCTTTGCCGGAAGCGTTTTTACGCGCAAGCGGGCACCCTTCAGGGCGGGGGGCTACGCCGAGCAATAAAAAACAACGTAACCGGTTTACCTTTGCCCCGCGCTACAACGGCCCCGGATCGGCCTGTCGCCTTGCCGCGAGGTGGGGAGGAAAGTCCGGACAGCACAGAGCACCCTACTTCCTAACGGGAAGGCGGGCGGCGGGTAACTGCCGCCCGACAGCCAGTGCCACAGAGAATATACCGCCGGGGGCAGTGAGTGAATGAGTGACGGTCCGGCGTTCCGGTGAGTGAATTAGTGGATGGTTTGCCGCCCAGGCGGCAGACGTACCAGCGCGAAGCTATTCACCCATTCGCTCACAGGAACGCCGGACCGTCACTCATTCGCTCATTGACCCCGGTAAGGGTGAAAAGGGGGTGTAAGAGACCACCGCCCGGCTGGCAACAGGCGGGGCAGGGTAAACCTTAGGGGCTGAAAGACTAAACAGGGCCGGACGTGGGGCGGCTCGTCTCCAGGTCGGCCCGAGAGGGTTGGCCACCGGCACGGGTAGGTCGATAGAGGGAGTCGGTGACGGCTCTCCCAGATAAATGACAGGCCGGGCCGATACGCCTTCGGGAACGGTTGGCCCGACAGAATCCGGCTTATAGAACCGGGGCGTTGTAGCGTTTTTTACCAATAAAGCCGTACTTTTAGGGCCATGTTTCACCCAGAGGACGTGTTCCTCTCATGGAAAGACGAGTTCTTTCCGGGTCTTAAAACTCCAGATAATGGCAGTTAAAATTCGCTTAGCGCGTCGTGGACGCAAACGCATGGCCATCTACGATATCATCGTGGCCGAATCACGTTCCCCCCGTGACGGGAAGTACATCGAGAAAATCGGTTCGTACAACCCCAACAATGACCCCGCCAAAATTGTGCTTGATGCCAATCGGGCCGTGTATTGGCTCATGGTCGGTGCCCAGCCAACGGACACCACCCGCTCAATTTTCTCGCACGAGGGCATCATGCTCAAGAAGCATTTGCAGGTGGGTGTGGTGAAGGGAGCCATCAGCCAGGAAACTGCCGATGAAAAATTCACGGCCTGGAAAGACGATAAAGCCAACCGCGTAGAAGGCAAGGCCGACACCAAAGTGCTGGCCAAAGACAAAGCCCGTCAGGAGCGTTTGGCTGCCGAACAAAAAGTGAGTGCCGCCCGCGCCGAAGCCATCACGGCCAAATACAAAGTGGAAGAGCCGGTACTTGAAGAGCCGGTTGTGGAAGCCGCCCCTGTTGCTGAAGAAACCGCTCCCGTTGCTGAAGCCGAATCAGCCCCGGTTGCTGAAGCCGCCGCCGTGGCCGAAGTGGAAGCCACTTCTGCTCCTGTTGTAGCCGAAGTGGAAGCTGCCCCCGTAGCCGAAGAAGTAGCTGCTCCAGCTCCTGTTGCTGAAGAAGTTGCTGCTCCCGTGGTGGAAGAAGCCCCCGCCGTAGTGGCCGAGGCTCCTGCCGAGGTAGTTGAAGCCCCTGCTGCTGAGGCCATTGCCGATGCCACGCCCGTGGCCGAAACGGAAGCCGCTGCCGACGTACCTGCCGCCGCTGACGACACCGAAAAGGCAGCATAGCCCAACCGGGTCGCCCTTGAGAAAAGAGCCTGTTCGGTCTGAGCAGGCTCTTTTTTTTACGACGATACGTTACTCCAATGCCATGACAAAAGACGACTGTTTCCAACTGGGGCACATCACCAAAACCCACGGCCTGAACGGCGAGGTGGTGTTTTTCCTGGACGTTGACCACCCCACCGATTACGAAGACCTCGACACGGTACTGATTGAAGTACGGGGCGAACTGACTCCTTACTTTATCGAATCACTATCCATCAATCGCGACCGCGCCATAGTGGCCCTGGAAGACGTGGATACCCTGGACGAAGGCAAGCGGCTGGTAAACTGCCCGGTGTGGTTGCCGCTCGAAAACCTGGAGAAAATCACCGACCCGGATCGGTTCTATTACCACGAAATCATTGGTTATCAGATTATTGACGAACTGGAAGGGCCTCTTGGTACGGTGGCTTCGGTGATGGCTATGCCCACGCAAGATCTGATTGCGATGGACTACCGGGGGCAGGAAATGCTGATTCCCATTAACAGTGCCATTGTGAAAACCGTTGATCGGGTAGCCAAAACCCTGGCCGTACACCTACCCGACGGCCTGTTGGCGGTGTACCTCACCGAAGCCGGACTGCCCGACGACGATGCCCCGGAAGCCGAATGAGAATCGACATTATTTCGTGTTTACCCCGGCTGCTCGACAGCTTTTTTGCCCACTCCATTCTGCAACGGGCGCAACAGGCCGGGCACGTGGTGGTGGCCGTGCACGACCTCCGCGACTACACCGCCGACAAACACCGCCGCATTGACGACTACCCCTTTGGCGGGGGCGCGGGCATGGTCATGCAGGTGGAACCCATTGCCAACTGCATCCGAAAACTTCAGGCCGAACGTACCTACGACGATATTATCTACGCCACGCCCGACGGCGAAACCCTGCGCCAACCGTTGGTCAACCGGCTGTCGCTGGCCCAAAACCTGATTATTTTGTGCGGCCATTATAAAGGCGTTGACCAACGGGTGCGCGACCTGTTCATCACCCGCGAAATCAGCATCGGCGACTACGTGCTTTCGGGCGGCGAACTAGCGGCGGCGGTGCTGGCCGATGCCCTCATCCGGCTCATTCCCGGCGTGTTGGGCGACGAAACATCGGCCCTGACCGACTCGTTTCAGGACGATCTGCTGGCCCCGCCCGTTTACACCCGCCCGGCCAGTTTCGAGGGCCACGCCGTGCCCGACATTCTGCTCTCCGGCCACGAGGCCAACGTAGACAACTGGCGATACGAACAAGCCCTGGCCCGAACAAGAGAACGCCGCCCCGACCTGCTGGGCGAATGAAAAACACAAGAATATGAACCGCCAACAACGAATCGAAGCGTTTGCCCAACTCGGCGACCGGCTGCGCGACCCCGCCCAGCAGACTGAGCGCGACGAAGCCGCCTACCGGGCCAATTCGAAAAACAACTGGTTCGACCCCGTCAACACGCACCGGGCGTTGGAGGCCATTGCGAATCAGATGCTGACCCGCCCGGCCCTGACCAACTGGCTGGCCAACTACCCCGCCGAGCCTGGTACGTCGGCGCGGTGGGTGGGGGTGGTTATGGCGGGGAATATCCCGGCGGTGGGGTTCCACGACCTGCTGTGTGTGCTCATCAGCGGCCATAACGTGCTGGCTAAACTTAGTTCGCTCGACGAGGGGCTGATGCGCTTTCTGATCGACCTGTTGCTGGAAATAGAACCGGCCTTTGCGCCCCGCATTCAGCTTGCCGAGCGGCTCAACGCTGCCGATGCCTACATTGCCACCGGGAGTGATAATACGGCCCGGTACTTCACGTACTATTTTGCCAAAAAGCCCCACATCATCCGCCGCAACCGCACGTCGGTGGGCATCCTCACCGGCGACGAAGACACGGCACAATATGAGCTACTTGGCGACGATATTCTGACCTACTACGGGCTGGGATGCCGCAACGTGTCGAGCCTGTTTGTCCCTGCCGATTATGACGGGCAGCCGTTCAGTTTTGTACCGATGCTCCAGACCCTTGAACCGCGTATGGGCACGTACCTGGCGCAGCACCGCTACCAAAACAACTACGATTACAACAAGTCGATCTACCTCATCAACGGCGTTCCCCACCTCGATAATGGCTTCCTGATGGTGACGGAACAACCGGGGCTGGTCTCGCCCATTTCCACGGTTTTCTACCAAACCTATACCAGCCTCGACCACTTAGGGACACTTTTAGCCGAAAACGCGCCAAAAATTCAGGTCATGGCTTCGGCACTGGGGTGGTACCCCGGCTCTATACCTTTCGGTCAAACCCAACGCCCTGGCCTGACCGACTATGCCGATGGGGTGGACACGATGGCTTTCCTGGGTTCGCTCTAACGTCGCGGGGTGCGGTGGGTCATCAGGTACGTGCCGGGTTGGCTGTTCAAAAGTTGAACAAGTTGCGCATGAAGCCGGATAACAGTTTCCCGGTCGTGAACATCGATACGGCCCGAAGAAACAGTATCGACAAAAATTTCCTGATCCGGGAATTGGTAAAACCGGACCAGAGTTGGTTGGTGCGCGTGTTGATTGTCTTCCACGATCCAAAAACCGCCCGATGGCATGGGTGGTGGTTGTAATTGCCGCAGGGCATGTTGGCGTAGGCGAAGGTCATGCCAGGTTCCCTCGGCGGGCGGCACGGGGTCGGGAATTTGGGCGGCGCACACCGAGGCGGCCAACAGGCAGGAGAGGGAGAAAAGAAACGTTTTCATGTGCTTTGGGATGTTTAGTACACCTCAAAGCTGGGGTAATTAGGCACGGTACAGGTGGCCCGACTGTCAGATTGCGTATCAGTACGGATGGAAGGGTACTTATACGCGGCTCCTGGTTCGGCACGAAAAAAGGCTTCTCCGGTGCTGGAAAAGCCTTTTTTGTAAAGTTACTAGCGTTTCTGTCAGCACACAGCCAAAACCGGCCCGTGCAAAAATGGGTGATATTACTGTTTTTACTTATTGGTAAACACGCACGTAGTCTACCTCCATGCGCCGGGGCCAGATGGTCTCGTCTACGCCCTTTTGCCCGCCCCAATTGCCGCCCACGGCCACGTTTAGCAACAGAAAAAATGGTTTATCGAACGGCCACTGCGCCGGGGTGTTGCCCAGCGTTTGTTTGCTGACGGTGTAATATTTTAGGCTATCGACATAAAAATCAATCCGGTCGGCGGTCCAGTCAATGGCGTAGACGTGGAAGGCCGAGGAAGCCGTTTCCAGCCGGGTTTGCTGGCCCAATTGGGTGCCTTTCACGTGATTATACGCTTCTGAATGCACCGTTCCGTGAATCACGCCCTGGTCGAACCCCACGTGTTCCATGATGTCAATTTCGCCGCAGAGAGGCCACCCGGCGGTGTTTATGTTGGTACCCAGCATCCAGATGGCGGGCCAGGTACCGCGCCCGGTGGGCAGTTTCGCCCGAATTTCCATGCGCCCATATGTCCACGTAGCCGTGTTTTGGGTCAGGAGCCGCGCCGAGGTGTAGGCTTTACTCTGGTACGTCTCTTTTCGGGCTTCAATCACCAACGACCCCTTCTCTACGCGGGCGTTTTCAGACCGGGCGTTGGTGTAAAACTGGAGTTCGTTGTTGCCCCAACCGTCGCCCCCCACATTGTAGCCCCATTTTTTGGCATCGGGCAGCCCGTCGGTATCAAACTCATCCGACCAGACCAGTTTCCGCTCGGCCACAACCGGTGGCGCGGGCACCACCACGACCTGGGTTACAGCCCGGCCCGCACAGGCCGTTAAGAGGAATAGGAGGAAAAGTATGTGTAGGATTTTCATGGGGAGGAGTTGTGAGGGGCAGATTCATTGTGGTTCTACCGGTGTAGGATTGACACCTTTGTGTTTGGCTAAAATTTGTTGAATCCGTAGGCCGGGGTCTTCCTTAGATAATACGCCACCCGGAATTTTACCTTCGATTAATTTGCCGGAGGCATTGCGCCCGCGCACGAGTAGAGGAACCGACTTTTTTAAGGTTTTGGAGGCCATACGAAGTTAGTTTACTATGTACACAAATTTAACAAATTTTCAGCCCACACACTCTTACCATTCCAAATCCAGTCCGCTAGTTGCCAAACGCCCAGGTCAGAAAATCGGGGAAAATAGCTGCCCAGGTACGTTGGTTGTGTTCGCCGCCAGGCACCTCCACGTACCGGATGTCGCCGGGGTGGGCGTAGCCTTTATTAGTCAGTTCGGTAATTATATCCAGCGTATCGTCGATGGAATCGATCACGCCGTTGTTGTTACGGTCGCTTGTTTCGTCGCGGGTGCCGGTTTGTAGCCAAAACCGAACGTTAGGTTTGGCGGTACTTTCCCGAATGAGGCCGTGCATGATTCGGTCGGTATCGTCGTCGTAGGCTTGGCTGAATTTTTTCGTGCGCCACCAGAATGACCCCGAAAAAACGCCTACCCCACTAAACCGGTCTGGGTGATGAAACCCAATGTCGAACGCCGACAGACCACCGAGCGAAAAACCGGCGATGGCGGTTTGGGCCGGGTTGTCTGTAACCCGGTAATGCCCATGAATGTAGGGCAGCAGTTCGGTCAGCACAAAGTCGGTGTAGGCGTGGGCTTTGCTGCCCCGGTTCATGTAGTCGGGGCGGGCGGCGGTGCCGTATTCCTGAATCCGGTCGGCGTTGGCGTGCATGGCTACCACCACAAAGGGCTTGATTGTCTGGGTGTTATAGAGCGAATCGAGGATGTGCGCCAGGTTCAGGCGGGGAATGTCTTGCCCGTCGTTGAGGTACAGCACGGGCAACCGGGGGCCGTTGGCCAGGTACGTTGGCGGCAGCATGACCGTGAGGTGAACCAGCCGGTTGAGGGGTACGGAGACCAGCGAATCGTCGGCCACAACGGTGATGCCAGTCGGCGGTTGGGCGGCTGCAAGGGTACTCATAAGCACAAAAAATAAGGTGAAACGGGTCGTCACGGGGGGTAAAAATTGAGTCAATTTAGGCAATAGTCAGCGGAAGCGGTGTGCCTTTCGTACTTTTGTTTCATGCAAGAATCGCACATCAGGTATTATTCGCACCGGCTGAGCCGCGACATAGATATGCTTGTTTACGGCCACTGGGGCTACCCGGTATTGGTGTTTCCCACCACGATGGGGCGGCATTATGAGGCTAAAGACTTTAAACTGACCGAGGCCGCCCGCCCTCTGATTGAGGCAGGAAGGATTAAACTATACTGCATTGACAGTATTGACCGCGACAGTTGGTACGCGCGGCACCTACACCCCGGCACCCGCATCTGGAACCATGTGCTCTACGACCGGTTCATCAGCGAAGAACTGGTGCCGTACATTCAGCGCGAGAACAACGTAGATAAAATTGGCGTGGCGGGGTGCAGTTTCGGCGGGTTTCAGGCCCTGAATTTCGCCTTTCGGCACCCCCACCAAGTGGCCCACCTGCTGTCGATGGGGGCTAAATTTGATATTCGTTCGTTTATGGGCGACTATTACGACGACAACGTTTTCTACAATAACCCGCCCGATTATTTGCCCGGCCTGCAAAACGACCACCTCTACCAGATGCGGATTGTGCTGGGTACGTCGGAACACGATTTTTGCAAAGACTCGAACATCCGAATGGCCGGTATGCTGAGCGCGAAACATATTCCGCATTGGCTCGACATCAAACCCTGGGGTGAACACGACTGGCCCGTTTGGCGCGATCAGTTTCCGCAGTATTTAGCTGGTATTTAACCGCAACGACATAGTTAACCGCAAAGGCGCAAAGGTTTCGCAAAGAGCGCAAAGAACTGTTCATGGTAAAAAACCTTTGCGACCTTTGCGCTTTCTTAGCGTCTTTGCGGTGAAACCCTTAAAAAGCAACACACATGAAAAAAATTGGCATTCTTTTCGGTATGGAACGCACGTTTCCGCAAGCCTTTGTGGAACGGGTAAACCAAAAACAGACCGATTTCCAGGCCGAATTTGTATCTATTGATCGGGTGGAACAAGCCGTGCCGACCAACTACGCGGTGATTATCGACCGGATTTCGCAGGACGTGCCCTTCTACAAAGCGTTCCTGAAAAACGCCGCTTTGGCCGGTACGGCGGTGATTAACAACCCGTTCTGGTGGAGTGCCGACGAAAAGTTTTTCAACAACGCCCTGGCCGTACACCTGGGGGTGCCGGTACCCAAAACCATTCTGCTCCCCTCCAAACACCGCCCCGACGACACTAAACACGAGTCGTTTACCAACTTGCAGCACATGGACTGGAACGCTATTTTTGCCCGCATTGGCTTTCCGGCGTTCATGAAACCGCATTCGGGCGGTGGCTGGAAAAATGTGTACAAAGTGGATAACGCCGACCAGATGTTCCGGGCCTACGACGAGACGGGCCAACTGGTAATGCTGTATCAGGAAGCCATTGATTTTACCGACTATTTCCGGTGCTACTGCCTGGGCGGAAAAGACGTGCTCATCATGCCCTACGAACCCCGCAACCAGCCCCACCTGCGCTACGATGCGCAGATGAAAACAACGGGAGACGCAGGTAAAAAACTCATAGCCACCATGCACGACTACGTGCTGAAACTGAACCACGGACTGGGCTACGATTTCAACACCGTGGAATTTGCCGTCCGCGACGGGATTCCTATTGCTATCGACTTCTGCAACCCCGCGCCCGATGCCGATGTAAACTCGGTGGGCCAAGCCAATTTCGATTGGGTGGTGGAAGCCGCCGCCAACATGGCCATTGACCGGGCCAAGCGCACAAAACCGGGGCAGGATAACCTCACCTGGGGTACGTTTGTGCGCGGAACGCTGGGCCAACCCCCCACTGCCAAGTCTTCGATTGTTGCCGCCCCAGAGGCAGAGAAGCCCGCCAAACCGGCTAAAAAGGCCGATGCTGGGGAGAAGGCGAAGAAGAAATAAGTCTCGGCGTAACCCGGACGCGGGACCGCCCCAAACCCCCTGAAGGGGGCTTTTGCTCCGAGAGCGGGTACTCTTGCGTAAGCAAAAGTCCCCTTCAGGGGGTTTGGGGCGGTCCCGCGTCCGGGTTACGCCGATTACTGAACAGCCACTACCCCCACCAGACCGTTCTACTCATAGAATTGTTCTGATTTCATGATTCTGCATACGCTACAACTCACTCTGCACACACCCGCGCTGGATGATCGTCCGGTGTGGGTGACGGGAAATTTCTGCGGGTGGTCTGGCGGGCATGAACTGGTACGTCGGGAGCCGGGCCAATATCGGGTTGACCTTGCGGTGGAAGACTATTGGCCCGACCCGCTCGACTATAAATTCAGCCGGGGCGAAACGGGCAGCTACGAACTGACCGATGCGGGCGAGCCGATGCCCAACCACAGGATACCCCGCGTCAGCACCGCCCAGACAGACCATGTTCCGTTCTGGCAATGGAACGGCGCACCCTACCGCCCGCATTGGCTACCTAGGTACCTGGAACATACGTTTGCCTACCCAACGCCCGACACCCCGCGCCGGGTGCGGGTTCTGCTCCCCGCCGATTATGACACTAACCCGCAGGCCCGCTACCCGGTGCTGTACCTCAACGATGGGCAAAACATACTGGGCGAAGGCGAAGGGTACGGCTCGTGGCGGGCCGAAGAACGCCTGGCTATGCTGGCGAGCCGGGGACAACATGAACTGATTCTGGTGGCTATTGACCACGGGAGTATGTCCCGCTTTGCCGAATACACCGTGGGCGAGGCCCGCACGGGGCCGGGGCGCGGCGAGGATTACCTTAAATTTCTCATTGATACCGTTAAGCTCTACCTCGATGCTACCTACCGCACCCGGCCCGAAGCCCGTTACACGGGCATTGGCGGCAGTTCATTGGGGGGGCTAATCAGTTTGTTTGGCGGGTTGCTGCGGCCCGATGTCTTTGGCCGCTGGCTGATTTTTTCGCCCTCTTTGTGGATTGCGCCCGGCATACTCAACCAAGTGGCAAGTGCCAACGTACCTGATGAGGTCAAGGTCTATTTGTACGGTGGCGGGGCCGAATCGCGGGGGATGGCCCGCGATTTGGTCCGATTGAAGAAAGCGTTGGAAAGCCGTCCCAAAGGTACGGCCTCCCCACAACTAAAGTTAATTCTTGACCCAACGGGCAAACACGAAGAGTGGCGGTGGAGCCGCGAACTACCCCAGGCTATCGAATACCTTTTTTTTTGAAAATTCGCTATGCATTGACAATCAGGTAATTAGTCGAAAAAAAATGGAAAGCGAACTACCCCCGGCAAAAGGCTTCCCAAAGGCGGGTGTAGAGCAGATTGGCGTACTGCCGCAGCCCGGTGGCGGTGCTGCTGATGACAACCGGCGTGAACCGGTGCTGCGCCGTGGGCAGGGCTTCTACCCGGATGGAACGGCGGTTTTTGCCCCCGGCACTGAGCCGCAGCCCGGAGTCGGGCAGGTCAACCGAACACGTTTCAGTGCGGGTGGGGCGGTCTGTGAGATCGAAGGCGGCCAATTGACGGGTGAACTGCTGCAACTGGTTGGCATCGAACCAGGTCAGCAACGGCATTTTCAGTCGGTCGGTTTGGGGGCCGCGTTTGCCCACAAAATGCAGGGATAACAACGACCGATTGGCCGCACCGTCGCGGCGATTTTGAACCAGCACATCCAGCAACTCGAAAGGTGTGGGTTCAAGGGTAGATGTAAAATCAGCTAACATAGGTTGTGGCACTAACGGTTGGATAAGAAGTAAACTGAATGAACGGGTGATGGGTTTTCAATACCGTACCCTTCCACTACGTAAACATACATCTGCCCCGGCATTTTTGCATATAATTAGGGTAAAACAGTACACTGGACTTATTAACTGGTCAAACGTTTCATGCTCCATATCGCCTATGTGCCGCTTTACAAACACGAGTTGCCCCTGTCTGCCACCGGCGAGCCGCACCGCTTTCCGATGCTCAAGTATGAGCTGATACCGGAGCAATTGCTGTATGAAGGCACTTGTAGAGACGAGAATTTCTTCGCTCCGTCACCTGTGCCCGACGGGTTAGTATTAGCCGTACACGAAGCTGGGTACGTATCTGCTCTAAAAAACCTGACCCTGGATGCCCGCATGGTGCGGCGGATTGGCTTTCCGCTCTCGGCGCGGCTCATTGAGCGGGAGTGGGTCATTACGCAGGGAACGCTCGACTGCGCCCGGTTGGCCCTGCTGCACGGCGTGGCCCTGAACGTGGCTGGCGGCACCCACCACGCTTACCCCGACCACGGCGAGGGTTTTTGTCTGCTGAACGACGTGGGTGTGGCGGCGGCGAATTTGCTGGCTACGGGCCGGGCTAAAAAAATTATGGTCATCGACCTGGACGTGCATCAGGGCAACGGCACGGCGGTCATGTTCCAGCACGAACCCCGCGTGTTCACGTTCAGTATGCACGGCAAAGACAATTACCCCCTGCGAAAAGAACAATCTGACCTGGACATTGCCCTGCCCACCGGCACCACCGACGAGACGTACCTGGACACGCTGGCCCACACCCTGCCCCGCCTGCTGGATGCCGAACAGCCCGATTTTCTGTTCTACGTGGCGGGGGTCGATATTCTGGCCACCGATAGGCTGGGCAAACTCAGCGTCAGCATGGCCGGGGTGCGCCAACGCGACCAATTTGTGTTCGAGCAGGCCATCCGGCGCGGCTTGCCCATTGTCGTCTCGCTTGGCGGGGGGTATTCGCCCCGCGTGGCCGAAATTGTGGAGGCTCACTGCAACACCTTCCGGCTGGCGGCCAATCTTTTTTTCTGAACCCGGCTACCGCCCGCAAATTTTGGTGTAGTGGCAATAGGTGCAGGTTTCGGTCTTGGTGGTCATGGTAAACGGCTTCGAGGTGTCGAACATTTCCTGCACCACTTCCCGAATCAGGGTTTCGGTTTCGGCCAGGTACGTGTCCCGGTCGTCGGTATCGTCTTCCGAAAAAACGACTTGGTTGGTCAGGAATTCGGAATTTTTCTGGAACGTTCGGAGCGAATAAAACCCGGCCTCGACCGGCACGCCTGGGTGCGCGTTCTCCTTCAGCACCAGGTATTTGTAGAGCCACAACTGCCTCATTTTCTCCCACTTATTGCCCGCGTCTACCTCAACCAGCAGTTTCTCGCGTAGGCCACTTACCTTGCCGGGTAGGTCTACTTTCCCCGATTTATAATCCACCACGCGCACCACGCCGCTGCCCAGTTGCTCGATGCGGTCAATTTTTCCGCCCAGTTTCACGGCAATAATTTCGCCGCCAATGTCTACCGGCAGAATCGTCGTCAACGTCCGTTCGGCACCCAGCACCCGGATTTCTTTGCGGACGGATTCTTCGTTCTGGTACGTCTGAAAATGGTGCATCAACTGCCCGGCCAGTTCGTAGAGTAGCAGGTTAAACCCCGAATCGGCCACGCGGCCACCCATCAGGCTGCGGTATTCGGTTTCCAGCACTTCCGTGACAACAGTGGGTGTAACGGGCCGGTTTGCCATGCGGTAGTGCAGGTCAAGATGCTCCATGGTGTTGTGGAGCCAGGTGCCAAATTCGGCGTTATCCAGCCGCTCGTCTACTTCGGCTTCTTCTTTTATGCCCACAATTTTTTCGAAATAAAACCGAATGGGGCACGCCACGTAGTTGTTCAGGGCCGAGGGGTACAGCCCTTTTTTGGTCAGGTACGTAGTCAACGCCGCCCGGATGCTGGCTGTTTTCGGGATCGACAGTACGGCGGGTTCGGCCCGATCTTTTTGCCCTAAAACCCGAACGCCCGGTTTGCTGAACTGAATATTTCCGGCAGAAGCGGGCACCAGTTCGTGCTCAATTTGGCGCAAAAACCGGCTCGGTTCGCCCTTGCTGTTGCCGTAGGCATCGGCGGTGGTGGTGTAGAGAAACGTGATGTCGGTGGCACGTTGCAGCAGCCGGTAGAGGTGGTAGGCCGTTACGGCTTCCTGCTCGCGGTAGGTGGGCAACCCCACTTCCAGCGCAATGTCGAACGGAATGAGCGAGTTCAGCCGCCGCGACTGAGGCAACATCCCCTCGTTGGCCGACAGGACGATAACCCGCTCAAAATCAAGGGTTCTGGTTTCCAGCAAGCCCATCAGTTGCACCCGGCTGTCGCCCTCGCTGGTGAAGGGAATGGTGGTTTGCCGAACCAGTTCGTAGAGAAATTGCTGTAAACTTCGCACCGTCACCGTGGGCGACCCCGGCACCTGCGCCTGTTGCCGGAGGGTGGTTTCGAGTTGCTTCAGGAGGCTGAAAAACAGGTACAGGTATTCAATCTCCAGCGTGTCCTGGTTCTCGCGGTACACCTCCCGGAAGAGGTCTATGAGGGTAAACAAGGCCGCAAGGGCATCGGTGGGTTGGTTGGGTCGCCACCGTCGGAACAGTACGCCAAACAGCGGGTCGCCCTGCCCCAAGTCCAGCATATCGGCCTCGCTAAGGTAGGCGCGTTGGCCGGTCACAACCTCGCCCAAAATCCAGTCAATGAGGGGGCGGGGCGGGTGGTCGGGGTGGGGGGCGGTGGTTAGTTTCCTGGTACGTTCATACTGCCGCACAAACGAGTGGTTGAGCAGTTTGGCCACCTGCCGGTGGTGAAATTTGGGAATCCGGCCCACGGTGCCGTCTGCCGTTTTAAATTCCATCAGCGTGCGCTGCATCTCGAAAAGCGTATCGACAAGCGTGAACAGCAGCGAGTTACGCAACGAGAGGCCCATAGTCACGTTCAGTTCGCTGACCGACTCGTGGAGCGAATAGAGCACCGGCACCAGCAGGGTTTCGTCGGCCAGCACCACCACCGTGCGGCCGGTTTCGGGGGGCGCGTCGGGGGCGGGGTTCACCAGATTGCCCGCCACTTTGGCCTGGAGCGAGGCCGTGGCCACGCCCATCACCCGGATGTGTTTGGGCGTGGTGGTGAGGCTGTTGCCCACCGCTACCGTTTCGGCGGTGCCCTGCCCGGCAAAGCCCGTGCGGTTTTTGAAGCCTGGTAATTCGTTCTTGTAGGTACGTAGAAAATAGCCCGCCTCCTGTTCGGGGTCGTCCAGGTAGTACTGGTCAACGTCCCAAATCAGTTCGGCTTTGGCGGCTTTGGTCAGTGCCTGAATAATAATTTTCTCGCAGGGGGTAAGGGCATTAAAACCCACGAAGTAGATTTTCTGGTAGGCGGGGTTGTCCAGTACCAGGGGCTTTACCGAGTCGGCCAGGAGGCGGTAGGCCATGCCCCGGTAGGCTAACCCTTTGGCTTTCAGTTTTTTATGCAATAACGCATAGGCCGCTTTCAGGTTACTGAACAGCCCGAAATACCGGTTCATCACCGGCGTGTTGGGCAGCGGCGGGTGGTGCGGCGCATCCGGCGACCACCGATCCAGGGCTTTGGCTTCGGTGAGGTACTCGAAGAGGAAGTTGGGGTCAACGCGGTACTGATCAATTCGGTCAAAATCGCTGAGCAGGATGGAGGCCCAGCCCACAAACTGCTCAAAATCAACCTGTTCGTCCAGTTCCCGAAACACGTCGAACAGGTCGAAGAGCAGGCTCACATTGTCGATGAGTTGCACCCCGGCGGCTTCGGTAATAAAATCGTCAACGGCTACCAAATGCG
Organism: Fibrella sp.; assembly: GCA_043763995.1. Lineage (GTDB taxonomy): Bacteria > Bacteroidota > Bacteroidia > Cytophagales > Spirosomataceae > Fibrella. The sequence continues at coordinate 14,391 of JAYUKZ010000389.1, forward strand.
GGGCCAACATGGGCCGGTCGGCCAGATTGGCCAGTTCCTGCTGCATGACGCTGACGGCCCGGCGGGTGGGCAAAATCACCCACACGTGGTCGAGGGGTTCGGCGGTAGCCTGACCGTGTTTGGCGTAGACGTACCTGGCGGTCTGTTCTAGAAATGTCACGAAAAAACGGTGTGCGTAAGGTGTAAAGATAACCGTATTTACCGGGAGCACCCGCCCGTTTCGCCGCACCCATGGGTGGAATCTTAGCCTGATTTCGCAAGCATAAAAAACCCCCGGCTATTGCTGGCCGGGGGTTTTCACTGGAAAAAATCTGTTTATTTGAGCAAATACAAATACGAGTTAGCTACCGGCTCATTTACATCGAGTTTCGTCAGTGGCTTGCCATTGAACGTAACCTGAGTTGGGCTGACGTACTCTTCCGCACTGTTCAAAAGGACAAGCCAATCGACATCTTTGCTGTTGGGGTACGTCAGCCTGATCTTATTCCAGCCTCTGATAAACAGGGAGTCATTGGCTGAAAAACGAAACAGATACCCGTAGGTGTTGCTGCTGAACAGACCCAGATAACCGGGTGAATCCCGCATAGACCGCCGGGCAATGATGACCCGTGTCGTATCGTAGTAATCCACTCGCTCTATCAGCAGGGTTCCCTCGTCAACGGCCTTCACTTTTGCTTTGTCGGCGAAAGTGAAATAAGTTCCTAATGGAGGTATTCCGGTATTTGTAAGGATACCCTGGCAGTTCAGTAGCAACCAACTCATGGATACCAATACGATAAAGGTTACAACGTGTTGCGTTTTCATCTGAGTACTTGTTAAGGGCGAATGTCTACAATTTCTTCAAGATCGCTATTAAAGTTGTAGGGTACTGCTTGCCCATTCCCTGCATTTACAGTTTGTGCTCCGAAGTAAGTCGTTGAGAACCAGCCATTGTGCCCGCCACCCCAACCCCAGTTCATGTGAAGTTGCCAGTAACTAATTGTTTGGGTGTAGCAGTCTCTGCAATCTGGCGTACGTTGTACACAGTCGTATGTACAGATTTCGTTACCAGGCAGTAACGTGTAAATATACCCATCACACACCCATGCATGACATTCACCACACCCCCATGTCCACGTAAGAAAGCTACAATTCTGTGTGCATCCACGAAGGCCAACAAAAGTAGGAGTGCGATTAATCTTCTCATGAGTTTCAATGTTTTGAGTGGAATGAACTGACAGAGATAACATTGGCTCAAACTTAAGAGTAGTATCAATAGTGGCCAATACAAAAGTCTACATTCTTATTAAACGGTAGCTTAACGAAGTAAAAAGTTACATATTTGCTTGGCTTAGCGGCACAAAAAACCCCCGGCTATTGCTGGCCGGGGGTTCTCACGCTAAAAAAGGTCTGTTTATTTAACCTGCTCCACAACAGCTTTGAAGGCTTCGGGGTGGTTCATGGCCAAATCGGCGAGTACTTTCCGGTTCAGTTCGATGCCTGACCGGTGAAGGGCACCCATGAACACCGAATACGACATGCCGTGGAGGCGGGCACCGGCGTTGATGCGCTGAATCCAGAGGGCGCGGAAATCGCGTTTTTTGGCCTTCCGGTCGCGGTAGGCATACACCATCGCTTTTTCGATGGCGTTTTTGGCCACCGTCCAAACGTTTTTACGACGGCCAAAGAATCCTTTGGCCAATTTCATCATTTTTTTGCGACGTGCCCGTGAGGCGACGTGATTGACTGAACGCATGGCGTTGTTTTTTTTTGACGAAGGCGGGGGTGGGTAATTAAGAATTCACAGTTAAGAATTAAGGACGAGGAACTACGTACCTGCTCTTAATTCTTCATTTTTAATTCTTAACCGCAACGGCGGACCGTCTTTACTCCTCTTTCTTGCCTATGGTCGGGTGAAATAAGTAACCGAAAAAAAATCAGGAGACTATGAAAGGCCGAGCAAGGCTTTCATCCGTACCATGTTCGTGGGGTGAACCGTTGAACTGTGCACCAGATTACGCTTCCGCTTGGTCGATTTCTTGGTCAGAATGTGGGAGTGGAAGGCGTGCTTCCGCTTGAGTTTCCCGGTGCCGGTGAGCTTGAAACGCTTTTTGGCAGCCGAGTTTGTTTTTTGTTTTGGCATGATACTGTGGGCCGGATCGCCGGGTGCGTTAAATAAACAGGCCGCAAAGGTAGGGAAAGATTTGGGATCTTGGATTGTGGATTTGGGATTGGCTGTCAAGGCAATGCCCCACAATCAAGATAGGTTGCGAAGTAGCCAGTCCCAAATCCCATCGCATCGGCGCACCGATCCGCGATCCCAAATCGACTTATTTTTTCACCGCCACGGCTTTGGGGGCCAAAAACATAATCATGCGTTTGCCTTCCAGTTTAGGCTCCTGCTCAATTTTGCCCACCTCTTCCAGGCCCTTCGAGAAACGCTCCAGAATCTGAAGGCCCCGGTCTTTAAACACAATGGAACGCCCCACAAAGTGAACGTAAGCTTTCACCTTCGCGCCTTCTTTCAGGAACGTGAGGGCGTGTTTCAGCTTGAAATCGAAATCATGGTCGTCGGTGTTGGGGCCGAACCTGATTTCTTTGATCACCACTTTCTGGGCGTTCGATTTGATTTCCTTCTGCTTCTTTTTCTGCTCGTACTTGAATTTCGAGTAGTCGATTACGCGGCAAACCGGCGGAACGGCATTGGGTGAAATCTCCACCAAATCCAGGCTTTGCGCTTTGGCAAGGGCCAATGCCTGTTGAATGGCGAAAATGCCTTGTTCGACGTTTTCGCCCACAACCCGCACTTCGCGGGCCTGGATACGTTCATTGATGCGGTAGGGTTCTTCCACCACACGACGGGGTGGTCTCCGTTGGGGTAATGCCATAGGGATTGGTTAATGTGACTACTGGTTGATTTGGTAAACGTAATAGACTGGTAAAAGTTTGGTTGGGTGGTTTTCAGATTTTCACCTGCTCCTGAAAGAAAGCAGCAAACGCGGCCAAGCTCATGCTGCCCAGGTCGCCTTCGCCCTTGCGCCGCACGGATACGTGCCCTTCGGCCTGTTCCTTTTCGCCCACAATAAGCATAAACGGTACTTTAGCTACTTCAGCATCTCTGATTTTGCGGCCAATTTTTTCGTCCCGAAGATCCACAAAACCCCGTATATCCTGCTCCTGAAGCGTCAGAAAAAGCTCATTGGCGTAGGCTTCGTACTTCTCCGAAATGGGCAGCACCGCAATTTGGTCAGGCGCAAGCCACAACGGAAAATTTCCCGCCGTGTTTTCAATCAGAATGGCAATGAACCGCTCCATCGACCCGAACGGTGCCCGGTGAATCATCACGGGGCGGTGTTTGTGGTTGTCGGCACCGGTGTATTCCAGTTCAAAGCGTTCGGGCAGGTTGTAGTCTACCTGAATGGTGCCCAGTTGCCACTTGCGGCCAATGGCATCGCGGACCATAAAATCGAGCTTGGGGCCATAAAAAGCGGCCTCGCCCTTTTCCATAACCGTGGGTAATCCCTTCGCGTTCGCGGCCTCAATAATGGCCGATTCGGCTTTCTCCCAGTTCTCGTCCGAGCCGATGTACTTGGTGCCGTTTGCGGGGTCACGGAGGGATACCTGCGCACTGTAGTCGCTGAAACCCAGCGCGTTAAACACGTAGAGCACCAGGTCAATCACCTTCATGAACTCGTCACGTACCTGGTCGGGGCGGCAGAAAATGTGGGCATCGTCCTGCGTGAACCCGCGCACCCGCGTCAGGCCATGCAATTCGCCCGACTGTTCATAGCGGTACACGGTGCCAAACTCGGCCAGGCGCAGGGGCAGGTCGCGGTAGGATCGGGGCTTGGTTTTGTAAATCTCGCAGTGGTGGGGGCAGTTCATGGGTTTAAGCAAAAACTCCTCGCCCGCATCCGGGGTCAGGATGGGCTTGAACGAATCTTCGCCGTATTTTTCCCAGTGGCCCGATGTAACATAGAGTTGTTTGCTGCCAATGTGCGGCGTAACCACCGGCGAGTACCCGGCACGTACCTGGGCGCGGCGCAGAAAATTTTCGAGCCGCTCGCGAATAATGGCCCCTTTCGGCAACCAAAGCGGCAAACCCTGCCCTACTTTTTCGGAGAACGCAAACAGTTCCAGTTCTTTGCCCAGCTTGCGGTGGTCGCGTTTTTTGGCCTCTTCCAGTAGCAACAGGTGTTCTTCGAGTTCTTTTTGCTTCGGAAACGTGATGGCGTAGATGCGGGTGAGCATCTTGTTTTTTTCGTCGCCGCGCCAGTAGGCACCCGCCACGTTCATGAGCTTGGCGGCCTTAATGAACCCCGTGTTGGGGATGTGCGGCCCCCGGCACAAATCCGTGAAACCGCCCTGTGTATAGAACGTGATGCTGCCATCGGCCAGGTTTTGCAGCAGGTCCAGCTTGTAGGGATCGGCTTTTTCCTCGAAATACGCCAGCGCGTCGGCTTTGCTGACGGCCCGGCGGACGTAGGCATTTTTTTGGCGGGCCAGTTCCAGCATCTTGTCTTCCACGCGCTTAAAATCTTCCTGCGCGAAGTGTTTGCCGCCGAAATCGACATCGTAATAAAAGCCGTTTTCGATGGGCGGGCCAATGGCGAATTTGGTGCCGGGATACAGGCTTTCCAGGGCTTCGGCCAGCAAATGGGCCGACGAGTGCCAGAATGTGGCTTTGCCTTCGGGGTCGTTCCAGGTCAGCAGTTGTACCCGCACCGGTGCGCCATCGGCAGGTACGTTAATGGGCAGGGTCGCGTCCTGAATGTGGCCGTTTATTTTGGCGGCCAGCACATTGCGGGCCAGCCCTTCGCTGATGCCCAGGGCCACATCCAGCCCGGTAGCCCCGGCGGGGTAGTCGCGGAGGCTACCGTCGGGCAGGGCTACGTGCAGGAGAGTTGATTCTGTTGTCATATATAAAATTGCCCCGGTCGCTGGCTTTCTGCCGTTGTTGGAGTCTGATTATCAATCGATTGGTTTCACGGTAAACGTCGAATCGCCCATCGACTGGATGCGGGTGCGGGGCTGGACGGGCGAGTTCCGGCCCCGGCTGGTATCCGGCATTCGCCCGCCTGACTGGCTCTGGAGCAGACCCGTTTCGGGGGCGGTGGGTGCCAGAAAGTAGTCGTTATAATTGGTCGATTGCTGTTGTTGCCGCCGTTGCACCCGCCACAGCCCGGCCTGCGCGGCGGGGTCGGCGGGGTCGGCCCGGAGGGCAAGTGTGTATTGGGCGGCAGCCCTGTCCCATTGGTAGGTCATTTCCAGGCAATGCCCCAGGTACGTATCTACGCGGGGGTGGGTGGGTTGTTGCTGTTTCACCCGCTCAAAATTAGTCAGTGCGACGGCATAATTACGAAGGCGGTCAAAAATCAGACCAGCCTGGAAGTATGCTTCCACGTAGTTTGGCTGGAGGGCCACCGTTTTTTGGTAGGCCAGCAAGGCACTGTCGGCCCGGCCCGCATACTGGTAAATCATGCCGCGCTGAAACACCAGTTCGGCACTGACGGGAAAAAACTGCGAGGCCCGTTGGTTATAGGCTAACGCCGTGGCCAGGTCGCGTTGTTGGCGATAGATGGCCGTTAGCTGGTTGTAGGTGGGCAAAAAACGCGGTTTCAGTGCCAACGCCCGTTCGTAGCGGGCCACCGCCCGAAGGGTATCGCCCTGTTTGGCAGCCACCAATCCGGTGTAAAAAACGGCTTCTCCGTCGTAAGGGGCCAGTTCCAGGGCTTTGTTGAGGTAGAGTTCAGCTTTGGGGAAAAGATTTTGCTGTTGCAGCACGTCGCCCATGAGGGTGAACAGGTCGGGCGAATTTACGCCCAGAATCTCGGCCCGTTGGGCGGCTTCCAACGCCCGCACCGGCCTGTTTTGCGCCCGCAGCACCTGCGCCCGCACCAGATGGAAATAGCCCGTGCTGCTGTTGGTCGAAACGGCTTCGTCGGCATCTGCGTGGGCTTCCGCCAGCCGCCCCAACGCCAGGTACACCAACGCCCGTTTGGCATAGGCCACCCCCGACGACGACTGCCCCACCGCCCGGTTCAGTGCCCGGAGCGTATTGGCCAGTTGGGTACTATCGGTCGCGGCGGGTAGGGGCGGAATCCGCGACAGCCGCCGGTCGCCGTTTTGGCAGGCCGATAACCCACCCAGGGCCAGAGCCAGAATTAGTACGAAGCGCAAAATGTGGTAGTAGGATTTGGGATTGTGGATTAGGGATTTGGGATTTAAAAAATCGTTTGATAATCAGCAACTTATTCAATCCGAAATCCCTAATCCACAATCCCAAATCATTTTTGTAAATCTACGGATGAAAACCGGAAAAAGACCCCCAGTGGCAGGCGTTTGTGGTGCGCGTCGGTCAGGAAAAGCTCACCCGACTGGGCGTTGGGCAGTGCCCCGCCAGGTACGTTGCCGAAGCACTGCGCCATGAGGTTATCCAGCACCAGGGCCGAAAAACCCAGCGAATAGAGGTTGATGATGAAGAAAAAATCCTGTTTATCCAGCAGGGCAGCGCAGGTTTTCAGCAGGTCGTTGAGTTGGTCTTCCAGCACCCATTTCTCGCCGTCGGGGCCGCGCCCGTAGGCGGGGGGGTCCAGAATAATGCCGTGGTAGGTGTTGCCCCGCCGGGCCTCGCGGTTCACAAACTTCACCGCATCTTCCACCACCCACCGGATGTTGTCCAGCCCGCTCAACGCCATGCTCTCCCGCGACCACGAAATGACCTGTTTCACCGAATCGACGTGGGTCACGTCGGCCCCGGCTTGCCGCGCCGCCAGCGAGGCCCCGCCGGTGTAGGCAAACAGATTCAGAACCCGTGGTTTTTCGACCCCCAACGCCCGGATGGCATCGTGCAGGTACGTCCAATTCACGGCCTGTTCGGGAAAAAGACCCACGTGCTTGAACGAAGTCAGGGCCAGTTTCAGCGTCAAATCGAGGCCCTGCTGCCTGAACTGCACCGTCCAGGGGTCTTGCAACGGTTTCAGCCGTTGCCAGTCCCCCCGTTCGGGCGATTGTTTGTCTCGGCGAAAGGTGGCGTGGGCCAGGCGTTCCCACTCGGTTTCGGGCAACGAGCAGTCCCAGATGGCCTGGGGTTCGGGGCGGGCCAGCACATAGGGGCCAAACCGTTCCAGTTTCATGAAATCGCCCGAATCGATGAGTTCATAATCGGGCCAGGGGGCAGGGGTGAGGAGGGTCATAACAACGGCCCCCTAACCCCCGAAGGGGGAACGCTTACGCTGGCGTATTGGCCTCGGCCAAAAATAGGCAGCGCGAAGCTACGCCAGCGTAAGCGTTCCCCCTTCAGGGGTTAGGGGGCTTTTTTGGTGAGTAACACCACATTTTCAACGTGGTGGGTGTGGGGGAACATATCGACCGGTTGCACGGCCATCAGGTCGTAGGCTTCGCTGAGCCAGGCAATGTCGCGGGCCTGGGTGGCGGTGTTGCAACTGATATAGACAATCTTCTGGGGAGCAGCTTTCAGCAACTGCCGCACCACGGCCTCGTCCATACCGGCGCGGGGCGGGTCGGTAATGACCACGTCGGGGTAGCCGTGTTGGGCGAAAAAATCGTCGGTAAGCAGGTTTTTCATGTCGCCCGCGTGGAAGGATACGTTGGCGATGTTGTTCACCCCGGCGTTGACCCCGGCATCGTCCACGGCGGCTTCCACATATTCGAGGCCCACCACGAATCGGGCTTGCCGGGCCACAAACAGCGCAATGGTGCCCGTGCCGGTGTAGAGGTCATAGACCAGTTCGTGGCCCGAAAGCCCGGCCATGTCGCGGGCAATCTGATACAGCGCGTGGGCCTGTTTGGCGTTGGTTTGGTAGAACGATTTGGCGTTGACCCGAAACGTAAGCGGTGGCGAATCGGCCATAAATTCCTCGATGTAGGGTTTGCCGGCGTAGTTCACCACGGTTTGGTCGCCGTAATTGTCGTTCTTTTTCAGGTTGATGATATAGTTCAGCGACGTGATCTGCGGGTAACGTACCTGGAGTTCGTTGAGCAACGCCGTGAGCGTATCGGGCTGATCCTGGGCCACTTGCAGCGTTACCATCACCTGCCCCGGCTGGCTGGGGGTGGCGGCTTGGGCCGTGCGGATGATGAGGGTGCGGAGGTAGCCCTGGTGGGTTTTTAGGTTGTAGGCCGCCAGGTTGTGGGCCATCATGTACTCGGCCACAAACAGCCGAATCTCGTTCGAGGGGTCGGGCTGGAGGTAGCAATGCCGGATAGGCAGCACCTTATCAAACCGGCCCGGCACGTGGAAACCCACTGCCCGCCAGTCCATTTTGTCGCCCGTCTGCACTTCCTCCTGCGTCAGCCACCGGCCATCGGCAATGGTAAATTCGAGTTTGTTGCGGTAATACTGCGTGGGGTCGGCGGGAATAATAGCCGAGAAACCGGCTCCGGGCGGCGGTAGGGGCACTTTGGCAATGCGGGTGAGGTGGTCAACCACTTGCTGCTGCTTAAACCGCAATTGTTCGGCATACTGAATGTGTTGCCATTTGCAGCCGCCGCAGGTGCCAAAATGCTCGCAAAACGGCACGGCCCGAAGCGGCGACTCCCGCACAATACGTTCCACCACGGCCTCGCGGTACTGTTTTTTCTGGTTCACCACCCGAATATCCACCACGTCGCCGGGGGCGGGCATGGGGTAGCCCGGTCGGCCTTCCACGAAAATAATGCCTTCGTCGGTTTTAATAATGCACTTGCCTTCTGCCGCCACGTCGGCTACTAAAAGGTCGGACAGGAGTTGGGGTGTTTTGTGTTTATGACGGCGCATTCAGGGGTAGCCCGGTGTTAAATTTTTGGTCACAAGTTTTCGTAAACTGTTGACTGTAAATTGTTTATCGAAAATTTGTGTGCTTACAACGCCGGGCTGTTTACAAGGTTTTGGCGAAAAACTGCTAAATTAAGCATCCGTTGACGTACCTGGCATCGTCACCTCCAATTTGTATGAAGTCAATCTACCGCCTGATGCCCCGCAGCGGGTATTTTTTGCTGTTTTTTTGCTTGCTGATTACCCCCGCCCTGGCCACTCACATTGTGGGGGGCGAAATAGAATTGCAGTACCTGGGCGCGGGCCGGGCGTTTTCGCACCGCATTAACCTGAACCTGTATTTCGACCAGATCACGGGCAACCCCGGTGCCGAAGATGCCACGGTGGTGCTGGGTATTTTCCGAAAAAGCGACAACGCCTTCCTGACCGGCATTGAACTGCCCCAAACCCGCTCGCAACTCATTGCGGCTTCGTTACCCAACTGCACCCAGGCGGCCCAAAGCACCCGCCTCATCCGCTACGGCCTCGACGTGACGCTGTTGTCCACGGCCTTCAACGACCCCGGCGGGTATTATATTTCCTGGGAACGGTGCTGCCGCAACGGTGGCATTACCAACATCCGCAACCCCGGCGATGCCGCCACGGCCTTTTATCTGGAGTTTCCGGCCCTGAGCGGCGGCACAAGCGCGTTCTTCAACTCATCACCGGTGTTCAGCCTACCCAAAGGTGATTTTATCTGCCTCAACCGCCCCTTCACTTTCGACTTTTCGGCCACCGACCCCGACGGCGATAGCCTGGTTTATACCCTCGCTACGCCCTTCAACGGTTTCAGCGACCGCAATCGGCCCAATCCGGGGGTGGGTACGTTGGTAACACCCGCCCAGTTTTTTGCCGGGCCGTACCCTACCGTAAGCTGGATGCCCGGTTTTGGCCCCACCGCTGCCATTTCTGGTGCGGTGCCCCTGCGGGTAAATCCCCGAACGGGTCTGCTCAGCGTAACGGCCAGTGTGGTGGGGCTGTATGTGTTTTCGGTGGAAGTGATTGAATACCGACGGGGCCGCGCCATTGGCCGTGTCCGCCGCGATTACCAGCTCAAGGCTATCGACTGCCCCGTGAACGACCCGCCGGTATTGCTCCTGAAAACGCCCGGCAGCACCGATTTTTACAAGCCAGGTACGTTGTTGACCCTTACCGACACCGACAAAACCTGCTTCACACTGCTCATCACCGACCCCAACGCCAACCAGTCGATCACCATCGACAATGGCAGCGGCTCGCTCAAGGGGTTGGCCATCACGCCGGGGGTTATTTCCAGCAAAACGGGCCGCGACACCACCACGGCGCAGTTTTGTTTCGATGCCTGTTCGCTCTTTAACAATGGAAGAGCCGTGACGCTCATTATCAGAGCCACCGACGATGCTTGCCCGCAGGGCCTGACTACCCAACTCAGCATTCCGGTTTTGGTGCAGGCCACCACCGCCCAAAAACCCGCTGCCACCACCGACGTGCGGCCTGCCCAGACTACCGTCACCGTAGGTACGTCGTTGACTTTTAATGCGTTTGGTAAAGATCCGCAAAACGGGGCCGTGACCATTCAGGCCGTGGGGCGGGGGTTTACGCTACCCAGCGCGGGCATGACGTTTGCGCCCAAATCGGGCACGGCCACCGTGGGGCAGGTGTTTAGCTGGAAACCGGTTTGTAGCCAGGGCATCCGGGCCGAATACCTGGTCGATTTTATTGCCATCACCAAACGCTGCAACCAGGAACTGCGCGACACCACCACCGTGCGCTTGGTGCCGCAGGGCCTGGGTGGTCAGCCGCCCAGTATCCGAACGTCGTTGCCGGGCCGGGTGGTGGAGGTGCTCATCTCGCCCTCCGACACCCTGGCCGGGGGCGTTCGGTTTACGGTCTTCGGCGACGATCCAGACCCGACAGACACCCTCCGGCTCACGGGCACCGGGCGGGGGTTCGACCTGGCCAAACTGGGCATGAAATTCGATGCTAAAACGGGCCGCCCCCAACTCCAGTCGCAGTTTAGCTGGCAAGCCACCTGCGCCACGCTGGCGGGAAAAACCGAAGCCACCTACACCCTCGATTTCTCGGACACCGACCGCAGTTGCCAACCCAAAAACACTGACACCACCAGCGTGGTACTTAAACTACGCACCCCCGCCATCAACTACGACGACCTGAAAATTCCGACCATCATCACCCCCAACGACGACGGTAAAAATGACTATTTCGGTTTGCTGAACGTACCGGTAGAAAATTGCTCCGAACGGTTCGAGCGGGTGCAGGTAGTGAACCGCTGGGGTAAACTCATTTATGAATCGACGGACCGGAATTTCAAGTGGTTTGCGCCAAACTACCCGGCGGGCGTGTATTTTTACCTCGTTGTCTTCGGCAAACAAACCCTGAAAGGCACCCTCACGCTGATGCGGTAAAATTTTTGGCGTAGCCCTTCCCCATGACTAACACCGACCGTTTCGTTTACAAACTGCACCGAATTTCCGGCCTCGTGGGCGGGCTATTTCTGCTGATGCTGACCCTGACGGGCTGTATTTTGCTGTTCGATAACCTGATTGACGGGTGGCTCAGCCCCGCTACCGTGCTGGTGAAACCCGGCCCCGTCCGCCAGCCCTACGATGCCGCCCTGCGGACGCTGCACCGGCAGTACCCCACCGGCACCATCCGGGGGTTGGCTCTGTACCCCGATGCCCCCGCCCGCGCCATCCGGGCTGATGTTCGGGCCGATAAAAAACGGTTGCTGGCTTACGTGAACCCCTACACCGGCGCGTTTTTGGGTGAACGTGACGTGGAAACCGTGTTTGTCCGGGGCGTACACAGCCTGCACGAACACCTGTTGGCCCCACCCGTGGGCGACTGGATTTTGCTACTGGTGGGCCTGTGCCTCATCGGCTCTGTGCTGACCGGAACCTGGTATTACCGAAAATCGCTGGCAAGCGTATTTTCGGTGGGTATTCGCTGGAACAAACCCCGCCGGATTCTCTACGGCGATCTGCACAAGTATCTGGGGGTGGTGTCGCTGGTGTTTCTGCTGCTGATGGGCGTGTCAGGTACGTTCTTTCATTGGGAAAAAACCGTTGACAAGGCCCTGAGCGGCGGCGATTCGCGCCCACCCCGCCCTGCCGAAGCCCTTGCCACGGCCCAGACCGCCCCTCACACTATTGACGCGCAGGTGGCCATCAGCACGGCAAAAATCAGTGGATTCCGGGCCGAAGTGGTGTCTTTTCCCGACGAGCCGGGCAAACCCGTGGTCATTCGTGGAAACGCAGCAGATGCCAATCCGTTGCTGGGAAAGTTTACCGCCGCCGCCGAGTTCGACAGTAAAACCGGGCAGCTTACCAAAATTTTTCGCGCCAGCGAAGCCGATACCGAATACAAAGCCGAACACATTCTGGAAGAACTGCACTTTGGCCGGTTTGGCGGGCTGCTGACCAAAACCCTGTATTTCGTTCTATCGCTGGCAATGGCCATTGTCACCACCACGGGGTTGCTAATTTGGTGGGTGAAACGATGAGAGGGGTTCGGCGTAACCCCCAACCCGGACGTGGGACCGCCCCTGAAGGGGGCTTTTGCTCCGAGAGAGGTACGCTTGCGTAAGC
>JAYUKZ010000390.1:0-6508 GCA_043763995.1 Fibrella sp.
AGCAGACCGGTAAGATTGTGAGCTTGACTTGCTTCCCCTACATCAATGCCACTTTACCAGTCATACAAAATACGACATATCAAATCTGAAACGGTATAAGGGCTGGTTCTACTCCCTAAAGTAGGTTCAGCGAAGGAATGTGTCTTGGCAATGTCTATTTTTCCGTAGCGAGTCCGAAAGGTGTTTTTTTTGATGATTTTGGGGTACATCACCTATGTTTTTCTCCATTACTTGCCGTCCAAGTTCGGTCCAAATGTCAACAAACTCTTTTTCATAGTCATAAAAGCAGTCAATTTTGTTTAAACCCTGCAATTCGTCGTATTTTTTAGTGGCTATAGCGAGAAAATCTTCCTTAGTCATATTTACAAGTGGTTAATAGTGGTAAAAAAAGTTGAAGCTTTATCAATTGGAGTAAAGTGTTGGCCTTTGACAGCCTTGTAAACTAACTTCATTCTAATAAAAATGGTTTTGAATTACACCCCTAATTTCTTCATACTTCTTCTTGAGAAATACTATCTTATCTTCATCAGTTGTTAAAGAGTTTCTAATATGTGAGTCGATATGTCGTACATGTTTCTCTGTGATACTATCTTCATCAAGATATGCTGAATTCAAGTTAGCAAAAATTAGAAAAAAGTCTGACATACGGCACAGATCAGCTAAATTTCGGTTAAGAGTAAGTTGGGCGTTGTCTACATCGGTCTTCGTAAGACCTAACTCATCGATGGTATAAGTAGTCATGGGGGGTGTGTAGCTGTTTAGGTGGGAAGGCTACAACCTACACAAACATATGAAACGACAACCCTACTTTCTAATACCCTTCCGACCTGCCGGTTCTTTGTTCCGGGTTAAAAGTGACTCAACTGCGTAATCCCGGTGATTTTCCCACCTTCACTTGTGAGGGAGCGGGTGGTGGCAGGACTTTCGGAGATGGATTAACCACTTGCTTTGACGTGTCCACGCTCGATTTAACGGTTTGAACCTCCGGCACTGGTACTGGCGCGGGAACCGATACCCGTTGATTCGTAGCCTGGTTTATTGCTAACCGCTTTTTCAGCTTTGGCCAGGCAAAGGCACGGTCTGTCTGGCTGGCTTTGATGAATTGGCCGTTGTGAACGAAAACTACGCCCCGGGTGGCTTCATCCGTTTTGGCCCCAGCCGGATAGCGTTGCACAGTAATAGCATGCTTACTCAGACGGGTGGTCAGGTCGGCCAGCGATGTTGACTCCGACATTTCCTGAACGAGTGACTTGTATACAAACGACTTCGCCAGCTTCCAGTCCGATGGGCTTGTCCGTTGCTGATGCTGCCAGTGGTTGGTCGGTTGCTTCACTGAAACGGTTAGTCCCTGCTCCTGGGCGATGGCGATAGCCGTCGCCCGGCTTCGGCTCCGACAGAAACCCGCATCTACTCGTTGGCCACCTGCCAGCACTCGGTTCACTACCAGATGTATGTGTGGATGCGCCCGGTCGCGGTGCCGTACCAAAAGCCATTGGGTACGATCAGGCTCAATGCCCAGGCGGGTCATGTACTGCCGGGCCAAATCGACCAGGTACGTATTGGTTAGCCGGGTAGCATCCTGAGCCGAAAATGACAGGGCGGCATGCCAGACAGCTTTACCCAGATCGGGGTTGAGCTGTCGTTGCCGCTCAAAGTCAGCCGTCATCTGCGCGATGTCGCCTGGTCGCAATCCGTTTGAGGCCAGGATTTCTGCTTGCTTCTCAACGAGTGCTTGTTGCTCGGTGTGCCGACCTTCCAGCAGGTACCGCACCGACCCGCCAAAACTGCCTCCCGTACTTACTTTACCAATCATGGGTCGGTTCGCTTCCTGGGTGAAGCCGGACTATACTTGCCCCGGTCAAGGTCGTCCAATAGTCTGCTGATGCGTTCCTGCGTCCTAGTGAGGGAAACCGAAACGGATAGTACGCCGCTGGTTTTTGCCCGTTGGGCAAGGGTATTCAAGTCCTGGCAGACGGCTACCAATTGGTTCAGAAGCGCAAACTGATCTGGTGTCAGCGTAGGGCGGGTTTGTTGGAGCATTGCCCGGATGTGGCCTGCTATCGAGCCGTAGTGTCGCCGGGGGCGGGCTGTTACCCGGTCTTGAGTTGTCACCGATGGAGCCACAGGCTGGTGCCCGGCCAGCGTTTTGAGCTGAAGGTATTCCTGTTCAGTAAAGCTCACGGTCACTTTATGAATGCGGTGCAGGTGGGCGGGTTTGGGGGCCGTCCTTTGCCGAAATTAGGAGAGGAGACTGGGTTCATGGTGGGTTCGGATCGGTTGATTCTTGTGGATGAACGCATGGAGAAACGAATTTTTGCCGGGCGAAAAGACAACTGGCATCCCCCCTAAAATAACAAATATTCTAACAATTTGCTGATTTAATTCTAATAATGGAAATATTTCTGATAGTTTGTTGATAATATGTCAAATATAGGCTAAAATTTGGTATATTTACTTATTCTTCACACTGTATCACTGTTTATGAAAACACTGACCAAACCTGAACTGCTGCACTCCTTCCGTAGCCGTAATACCAAACGCCGGGACGCTCTCTACTCCGTTTATCAGGAGTGGTTTGGCCTGCCCTTGACCGCCCCCATGTTGGCCGAACGGATCACTGCCGATCTGGGCATTCGGGTCAGTGCTAGTATCATTTACCACATCCGTTCCAAGCACAGACCAACCCGTCAGTTGACTCCATCGGCTCCGGTTTCATCCGTCGCTCGGTCGGCCAATCAGGGCGCAACGCTGCTGATCCCAGAGATGGAGGCCACCGATTATAAACAGCCCTCTCCCATTGTTTTTTTGACTGATTAATCACACCATTATTGACCCCCCAAATACGTATGAAAACATTCCATTTTGTGATGCAGGCCAAAGGGGGCGTAGGTAAATCGTTTTTGGTTTATCTCTACGCCCTGGGATTGGAACAGGAGCCGGGTGCGCTGTTTCTGGATGTAGACAACTCCACCAAAACCAGTGACCGGCAACTGGCTTTTCTGCGCACCCAGCCTGGCAACCGGCTAGCCAAGCTCTCGCTGGTTAACGAACGGGCCAAACAGGATCGGCAGTTGCTGATCCGGTCGGTGTTGGAACTGGGCCGTCTGGACTACACCCAGTACTTCCTGGACTTCGGTGCGCCTGAGTCCGAGCAGTTCCCGGCCCTGCTGGAACAGGACATGCCGGCTGAGTTGCTGCGCCGGGTTGAGACCCAGACGGCCAGCCGGTTTGTGTTTTATGTGGTGATTGGGGGCAACACCGCCTTCAAGCCCTGCATGGAATATCTGGCCACGTTGGTAAGTCGGCTCGAAGGCGCATTCACTTTGATAGCCCACCCGAATCAGTACAGTTTTGTTGGCCCGGCGCGGCACGAGCAGTTGGCCATGCTGACTGAGTTTTGCGCTCAGAACCGGCTGGGGCTGGTTCCGTTCGGTGCCATAGACATGGAAAGTGAGGTGGGTCGTCAGATTGTTCATTATGCTCAATTGGGCAAAGGCTTGTCGGAATACGATTTTCTGGAACGGCTGTTGGTAGAAAAGCAGATCGAGGGCCTACAGGTCGAAAAGACGCATAACTGATGCAGGCACTAGACGTAACAAAATCGCGCGTTAAGGCCCGGTATGGGTATGATGTGGGTGATTCGGGGGCCATGTTGATCGCCATATTTGCCGAGGAATGTGAGCAAAACCGGCAGATACTGGCGGCAGCGGCCTCACGGGTTAGTCAAAGCCAAAAGCCGTTTCAGAGTGACAACCCCTGGACGGCATTTTGTCATGGGTTAGGCCGCAATGGGGTATGGGTGTTGCCGGTGCTGCTGGTATTGGGCGGTGGGTGGTTGGCTTACACCGACCGGGAAACGTATCGGCAAACCTCGGCGGTGCTGGCGGCATACCCGGAGGCAAGCAAATTCCAACTGCTGATTCAGGAGGGAAAAGTCGTACATGGGCCATCGAAAGAAATACACCTGGTGTTGCGGGCGGCCAAGGATCCCAATAACCCAACGGTGGGCCGTGAGTACGTGTACCGGCCCGACTGCCGGTGCATTCATGTTCCGATGGGGTATCTTCGGTGAGTCTAACCAGTTTGAGTGATAACTTGCGCCTGAGTGCTTATCAACAGTCCAGTCACGGTTTTTCTATCCCCAAAAGGCGTGAGACAAACCCACAAAATCCAAGAAGTATGACCTTTGATCAACTCATAGGTACGTTGGAAACCGTTCAGGTTCAACTTTCGGCGCAGGCCGTTCAGCAGGTAAACACGGCTCTCACCGTTCGCAACTGGCTGATCGGCTTTTATCTGGTGGAGTTTGAGCAAAACGGTACTGACCGCGCCACCCACGGCCAGCGACTTATGGAGCGTACCGCCCAACGACTTTCGGCTACCAAAGGTATGACCGTTACTAACCTAAAAAACTTCCGACAATTTTACCTGACATACCGTTGGTTTTTACCCTATATGACTCAGGAAATGAACCAGTTATCAATTCGCCAGACAGTGTCTGGCGAATTGATAACTGCCGTAAACGAGCCTACCGATGATTTGAAATTGAGTCCGTCCCGGCTGTTGACAACGCTTACTTTTTCGCACTTTATCGAACTGATCCGGCTGGATTCAGAACTGAAACGACGATTCTATGAAGTGGAAACTGTCAAAAACAGTTGGAGTGTCCGGCAACTGATACGGGCCACTACCACGCTATTGTTTGAGCGCACCGGCCTTTCGACGGATAAAGCCGCCATCGTCGGTCGTGTTACGGACGAGAAGCCGGGTCTGCCCGCCGACCGGATGCGGAACCCCTACGTACTGGAATTTCTGAACCTGGCCGAGAAAGCCGAGTATTCAGAAAATGATCTTGAAGCGGCTATTCTGACCCATATTCAGGACTTCTTAACTGAACTGGGCCGGGGCTTCTGCTTCGAGGCCCGCCAACGACGCATTACCTTTGGCAACACCCATTACCATATCGACCTCGTCTTCTACCACCGTATCTTAAAATGCCATGTCCTGATCGACCTAAAGATTGGTCGCTTCGACCACGGTGATGCTGGGCAGATGAACCTTTACCTGAACTACTACAAAGCCAACGAGATGACCGAGGGCGACAGCCCGCCAGTGGGACTAATCCTGTGCGCTGATAAAGACGACAGTCTGGTGGAATACGCCACGGGTGGGATGGCCAACGAGTTGTTCGTATCCAAATACCAGCTTCAATTGCCCGATCAACAAACCCTCCTCCGCCTGATTCAGGATGATCTGGATAAGTTTGGCCTATCTGCCAGTACACATGTTCTGCCAACGAAGCGGAAACGTCGTTGATAAGCATGGAAAAGAGCATTGTTCATTTTTAGTTTGTTTCGCCGTAACGCCTTGTTGCAACGAATGTAAGGGTATTCCTTCCGTGCCAGCGTGTTCGAGAACCCGCGCCAGTTCGGCAATCATAATGGTTCGGCTGGAATGGATTGTTTGGCTGGGGGCTGATACGCTCGTCTAACGTGGCCGGACGTGGCCGGGTTTGGCCAAACAGGCAAGTAAGTTCGGAGCCAAATTTAGGCTATAAGTGGCGAGTTTCGTGTGTAGCCCATCTGGCTGTCGGCAATCAGTGCGGGGGAAAGTCAGATTGAATCAGTCATACCCAGATCAGGTTTTCGGGTTGTAGCATCGATTCGCCCTTCCAACGGTAGGCAGTCAGTGCCCCATTTTTGGCAACGCTAAAATCCAGACACGTGGCCCGCTCAGAGACAAGCCTGGGCGTGAGGTGGTCCTGTTTAGCCGGACAGTGGCTAAGAGACAGTTTTAGAATTATTCCGGTAATATACTTCCTCAAATTGTAATGGGCTAACATAGCCCAGCGACGAACGTCGCCGACGGCGGTTGTAGTACAGTTCGATATACTCAAACAACTGCTCTCGTGCGTCAGCTACCGAACGAAACACGCGCTGATAAACTAACTCAGCTTTTAATCGCGACCAGTAAGACTCAATAAAGGCGTTATCATAAACCTCCTCGGCACGAGCCATACTCTGCTCAAACTGGTGTAGCCGAAGTGTTTTCCGAAACTCTTTACCGACGTACTGCCCCCCTCGGTCGGAGTGGATAATGCTACCTTTCTCCAATTGGTTATGGCCGATAGCTTTCTGTAAGGCACTGTGAACCAGTGCTTCTTCCATGTTATCGTCCACAGTCCAGCCGCTCACTTTCCGACTAAAGAGGTCTAACCAGCCCGCCATGTATGCCCATTCACCGCCTAGCAGAGCCAGATACGTGATGTCACCCACTAGTACCTCACCAGGGCGGGTGGGATCGGGCCGATCTAACAACAAGTTGGGACTGTAAGGTGCAGCGTGGTTGCTGTTGGTGGTGCGGGGCACGAAGCTGCGCGGCTGAATAGCCTGTAACTGATTGGTTCTCATAATCTTTCGTAGCTGATGGCGACCCACCTGAAAGCCTTGTTCCTGTAAATCAAGCACCAGTCGGCGACTTCCATAACGTCGCTCATGGTCATAAAAGA
>JAYUKZ010000391.1:0-6476 GCA_043763995.1 Fibrella sp.
CTTCGCTGAGGCGGCAAAGTTAGGCCCCGCAAGGCCGAAAGTCAATGAATCCAAGGCTTTCCGCTCTCTACACGCAGGCCGATCACACGTAGAGACGCAATACTTGCGTCTCAGACCCGCGCGAAGCCCGCTGCAACCCCGCCCCTACTGATTGCCCGACAAACCCGCCGAGACCGATGTGGGCGGCGTAGCCAGGGGCTGAACACCGGGCGTGGGCGGCGCGGGTTGCTCGGCGGGCACCCCCGGCCCAACGTACCTGGCCGGGCCACCAAACAGCAGCCGGTTGAACGACCGGGTGTAGAGCATACTCAGCCCGCCGCTGGTGGTGAGGGTGGCCGAACTGAAATTGAGCGACCCCAACGCACTTTGCTGGTTGCGGTTATACATCTTGGCCCGCAGCCGCCCGTCGGGCGTGAGCCAGTATTCCAGCGTCCACTCGCCCAGGAGGCTGGCCGCGCTGGCCTGGCTCTGGCCGTAGGTAAAACCCCCGTCGCGGCTCACGCGGAGGCGGTCGTTGAGGAGCCGGTACGATACCCGCAACTGGAGGTTATTGAGCAGATTATCCGTGGCGGCGTTGCCCGTGGCCGACCCCAGCACGTTGCCCAACGACACGCCCACGTCCAGTTTTTCGTCTACGTTGGAAAACAACTGGCTCAGCCGGTTCGACACAATTTCGCCCAGCGCATTGCCCACGCCGCCCTGCACATCCTGGCTGAACAGGTTCGACCCTTCGGGGATCAACTGATTGAAAATCAGCAGACTACTCACCTGTTTGGTCAATTCCTGGTCGTTGCTTTGGAGCCGGTTTTCAAACGCCGTGATGGCCTGCCGAAACTCCGACGAGGCGGGGTATTCCTTCACTTTCAGGTCGAAACCAACGTCGGGGGTAGTAAGCTGGCCGGTGAGTTTGATGAGCAGATCAACGGGGTAGCGGCGGGTACGGTCGGGCGAATTGTTGTTCACGTTGGAGGACGTACCAGCGGGCAGCAGCGCACCCAACGCCGTGAACTGCGTGTAGGCCGCCGTCACGTCGATGAGGGCACCGTAGGGGTCGCCGGTCCAGGTGATGCGGCTGTTGGGCCGGATCTGGAATTTTTTATTCAGCAAGTTTTGGAACGTAAACGTGTAATCGCCCTGGGTGATGCCGTAGGTGCCGGTCATGGTGAAATCGCCTTTGGTGTCTACCCTCATGGCAATACGCCCCTCGCCGTAGGTACGTATAATATCGCCCGATTGCCGGTCGAACTGCACTTCGCAGTAGGCATCGGGGGTTATATCAAACTTAAAATCCATCTTGATGCCCGACAAGTCAACGGTGGGGTGGGCCGAGTCTTTGACGGCCACCTGCCGACTGGCAAACCGGATGTAATCCTGCTGGCTGACGGTGGCGGCCCCGTCGAGGGGAATGTACATGCGGGTGCCCTTGTTGGTGCGCATATCGGCCCGGATGGTCAGGTTGTTGAGCGGGCCATAAAGTTCGGCTTTGCCCGTGGCGATGGCCTGCCCGTAGAACAGGTCGTTGTCTTTGGCCGTGGTGTTCAGGAGCCGAAACTTTTGCAGGTCGGCATCCAGCCCCAGTTGAAAATACCGAAAATTATCGTGGTACACCCCGCCCCGCACCACCGCCGTGTTACCGTCGGCATCACGCACCACCATGCGGCGGGTCAGGATTTCGTTATCGCCAAAGAAAATCGTGTTCTCAAAAAACAGGTCTGCTTTCAGGTAATCGAACGTGGCGCGGCCTTTCTGGATGGCCACCGACCCACTGAGTTGGGGCACGGCGGGGGTACCCTTCACGGCCACCTGCCCCAGTAACGTGCCGCCGAAATTCGAGAATAATCCTTTGGTAAAGGGCTGAGCCAAACGGAGTTCGGTCTGGTTGAAATTGGCCAGCAGAGCCAGCGAATTGGTTTTCAAGCCGGGCGTATACGTACCGGTGAGGGTCAGCACGTCGGCTTGGTCGCGAATCAGGCGGGCATCCACGTTCACGCGGCGGGCGGCGGGGTCATAGGCTCCCGTGCCCACCACATCGCCAATGAGGGCCTCTTCGTAGGCCAACCCCGAAATGGCCAGGCGGCTTTCTACAATGGCCGACCGGTAGAGGTCGCGGAGTTGAACGGTGCCGTTGAGCACCCCGCCCAGCCGGGTGTTAAGCACGGGGTTGAGCGAGTTAAGCTGAAAGTCACGCGCCGCCAGGTTGAGCCGGGCCGACGAGTCGGTGGAGACGCGGCCCGACGCGGTGATGAACTGGTTTTGGTTCACCATCGTCACGTCGCGCAGCACTAGTTCATCGCCAATGATACGTACCAGGCTGGCGGGGTTCAGCGTCCAGTCGGTGTTGAGCAGGCGCAGTTTCGATTGCCGGAACGTGAGGTCGATGGCATCGCCTTTGAAACTCAGTTCGCCGTTGAGGTTAGCCTGATTCGACGTACCAGACTGCGCCACGCGGCTGGTAAAGGTGATGTGATCCTGATCCCAGGAGGCTTCCACGTCCAGGTTTTGGGTGGGGGCCAGACCACCCAGTTTTTGCCGGGCCGAGGTCAGAATGGCCGAAGCCAGCACGGCCTCCGAATGGGTAAATTTGGAGGTCGTCAGGTCCAGATCAGTCGGGCCAAAGGCGTAACCGGCCACGCGGAGGGAGTCGGTGGTGACGGTGGCGGTGATGAACTGGGTGTTGTCGGCGTTGTAGCGGCCGGCCAACCGGGTGGCAGGGGCCAGGTAGGCGGGCAGGTTCAGGAACGTGAGTAGCGGCTGGGCGTTGCGCACCGCCACCAAATAATCGAGGTAGTAAGGCACGGGCGGGGTTTGCCCGGCGCGGGCCAGTTTTTGGGCATAATAGGCTTTTCGCCCTTCGGCATCGCCCGAAAAATAAAGCCGGTATTCGTCGGCCAGGGTCATCAGGTCGTCCAGGGTTCGTTTGGGCTGGTAGTTGCCTTGGAACCGCGCCGAAAAGAAGTCAGAATCGATGTTGAGGTAGCGGCTTTGGGTGCCTTCGATGGTAGACACCACGGCCAGGTCATTGATGGCCAGGTTGCGGCCGTTCAGGGTCAGAAACGCATCCCGAAACTGGGCACTGCCCGCCAGTTGGTCAATGGAATTACCGTCTAGTACAGCGTTGACGGTGGTCGAGATCGTGAGCGAATCGCGGGTATAGCCCAGGGCGCGGAGGTCGGCGCGGTCAATGTTGCCGCGTACGTCGAAGCGATTTCGCGCCCCGCGCAGGTCAAATTCGCCGTCCAGGTTCAGCTTGGCGTGGGGGTCGCGCAGGGCCACGTGCCCGTCGAAATACGCTTTTTGCAGGTTTCCCTGCACCACCAGATTTTTGTAGTCGTACCCGCCGAACCCGAACCGCGCAAACTGCCCGTCGATGTCGGCCTGCGCCCGGCTCAGGTCGGTGCCCCGCCCCCGGATTCGCCCCCGCCCGTCGATGGCCTGCAACGTGCCTGGCTGGTCAAGCAGTTCGCCCACCCGAAACCGGTCGGCCACCAGGTCGGCCTCGTAGGTGGTCTGGTCGGGCTGGCTGGCCAGGTGGAGTTTCACGCTGCCGCCCACGCGCCCCAACGCCGTGCTGAACTGCCCTTTGGTGGTGAAATCGGCAAACGTACCGGCAAAATCGGCGTTGAAGGCCACGGTGCCCAGTTTGCTCATGGTTTTGGTAAAGGCCGGGTCGGGGTAATACTGCCGAATGTCGGCCATATGTACCAGCGAGGGGGCAAACCGAAGATCGACGCGCAGCTTGTCGGTGTCGGTATCGGGCAAACCTTTGAAGGTCAGATCGCCCACGAGGCAGCTCCGACCCTGGGGGCCAAAACGCAGGTCGGTGTTGGCCAGGCTGAGGTCTACCACCCGCCCGCGCAGGTTAGTGCTGACGGTCCAGACCTCGTTCAGCCCGCGCACATACTCGGAAAAGGCCCCCAAATCTGCCGCGTGAATCTGGCTGTTGGTCAAATTTGCCCGCAGGGCCACCCGCGTGTTGAACTCGCCCATGTCGCCGGGTTCGTTGTAGAGCATGGCCACGTAATTGCGAATCACCGAGTTGTTGACCTGCATCAGCAAGTCGTTGAACTCCAGCTTTTTGGCCGAATACAGAAACCGCGTGTCCATCCGTTTCACCCGCAACCCCGACTGCCGGTCTACCGTGCGCAGGTGCTGCATATCCAGCGCAATGGTATCGCCCAGCACCAGAAAATTCGACACGTCGCCGTTGATATCCGACAGCCGGATGTGGTTATAGTCGAAAAACGCCGGGTCTTTCATGCGGGCCAGGCGGGGGTCGTCCATCGAAAAGAACCCATCAACCAGCGCAATTTTGCCGATCGTAAACGGCGCGTGCATATCGCTGGGTACGTTGGGTTGGGTGGGGTCGGAGGTGAGTTTTTCGATGGCGGCAATAAAATCGTCCAGGTTCAGGTCGCCCGTTTTGGGGTCATACACCAGTTGCACGTTGGGCTGGTAGAGCACCACGGCATCGAGGTGGGTGGCGGTGGTAGGTTTTTTGGGGGCCGCGCCCGGCGTGGATTCGCCGGGACGCGCAAGCAACGTACCCAGCCAGGCGGGCAGGGTGGTGAGGTCTACGAAATTGCCCAGGTTGTAGTTGACTTCCAGCCGCCCGATGCTGATCATGGGCCGGTGCTGGTAGTCGCGCACCCGAACGTCTTCCAGCGTCAGCGAATCAAACCATTTAATGGAAGCGCGGCTGATGCTGACGGGCATCCCCAGCTTTTGGGTGGCCCAGGTGGTGGCCCGTTGCACCAGGTACGTCTGCACGGGCGGCAACTGCAACATAACCCAGCCCGTGGCTATTGCCAGCAACAGTAGCAGCAGCGTTTTCAGGACTATGTTGATGAAGGTGCGCATTCGGCAGAAAAACGTAAGTAAAGGCAGATTTTATGTTGTGAATAGGTTTCGGCGTGTCAGCATCGGCGGCTTCGCGTTCGGCCCAAGGCGGAGGCAAGCCCGGACGCGGGACCGCCCGCCCCTACAATGCCGTCACATCCCAAATCCCCAACCGGTTTCATAGGTTCCTGTGTAGGGGCGGGGCTTGCCTCCGCCCTGGCCGAACGCAAAGCCGCCGATGCCCAAAATATATTTCCCACCTATTTAAACGGTAAATATCGTGTTTTCGTCACTCCCGCCCACACCCTTACGCTGTCGGTGGGTCAAGAACCGGCGTTGGTGGCCCAATCAGGTCGAAAAGGTTGCCGTAGAGGTCGGCGAAAACGGCTACCGTGCCGTAGGGTTGTTCGGCGGGCGGGCGGATGATGGTCACACCGTTTTGCAGCAGGTGGTTGTAGCCGCGCCAAAAATCGTCGGTGTGGAGGAAGCCGAACACACGCCCGCCGGTTTGGTTGCCCACCCGGCTGTGTTGCTCGTCGTCGGTGGCTTTGGCCAGCAACAGTTGCCCCCCTGCCAACGTACCTGGCGGAGCCACGCGCACCCACCGTTTGGTGTCGGTTAGGGGCGTGTCTTCCAGCAAGGTAAAGCCCAGTTTATCGACGTAAAACCGGATGGCTTCGTCGTAGTCGGCTACCACAAGGGTAATCTGGAGCAGGTTTTGGGGCATGGGCGTTGGGGATTGACCGGGCAAAGCTACGCCGCGCTGCGCGGGCCGCCAGCCGGTGGCCCAAATTGCTGGGTAGCGTTCGTTACTTTTGCCCCCATGATTTTACTGGCAATCGAGTCGTCGTGCGACGAAACATCGGCTTCGGTCATGGCCCATGGCCGGGTGCTTTCCAACGTCATTGCCACCCAGCTTATTCACGGGCAATATGGCGGGGTGGTGCCCGAACTGGCCTCGCGGGCACATCAGCAGCACATTGTGGTGGTGGTGGCCGAAGCCCTAACTCAAGCCGGGGTGGCCAAGACCGAGCTGTCGGCCATTGCCTTCACGCGGGGGCCGGGGCTGCTGGGGTCGTTGCTGGTAGGGGCTTCGTTTGCCAAAGCCTTTGCGCTGGGGCTGGGCTTGCCGCTCATCGAGGTGAACCACATGCAGGCCCACGTGCTGGCCCATTTTATTCAGGAACCGAACGTACCTGGCAACGTACCGGAGAAGGCCGTACCGGAATTTCCGTTTTTGTGCCTTACCGTGAGCGGGGGACATACCCAACTGGTGCGGGTGGATACGCCGCTAAACATGACCGTCATTGGCCAAACCCAGGACGATGCCGTGGGCGAAGCCTTCGATAAATCGGCGAAGTTGCTGGGGTTGCCCTACCCCGGCGGGCCGCTCATTGACCGCCACGCCCAACGGGGCAACCCCCTGGCCTACGCCTTCCCCCAAACCGATATGCCGGGGCTGGATTTTTCGTTCAGCGGCATCAAAACCGCCATTCGCTACTTCCTCCGCGACCATACGCGCCAAAACCCTGCCTTTGTGGCCGACCACCTGGACGATATCTGCGCCAGTATCCAGCACGCGCTGGTGCAGATGCTGCTGACCAAACTCCTGAAAGCCACCCGCGAAACCGGCATCCGGC
>JAYUKZ010000392.1:0-1855 GCA_043763995.1 Fibrella sp.
AAATATTTTAATCTTACTACTATGGCAGACAAGCAGTTTGCAATGGGCGATCTCAAGGGTATGTCGCCCATCCGGCCCTACGCCACGGGGTCGAGCACGGTTAATATTGGCCGGAATGAACGGATTATGTCGGCGGTGGCAGGGGCATTGCTCACCACGGTGGGGGCGCGGCGCGGCAGTTGGCTGCTGGCCACGGCGGGCGGGTACCTGGCGTTTCGGGGCGCGTCGGGCTATTGTCCCATCAACCGGGCGGTGGGCCGCAACACGGCAGAAGATTCGGCGGTGGAGGCCCTGGAGATTACCCGGAGCGTGACCATCAACAAGCCGCGCCCGGAGGTGTACGCCTACTGGCGCAAGCTGGAAAACCTGCCCCTGTTCATGAAACACATCCAGTCGGTGACGCAACTCGACCCCAAACGGTCGCATTGGGTGGCTCCGGTTCCGGGCACGGAAAAAATTGCGGCCATCGGCAACCTGGAGTGGGATGCCGAACTGGTGGAAGAGGTAGAAAACGAAAAACTGGTCTGGCGGTCGGTGGCCGAAGCCACGGTAGACAACGCCGGGGAGGTTCGGTTTCAGGATGCGCCGCCGGGCCGGGGCACCGAAGTACACGTCACCATTCGGTACACGCCGCCGCTGGGGCAGCTAGGTACGTTGGTGGCCGGGTTGTTTCAGCCCGCCTTCCGGCAGATGGTGAAAGAAGACATCCGGCGGTTCAAGCGGCTGATGGAAACGGGCATGATTCCCTCCAACGAAGGCCCTTCCGGCCGGGAGCCGGAGCGGATCAACCCCGCCCTGCGCCAACCCCTGAGCAGCCCCCAGATGAGTGACAGTACGCCTAAAACAGACAAACAAAACGCCCAAAACGCGCTGATTTAACCATGAGAGCATTAACCTACCAGGGCCGGTACGACCTGCGCCCCATGCGCGTACCCGACCCCTTTATTGTGGATGCCCAGGATGCTATTCTGCGCGTGATTGGCTCGGCCACTTGCGGCTCCGACTTGCATTTGCTCAACGGCTACATTCCGACCATGATGGCGGGCGATATTATTGGCCACGAGTTTATGGGCGAAGTAGTAGAGATTGGGCCAAACGTGAAGCACCTCCGGCGCGGCGACCGGGTGGTGGTGGCGGCCAGCATTGGCTGCGGCGATTGTGCCTACTGCCAAAACGAATCGTGGTCGCTCTGCGACAACTCGAACCCCAACGCCTACATGGTGGAACCCCTTTTTGGCGATTCACCGGCGGCCCTTTATGGCTACTCGCACGCCTTTGGGGGCTACGCCGGGGGCCACGCCGAGTACGTGCGGGTGCCCTTTGCCGACAAAGGGTGTTTTGTGGTGCCTGAAAGCATTCGGAACGACCAGGCCATTGCCTGCGCCGATGCCTTCCCCACGGGCTACATGGCCGCCAGCATGGCCGACATCAAGCCCGGCGATGTGGTGGCGGTGTGGGGCGCGGGTGGCGTGGGGCAGATGGCCATGCAAAGCGCGTGGCTCATGGGCGCGGGCCGGGTCATTTGCATTGACCGTGAACCCGCCCGCCTGGAACTGGCCCGCAAACACTGCCGCGCCGAAATTCTGGATTTCTCCAAAGTAGAGGTCTTGCAGGCCCTGAAAGAGATGACCGCCGGGCGGGGTGTAGACTGTTGCATTGATGCCGTGGGGATGGAAGCCGTAGACGACACCTTTCAGTACTACATGGACAAAGCCAAGCAGTATGTCCGTATCGAGAGTGACCGCCCGCTGGTGTTGCGGCAAATGATTATTGCCGCCAAAAAAGGCGGAAACCTCTCCATCGTTGGAGTTTACGGCGGCCTGGTCGACAGCATACCGATGGGGGCGGCCATGAA
>JAYUKZ010000393.1:0-1855 GCA_043763995.1 Fibrella sp.
AAATATTTTAATCTTACTACTATGGCAGACAAGCAGTTTGCAATGGGCGATCTCAAGGGTATGTCGCCCATCCGGCCCTACGCCACGGGGTCGAGCACGATCAACATTGGCCGCAACGAACGGATTCTGTCGGCGGTGGCAGGGGCATTGCTCACCACGGTGGGGGCGCGGCGCGGCAGTTGGCTGTTGGCCACCACGGGCGGCTACCTGGCGTTTCGGGGCGCATCGGGCTATTGCCCCCTCAACCGGGCCGTGGGCCGCAACACGGCAGAAAACGCAGCGGTGGAGGCCCTGGAGATCAGCCGGAGCGTGACCATCAACAAGCCGCGCCCGGAGGTGTATGCCTACTGGCGCAAGCTGGAAAACCTGCCCCTGTTCATGAAACACCTCCAGTCGGTGACGCAACTCGACCCCAAACGGTCGCATTGGGTGGCTCCTGTTCCCGGTACGGAAAAAATTGCGGCCATCGGTAATCTGGAGTGGGATGCCGAACTGGTGGAAGAAGTAGAAAACGAAAAACTGGTCTGGCGGTCGGTGGCCGAAGCCACGGTAGACAACGCGGGCGAGGTTCGGTTTCAGGATGCGCCGCCGGGCCGGGGCACCGAAGTACACGTCACCATCCGGTACACGCCGCCGCTAGGGCAGCTAGGTACGTTGGTGGCCGGGTTGTTTCAGCCCGCCTTCCGGCAGATGGTGAAAGAAGACATCCGGCGGTTCAAGCGCATCATGGAAACCGGCATGATTCCTTCCAACGAAGGCCCATCGGGGCGCGAGCCGGAGCGGATCAACCCCGCCTTGCGGCAGCCCCTGACCAGCCCCCAACCCATTGACAGTACGCCTAAAACCGACAAACAAAACGCCCAAAACGCGCTGATTTAACCATGAGAGCATTAACCTACCAGGGCCGGTACGACCTGCGCCCCATGCGCGTACCCGACCCTTTTATTGTGGATGCCCAGGATGCGATCCTGCGCGTCATTGGCTCGGCCACCTGCGGCTCAGACCTGCATTTGCTCAATGGCTACGTGCCTACCATGATGGCGGGCGATATTATTGGCCACGAATTTATGGGCGAAGTGGTGGAAGTGGGGCCAAACGTGAAGCACCTCCGGCGCGGCGACCGGGTGGTGGTGGCGGCCAGCATTGGTTGTGGCGATTGTGCCTACTGCCAAAACGAGTCGTGGTCGCTCTGCGACAACTCGAACCCCAACGCCTATATGGTTGAACCCCTTTTTGGCGATTCGCCGGCGGCCCTCTACGGCTATTCGCACGCCTTTGGGGGCTACGCCGGGGGCCACGCCGAGTACGTGCGGGTACCTTTTGCCGACAAAGGCTGTTTTGTGGTGCCCGAAAGCATTCGGAACGACCAGGCCATTGCCTGCGCTGATGCGTTTCCTACGGGCTACATGGCCGCCAGCATGGCCGACATCAAGCCCGGCGACGTGGTGGCGGTGTGGGGCGCGGGCGGCGTGGGGCAGATGGCCATGCAAAGCGCGTGGCTGATGGGCGCGGGCCGGGTTATCTGCATCGACCGCGAACCCGCCCGCCTGGAACTGGCCCGCAAACACTGCCGCGCCGAAATCCTGGATTTCTCTAAAGTAGAGGTCTTGCAGGCTCTGAAAGAAATGACCGCCGGGCGCGGCGTTGACTGCTGCATTGATGCCGTGGGGATGGAAGCTGTAGACGACACGTTTCAGTATTATATGGACAAAGCCAAGCAGTACGTGCGGATTGAAAGCGACCGCCCGCTGGTGCTTCGGCAAATGATTATTGCCGCCAAAAAAGGCGGAAACCTCTCCATCGTTGGAGTTTACGGCGGCCTGGTCGACAGCATACCGATGGGGGCGGCCATGAA
>JAYUKZ010000394.1:0-26684 GCA_043763995.1 Fibrella sp.
TCCGAAATTGCTGCCCATGATGCCCATGTTTCTCACCATACCCGCCATGCTATACAAGTTTTGCATGAAATACGAAGGCCGCAACACCTTGACGTTCAGCCCTTCCACCGTTTTCAGCTTCTGCTCCATGTCATATAGCCCATCTACCGGGCCGGTGCCCTGCCCCTTGTGCGCACCGATGCTGCTGAGCAACACGGCGAACTGAATTTCATTGACCCGCAAGGCTTCGATGTACGCATCGGCCACGATGTTTTGGTAACCGCGCCAATTGGTAGTGCCCCAGTTGGGCGGAATCATAAGGTACACGGCATCGGCACCGGCAAAAGCGCGGCGCACAAACGCGGCATCGGCCACGTCGCCAATGGCGGCAACGGCCCCCATTGCCTCAATTTTTGCCGCTGTGGCGGGGTTGCTGCTGACAACCGTGACGGAATGGCCCGCTTTGAGCAACCCCTCTGTAATTGGTTTGGCCGTGTTGCCCAACGAGCCGGTGATGACATAGTTCATCGTGTTGGTTTGGTTTGTGTGCGTTAAACAATTGTACATACAAGCGATAATCTTTTTTAGTTTCCCGGAAACCGACGTACCTGTAAGAGGGCATCGGCGTATTGGGTACGGCATATTGGACGCGGCCCAGGGCGGAGGCAAGCCCGAACGCGGGACCGCCCGCCCCTACATGGGAACCCTCGAAACCGGTGGGGAATTTTTGAAGCGACGGCATTGTAGGGGCGGGCGGTCCCGCGTTCGGGCTTGCCTCCGCCCTGGGCCGCGCCCAATACGCCGCGTCCAATACGCCGTACCCAATGCGCCGCGTCCAATACGCCGCCGCCAATACGCCGATGCCCGATGCGCCGATGCCCAGCCATATCCAATACGCCGATCTGTCTGGGCACGTTTGCACGTATAGACGTACTTTTGCATCTGCCACCACAGGCCAACAAGAACACCAACCCGTCTGCTATGCCTTTTTTAGTGCTCGATCTTGAAATGTCCGGCCCGGAGCCGGGGTATAACGAAATTATTCAACTGGGTGCGGTGCTTTTCGATGATAATTGGGTCGAAAAGGGCCAATACCTCACTAACGTATATCCCGAAAATGCCGAGGCGTTTACGGCTTCTGCCGAGAAAGTACACAACCTCTCCCTGACCGATCTGGACGACGCACCCATGATTTACGACGTGCTCCCGGCTCTGGAAATCTGGATCTGTGAGTTGCTCAACCTGCGGGTGCCGCCCAACCAAACCGACCGGACAACGTACCTGCGCGACGTGGTCATTTGCGGGCAGAGCGTGATGCACGACATTAATTTTTTGAAGGAAGCCTATCTCAGCGAGAAACTGAAATGGCCCTACTCCCGCACATTGGTTGACCTGCATACGCTGAGTTATTTTGTGTTTCGGGTGCTTCGCAAAAACGGCAAACCTACGCCCAAAGGCCTGAGCCTCTCCGCCATTGGGGCACATTTTGGATTTGAACGCGAAGACACGTTTCATAACGCGCTGGAAGATGCCACCCTGACGGCCCGGTGTTTGAAAGCCATTTTTGCCCTCGGCGATAGCTTCGCCGTCGGCTAATTTTTCATCGAAAAACTTACCCCAATGCGTTACCCTGCCCTACTCCTTTTCGCCTTTCTGGGTTGTTTTTCTGCTCTGGCCCAGGTACGTCCCGACACGGCTTACGCCCAGAACTGGCGGCCACAGGTGCATTTTTCGGCCAAAAAAAACTGGCTCAACGACCCCAACGGACTTATCTTTTTCGGGGGCGAGTACCATTTGTTCTACCAGCACAACCCCCAGGGAATCCGGTGGGGGCACATGACCTGGGGCCACGCCGTTAGCCCCGACCTGCACCACTGGCAGGAACTACCCTTTGCTATCTCCGAACAATCTGCCCCCAACAACCCCGCCGATACGATCATGGCCTTTTCGGGAAGCTGCGTCATTGATACAGGCAACACGGCGGGTTTCGGCAAGAATGCGATGGTGGCCATCTATACCGGCCACCGCAAGGGCAACCAAAGCCAATATATGGCCTACAGCCTGGACCGGGGACGCACCTTCACGCCTTACGCCAACAATCCCGTACTAGACCGTAACGTGGCTGATTTCCGTGACCCCAGCGTGTTTTGGCACCCCGGCGTGGGCCGATGGGTGATGGTTGTAGTGCTGCCCGCCGACCAAAAAGCGTTGATTTATCACTCCGAAAACCTGAAAAACTGGGTCGAAGTGTCCAGTTTTCAGGTACGTAACCTGGCCCTGGGCATCTGGGAATGTCCGGCGTTGGTGGCCGTGCCGATGGTGGCAAATGCCGCCCCTAGCAAGTGGGTGTGGCTGCAATCGGTGGGGAGCGGGGCCGTGGCGGGCGGGTCGGGAATGCAGTATTTCGTGGGCGATTTCGACGGAACGCATTTTTTACCGCAAGACACTCTGACGCGCTGGCTCGACTACGGCCCCGATTATTACGCCGCCATTCCGGTGGCCAACGCGCCCACGCCCGTCAGCATTGGCTGGATGAACAACTGGACCTACGCGCAGGACATTCCCACCACGCCCTTCCGGTCGGCCATGTCGTTTCCGCGTTCGTTGCGGATTCTGAAAACCGCCAACGGCTACGCCCTAAGCCAGCAACCGGCTGGTATCCAGACACTTTACACGGATTCGGGAGTCATTTTCAACCCAAAGCAAAAACCCAATGCCACATTTTCCAGGTACGTTGGTGCGCTGGCCCGCGCCCCGTTCGAGGTGCTCATCAACGCAAAACCGGGGGCTTCGTTCACACTGCGGCTGGGCTACGGACAAGCCAACGAACTGCTGATTGGGTTCGACGCGGCCCGACAAGAAGTGTTCATTGACCGCAGCCGGGCGGGCATTCAGGTGCCGGGTAAGGGATTTTCGGCCCGCTCCACTGCGCCTTTTTCCGGCAACCAAACCCTTCGGCTTGTGCTGGATCGGTCATCAGTAGAACTCTTCACGGCAGATGGGCTGGTGACGATTACGAGCCAGTTTTTCCCCACCGGGCCGGTTCGTACCTGTGTGCCTACCGGCAATGTAATGCGCCTTCAGGTACGTCGGTTAAGGAGCACCTGGCCGGTAGGTAGCCGTTAACAGGCAACCTATTCCATATCGAGCAAGGCCCGCAGTTCGGTGGCTTCACTGGGTTTCATGCGGCCCGCCAACACCAACCGTAGCTGCCGCCGCCGCAGGGCCGAGGCATACCGCGCCTTTTCTTCTTCGGTTTCGGGCAACACAGGCGGCACCTCAATGGGGCGGCCACTCTGGTCAACGGCCACAAAAGTATAGTAGGCCGAATTGGTGCTCACCCGCACCCCCGCCGGAATATCTTCGGCCCAAACCTCGATAAACACCTCCATCGACGAACTGAACGCCCGCGTTACCTGCGCTTTCATGGTCACGATGTTGCCCAGCCGGATGGGTTCGGCAAACGACACGTTATCGACCGAGGCCGTGACCACCACGCGGTTTGAATGCTTTTGCGCGGCAATGGCGGCGGCAATGTCCATGAAATGCAACAGCCGCCCGCCCATCAGGTTGTTGAGCGTATTGGTGTCGTTGGGCAAGACCATTTCGGTCATGATCGTGTGCGAATCGGCGGCGCGTTTGGGTTGCGGCATGGGGTTGGGTTTATTTCGTGTATTGATAGGCCCACCAGATGAGCAACCCCTGAATGGGCAACCGCCCCCACCGCATCCAGGGCGACATCTGCTGAAATTTTTCGCCAACGGCCATGTAATAATTGGCCGGAAAAACGGCAATCAGCAGGGCAATAAGGCCCCAGGCGGCCCAAACGCGGGTGGCGGGGAAAAGCAAGCCTACTCCCAGCACCACTTCGGCCACGCCGCTCCAAAACACCAGCGAACCGTGCGCCGGAAGGTAGGGCGGCATGATCTGCAAATAGAATTTTGGCCGCACAAAGTGCCACACCCCTGCCAGGATGTAGAGTGCCGACATGCCGTAAACAGCCATACAATCAGGGGGTTAAGGGGTCAACTTCTCCTTCCAGCACCGCCTGCATGGCCCGCGCTTTCAATAAACATTCAGCGTATTCCTGCTCCGGGTCAGCCTCATACGTGATGGCACTACCCACCGAAAAACTGGCGTACTGCGTTTCGGCATTGTACAAAATACTGCGAATGACGACGCTGAAATCCATGTCGCCGCTAGGCGTAATGTAGCCGATGGCTCCCGAATACAGGCCCCTTCGACTGGCTTCCAGTTCGTCAATCCGTTGCATGGCCCGCACTTTGGGCGCACCGGTCATGCTGCCCATTGGGAAGGCGTGGCCCAACACCTGCGCCAACGACACGCCGGGACGTACCTGCGCCGTGACGGTCGAGATCAGTTGGTGTACCTGCCGAAAGGTGTACAACCCAAACAATTCTTCCACCTGCACTGTACCCGTTTGGGCCGAACGGGCCAGGTCGTTCCGTACCAAATCGACAATCATCAGGTTCTCGGCCTGCTCTTTCCGGCTGTTTCGCAGCGCGGTTTTCAACTGCTCGTCTTCTGCCGGACTGTACCCGCGCCGGGCGGTGCCTTTGATGGGCTGCGAACACAGCCGGGTGCCCATTTTTCTCAGAAACCGTTCGGGCGACGTACCCAGCACATACCGGTTGTTTTGTTTTAAAAAGACCGAAAACGGCATCGGCGAGTGGCCACATAGGGCTTCGTAGGCGGGCAGGGGGTCGAGTTGGAGGCTTTCGGCGAAAAACTCCATACAGTAATTCAACTCGTACACGTCGCCCGCTTCGACGAGTGCCCGAATTTTTTCTGCCGTGGCCAGGTACTCGTCCCGGCTTACCCGCGCCTGTACCACGGCCGGTACGTTGGCCGGGCGCGGCGGGGCGGCTACCAGCCCAACCCCGGCCAGCCAGCCAGCCCAAGGGCCGGGGGTAGGTTGGTTGGTCTGAAGCAAGATAGTATCGGCCTCAAAATCAAGGATATACGTGGGTTCAAAAAACCAGATATCATTGAAACCAAGCCGGTCGGGGTGGCGGCTGGTGAGGGGTTCCAGTTGATTTTTGAGGTCGTAGCCGAGGTAGCCTACCAAATGGCAGGGGTGTTCGGCATGAAAACTGGCCAGCGCATCCAGGTCATTTCCCAACGCAGACGGCCCCGGAAATGGCACCACGCGGTTGGCCCCGGCATAGAGCCGGTTCGGAAACGGCTGGTCGGGGTAGGCCACGCCGTAATTACAGAGGTACACTACCGGGTCGAAATTGGCTTCGGCGGTGGCCAGCAGTTGTTGCCGCCAGAGGGCACCCAACCGGTTGGCCACCGCCGCTACCGAAAACCGGAACTGGTTCATGCCTGAAACACAACCGCCTGAACGTCAAGCGCAATCTCTTTGCCTTCGTTATTTTTCGCCATCCGAAACGACACTTCATCATCGACCTGAAGGTCGTTAAAATCGCCCGCTGTGACGTTGGTATAATGAAAAAACAGGTTGTTTGGGGGCCAATTAATGAACCCGTAACCGGTCTTCAAACTACGGATGGTGCTCGTTTGCCGGTCGGCTCCTGCATCGGCCCCTGTGTTGGTCAGCAGGGGCGTTTCGTCGGGGTTGACAGCCTGAAAAGTGGCATTTTCCTCGTCGGCAGGGGGCAAAAACGGGGGGTTCTGGTACGTGCCGTTGGTGGGCTGAGGGGCGTTGAGCTGCCCGGCGGTGGGGTAGAACTGCCGGGCCGAGCCTTCAGGGCGAGGTTGCTGTTTCACAAACAAATCCCGAATCATGGTGTCGTTTTTCTTCAGCCGGTTGTCAATCAGTTCGTGCATCGGCACCGGGTACGACACTTCTTCGAGCAAATCCTGCGAGGTGCGCGTGACCATTTTCTCCCCCTGATCGTTAAGGTATTCAAAATCCCAACTCAACACCATCACCCTGATACCCAGTGTATTGAGCTTCCGAATCAGCGGTACGTAATCACCGTCGGCGGTGATGAGCACCACCACGTCGAACTGTTTGTAGGTGGCCAGTTCGTAGGTTTCCAGGGCCAGCCACACGTCGATACCTTTTTCCTGCCGGTGGCCCTGGTACGTCTTCACGGGCAAGTAGTGCGTCACCACCCCTTCCGACATCAGAATATCGTCGAACAACCGGTCATAAAAGAGTTGGTTACCGCGCTGACTGGCTTCGTGCGCGTTGAGCCGCCCCCGAAAATAATGCGCATCGATAATCTGACAAAGGTGCTTGTCGGTGGCTTCCACGTCGGCCACCTGATGGCGGATGAAGGCGTGGAGACCCGAAATGCTGATCCGGCTTCGGCGGTCGTGTGAGTAGTTGTAGTAATTACTTACATGTAGAAAATAATTTCCATCATAAAATACGCCTATTCGTGTAAGGTTTGTAGGTCTTGCCTGTTGCATTTTTTTGTACGTAAACAATTGTATATGAATGAATTGATACTGCTATTAATCTCAATTTTTTTGTGTGATTAACTGACAAAACATACCAGTTTATCTTCTCAGGAACATGTATATTTACTCAAAAGATCGAGTTACAATTAAGCAATTTCTGGTCTGGCGTAGCTTTTTTTTAAACCAGCCAACGTACCTGAACTATGTCGTCAAAGATACGGCATAATGCGGTTTTGGTGTGGTCAGGGCCTATTCTTTGTGAGCAACCCCCTATCTTGCGGCCATGCAACCTGTTCTCTTCATCGACCGCGATGGTACGCTTATTCTGGAACCGCAAACGGATTTTCAGATCGATTCGCTCCAGAAACTGGAATTTGTGCCCCACGTGCTTTCGGCGTTGCGTAAAATTGCCGCCGAAACGCCTTATAAATTAGTGCTGGTAACGAATCAGGATGGGCTGGGCACACCGGCGTTTCCCGAAGAAACGTTTTGGCCCGCCCACCAAAAAATGCTGACTACGCTCGAAAATGAGTCCATTCAGTTCGCCGCCCAGCACATCGACCGAACGTTTCCTGCCGACAACCAGCCCACCCGCAAACCGGGCACGGCCATGCTGACCGACTACCAAACCGGTGCCTATGACCTGCCCAACAGCTACGTCATTGGCGACCGGCTGACGGACGTGCAACTGGCCATAAACCTGGGTGCAAAGGCCATCCTGTATACGCCACCCAACGCCAACGCCGATACGCTCACCGCCGACATTGGCACCCTCACGCCTGAGTTACAACAGGCTATTGCCCTGACAACCAACGACTGGGACGAGATTTATACGTACCTGCGCCTGCCGCCCCGCACCGCCACCGTGACCCGCGTCACCAACGAAACCAACATCCTGATTGAGCTAAACCTGGACGGAACCGGTCAGGCGCACATGCAGACCGGCATCGGTTTTTTCGACCATATGCTCGACCAACTGGCCAAGCATTCCGGGGCCGACCTCAGTATCCGGGTCAAGGGCGATTTGCATATTGATGAGCACCACACCGTGGAGGATACGGCCCTGGCTTTGGGCGAAGCCTTCCGCCGGGCATTGGGGCAAAAGCGGGGCATCAGCCGATACGGGTTTCTGTTGCCCATGGACGAAGCACTGGCCCAAGTGGCCCTCGATTTTTCGGGCAGGCCGTGGCTGGTGTGGAATGCCGAATTCAAGCGCGAAAAAGTTGGCGACCTGCCCACCGAACTGTTCTTCCATTTCTTCAAATCGTTTGCAGACGCGGCTTTGGCCAACATCAATATCAGCGTGGCGGGCGACAATGAGCACCATAAAATTGAGGCTATTTTCAAAGCCTTCGCCAAAGCCGTAAAAATGGCCATCGCCCGCGACATTGCGGCCCCCGATAACCTGCCCAGCACAAAGGGCGTGTTGTAACGCTCTAAAAAAGAAAGGGTTGCCCTGTTGAGGCAACCCTTCATAATGCAAAAAAGAGATGGCTTATTACTTCTTAAAATTCCCCCTGATTTCGCCGCCGGGGTTAGCCGCCGTGTGCAAATTCACGTAGAAAAGGCCGACCAGCATGCTGTCAATCCGTGACTGGGCCAACGGAGCCGTGGTGCCGATAATGGGCGAGGCCAACGCCGCCGAAGGGAACGGAAAAATCACCGGCCCATTGCCATTAGCCATCGTAGTTTGGTGGATGTGGCCCGCCACAGGCGTAATGCCTGAATACGTCACAGTATAACTCATCACTTTGGTAGTCGGGTCGATGCTACCCATGAACGTACCTGAACCAGGCGAATTGACAGGATTAGGCCGCTCTTGTGCGCCGGTAATGGGCGAAGAAACCAAAATGGGAATGGGAGCAGTGTTGGGGGCGGCTTCGTTTTTGTAGCAGCCGTTCAGGCCCAAAACGGCAGCCACTAGCAGGGAAGCGGTCAGCGGGGCGTTACGTCGAAATAAACGCATAGGTATAGTCTGTTAAATAGTTTGACGAATATACGCAGAAAGCTCCAAAAAGATTGCGCTTAGAGCCAACGGCTTTTGCCGGGTTGTGCCCTTGCCCAAATCTACCCGTAGCGAATCCGTGTTGGGGCGCGTACCTTTAAGCCAAACTAACCCGCTGCCCGTGTCGCTCTCTTCCGATCACATTCGTCTGCTGTTTGGCTTGAAACTGCGCCAGCTTCGGCAAGAAAAAAAACTGTCTGTCAGCGAGTTAGCCCAGCGGTCGGGCATGGCCGTATCGTATATTTCGGAAATAGAAAAAGGCCGCAAGTACCCCAAAGCCGATAAGATTTCGGGCCTGGCCACCGCCCTCGACGTTGAGTACGATACGCTGGTGTCGCTGAAAGTGAGCAAAAAGCTGGCTCCCATCGCCGATCTGCTCCGCTCTAAGTTCCTGACCGAAATTCCCCTCGAACTCTTCGGCATCGATCCCGCCGATTTGCTGGACCTGCTGGCCGGGGCACCCGACAAAGTGAGTGCCATGATCCGCACGTTTATGGACATTGCCCTGAGCTACAACATGAGCGTAGAACGGCTGTATATGACCATGTTACGCTCGTTTCAGGAAATAAATGACAACCATTTTGATGCTATCGAAGCCGACGCGCTGGCGTTTCTGACGGCCTACGCCCCCCCCGGCCAACCCACCAATGCAGCCCTGCTCGCCAACCTGCTCAAGACCCGTCACGGCATTGGCCTGGCCAGTTTCGACCCCGCCCGCCAACCCGAACTGGCTTCATTGCGCTCCGTTTTTTCGCCCGAAACCCATACGCTGCACCTCAACACGTCGCTCACCGACCCCCAACGTACCTACGTGCTGGCGCGGGAGGTGGGTTTCCAGCACATGGGCCTAAAAGTACGGCCTTATACCTACGCCCATGTCGAAGCCGATTCGTTCGAGCAGATTCTGAACAACTACAAAGCCAGTTATTTCGCCGGGGCCGTGCTTATCCGGCGCGACCGGCTGGTGGCAGAATTGCACGACCTATTTGCCCGCCCCACCTGGAGTAACGAGGCCCTGCTGAACCTGATTGACGAATTTGGGGCCACGCCCGAACGGTTTTTCTACCGCCTAAGCTCCCTCCTCCCCCGCGATTTTGGCATCGACCAACTGTTTTTTTACCGCTTCAACCACACCCCCGGCCAAACCACGTTTGCCCTCACGAAAGAGATGCACCTCTCGCGCCAGCAGGGGCCACGCGGCATGGTAGACGAGCATTTTTGCCGCCGGTGGGTGGCCATCACCAGCTTGCAGGAACTGAGTTTTCTGCAACTGCACAAAAATTGCCGGGGGTCGCTGTGCCGGGCGCAACTGTCTACCTACGCCGAAACGGGCCAGACATTTCTGGTCATTTCCGTGGCCTATCCCCACCGCGCCGACCGGTCGGGCGAGAGCAACGGACAGAACATGAGCGTGTCGATGTGCTTTGCCGTAAACGACGTGCTTCGCGCCAAGATGTCGTTTTTGGCCACCGCCGAAGCCGACATTCCGCACCGCACCGTGAGCGAAGCCTGCGAACGGTGCAGCATTTTCGATTGCCGCGAGCGGGTAGCACCGCCCACGGTATTGCAGAAAAAACGGCAACAAGAAGCCATGAAAGCCGCCGTTGACCGCCTATGACCCCCCTCCCGGCCCAATTGCCCACCCCTTCTACCCGAACGGAAATCCTGGCGGGGGTCTCTACGTTTTTGGCCACGATGTATATCATTGTGGTGAACCCTGCCATTCTGAGCCAAAGCGGCCTTTCGTTTACGGGCGTGGTGACGGCCACGGTGTTGCTCTCTTTTTTTTGTAGCCTGATGATGGGCCTCTACGCCCGCAACCCCATTGTGGTGGCACCGGGCATGGGGCTGAATGCTTTTTTCACGTTTTCGGCGGTGAAAGGTATGGGCCTGCGGCCCGAAGTAGCCCTGGGAGCGGTGTTTTGGGCGGGAATCCTGTTCTTGCTTCTGACCATTTTCAACGTCCGAACCAGCCTCGTCCGGGCCATTCCCAAGCCACTGCGCTACGCCATCTCGGCGGGTATCGGACTGTTTATCACGCTGATTGGGCTTGAAAACGCGCATTTCATTGTAGCCAACGCCAACACGCTGGTGCAACTCAACAGCCTCCGCGACCCCGTTCCGCTCACGTTTGCCGTGGGGCTGCTGGCCACCGCCGCGCTGGTGGTTCGGCGCGTGCCGGGGGCCATCATTTTGGGCATTTTGCTCACCACCGCCCTGGCCTGGCCCATTGGCCGGTGGTGGGGCAGTGCGGCAGCAATCAATTTCGGGCAGGCTACGCTGGTAAACTGGCAGGGCGCGGTGGCCTGGCCCGATTTCAGTCTCATTGGCAAACTGGACCTGGTTGGGTCGTTGCGGTGGTCGATGGCTCCGGTCATTTTCGCCTTTGCCTTCACCGATTTGTTCGATAGTATTTCCACGTTTGTGGGCGTGGCCGAGGCGGGCAACCTCCACGACGAGCACGGCGAACCCCGCCA
This sequence comes from Fibrella sp., assembly GCA_043763995.1. Lineage (GTDB taxonomy): Bacteria > Bacteroidota > Bacteroidia > Cytophagales > Spirosomataceae > Fibrella. The sequence goes on from JAYUKZ010000394.1 coordinate 10,858, forward strand.
CCTCAACCGCTCGCTCCTGACCGATGCCGTGGCCACCACCCTGGCCGGTGTGTTGGGCAGCAGCCCCGGCACGGCCTATATTGAATCGGCGGTGGGCATTGAGCAGGGGGGGCGCACGGGGCGGGTGGCGGTGGTGGCGGGGTGTTTGTTTTTGCCGTTCCTGTTTCTGTCGCCCCTGCTGTCACTCATTCCCACGCTGGCCACAGCCCCGGCCCTGGTGCTGGTGGGGTCGTTTATGATGCGGCCCATCACCCGTATCAACTGGCAACTGCCCCACGAAGCCCTACCGTGTTTTTTGGCTCTGGTGCTCATTCCCTTCAGCTATTCCATCACCCAGGGTATTATTTGGGGGTTTCTGAGCTGGACAGTCGTAAAAATCGCCGCCGGTAAACCCGCCGACGTACCAGCGGGCCTGTGGCTTATTGACGGCTTTTGTGTGGCGGCGCTGTTCACGGTCTGAGTTGAAAAAGTCGCTTCTTCCTTGAAAAAATAATCGTGTAGAAGCGAGGGCGGCGGGATAGATGTAAATTTGTTGTCTATAAAGTTTTTCCCTGCAAAGGAAGTTCAAAACAGATCCGGCGTAACCCCCAACCCCCTGAAGGGGGCTAAAGTTGACGCAAGCGTACCTCTCTCGGAGCAAAAGCCCCCTTCAGGGGGTTGAGGGCTACGCCGCGTCCGGGTTACGCTGAAGCAATCACCAATCCCCATGCACAAACAGACCAAAGCCATCCGTACCCAAACGCGGCAAACGCAGTACCGCGAACACTCTACGCCCCTATTTCTTACGTCGAGTTTTACGTTCGACAATGCTGAACAAGGCAAAGAACTCTTCGAGGAAACGCAGGACGGAAACATCTACAGCCGGTTTTCTAACCCCAACGTGACCGAGTTTGTAGACAAAGTCTGTATGCTGGAAGGGGCCGAAGAAGGCATTGCCACCGCCACGGGCATGGCGGCGGTGTTTGCCAGCATGGCCGGGCTGCTCCAGGCCGGCGACCGGATTGTGGCCTGCCGGGCGTTGTTTGGGTCGGCGCACCAGATCATTACGCAGATTTTGCCCAAATGGGGCATCACCTATACGTACCTGGATGCTACTGCCACCGAGGCCGAATGGGAAGCCGCCATCCAGCCCACCGCCGACCGGCCCGCCGCCCGCATGGTGTACCTCGAAACGCCCTCCAACCCCGGTTTGGAACTGGTAGACCTGGCCATGCTGGGGCGGTTGAAAAGCAAGTACGGGTTCATTTTCAACGTCGATAACTGCTTTGCCACGCCCATTCTCCAAACGCCGCTCGATTTTGGGGCCGACCTCTCCATCCATTCCGCCACCAAGTTCATGGACGGGCAAGGCCGCGTGTTGGGCGGCATTGTGGTGGGCCGCGCCGACCTGATTGCCCCCATCCGGTTTTTTGCCCGCCACACCGGCCCGTCGCTCTCGCCTTTCAACGCCTGGACGCTCTCCAAAAGCCTGGAAACGCTGGCACTGCGCATGGAACGGCACTGCCAAAACGCCCTTACCCTGGCCCAACACCTGGAAAACCACCCCGACGTGGCCGTGGTGAAGTACCCGTTCTTGCCTTCGCACCCCCAACACGCCCTGGCCAACGCCCAGATGAGCGCGGGCGGGGCCATTGTGACCATCGACCTGGAAGGCGGTTTTGAGCGGGTACAGGCATTTATGAACGCGCTCGAAATTGCTTCGCTGTCCTCTAACCTCGGCGATTCGCGCACCATCGTGACCAACCCCAACACCACCACCCACGCCAAGCTGAAGCCCGCCGAAAAAGCCGCCCTCGGTATCACGCCCGGCCTGGTACGGATCTCGGTGGGCCTGGAACACATCAGCGACCTCCTCGCCGATTTCAGCCAGGCCATCACCGTCAGCGCGGAGGTCATGCGCGAAGCGGCGTAGCCAATCGCCCCAACACGCCCGCCTATTTGGCCCACCGGCAACGTACCAGAGCCGTGTTAGGCCAATAAAAAGTATTTTTGCGTTTACCGGTTCGACCCTAAAAATCAGGCATCCAGCACAGCCAGCAGATAGCTTGTGCTTCGGCCACCGGCAGGCTCCTGGATCAACACACCCAACTTCACCAGGGCCTGTATATCGCGCAGGGCCGTATCCTGCGAGGTTTTGGTGAGTTTGGCCCACTTGGAGGTGGTTAGCTTTCCAGTGAAACCATCCAGTAACTTACCAACCATGTACCGCTGCCGATCTGATAACGAGACGTTGGCGAGGGCCGTCCAGTAGCGGGCTTTCAGAATCACTTTTTCGACCGTAACAGATGAGGCGGTCAAGGCCCGATCCAGACAGTCCAGGAACCAGAGCAGCCAATCGGTTATGGTCAGGTCGGCCCGTTGGGTACGTTCCAGTTGGGTGTAATAGGCATCCCGTTCGCGGCTGATCTGCGCCGACATACTATAAAACCGGTGCGGAGAACCATCGGCTTTGGCCAGTTGCATATCGGCCATGGTACGGGCAATGCGTCCGTTTCCGTCGTCAAACGGGTGCAGGGTAATAAACCACAAATGCGCAATGGCTGATTTCAGGATCGGGTCAAGGTCTGATTCCTGATTGAACCAGGCCATAAACACCGCCATTTCGGTGGGGAGCCGCGTTGCCTCAGGGGCCTGAAAATGAACCCGTTCCCGCCCCATCGGCCCCGATACCACCTGCATAGGGCCGTTTTCGGGGGTGCGCCAGCCCGCCACCGTAATCGGGAACATGCCGCTTCGCCCGGTGGGAAACAAGGCCGCGTGCCAATTAAAAAGCCGCTCGGCAGTGAGCGGGCTGGCATACTGCCGGGTAGCATCCAGCAACACATCCACCAAGCCCTCAATGGCCCGGTCGGCGGGCAAAAGACCTTCTTTATCAACTCCCAACCGGCGGGCAATGGAGGAGCGTACCGTATCCAGCGGCAGCAGTTCTCCCTCAATCTCGTGCGAAGTCAGCAAGTCGAGCGTCAGCGTATCTACTTCCGCTTCCAACTGAAGCGGAAAACCCAGGCTTTCAAGCTGACCAACCAACCGGCCCTGTTTGTAGCGCAGAGCCGCCAACGGGGTCAGTACGGCGGCAGTGTCCCACCGAAAAGCGGGCCAGTCTGACCGTTGATGAGCATACAGTGCCATACACAGCGTTTGGTGATGCGGCGAATATACGGTCTATTCACCGCATAATTTACGGCGAATAGGCCGCGCATTCGCCGCACCAACAACGTACCTGCGCCGATTCGGGTACTACCGACCCAGCAAAATTTTGCTCGTAATGTCCTGATCGATGGTGATATAGCCGGGGTAGTCAACGGCTTTGTTGAACAAATCGAGGGTGGGTTTAATCTTGATGGTCAGTTTGGTGGGAGTGCCTGATTGATCGCCGCTGAGGGTACGAACCAGATTCACAAACGATTCGCGGGTGGCGGGGTCGGTGGCGAGTTGGTAGGCATTGGTGCTGATACGGACGGGAACGGTGGTTTTGCCGCCCCCCGGCGTGACCTCAATGCGCTGGTTGATGAACCCCTGGGCAAACTCTTTGCCGGCCAACACCAGAATATACTCCAACTGGTTGAGGGCCGCGAGTTTGTTGGTGGGGTTGGTTATTTCCAGGTTTATGCGGGCAGCAAACGGGATGTTCCTCGTGAGTAGGCCCGCCGCCAACCGGGGGTATTTCAACGGGTTAACGTCTTCAATGCTCTGCACCGACCGAAACTCGCGGATGTCGTAGCCTGCCACGCGCATACTGTCGGCAGAGAGCAGGTTGTACTTGCAGTCACGCAGGGCTTTGGCTTCTCCTATTTGGCGGCTTACGCCACACTGGAAAAAAAGGGCGGGGAGAGCTATCAGGAAAAACAACTGGACTTTTTTCATGCTTTTGGGGAACAGGTTAATTTTGTTGGTCTTTATACCGTTAGAACGATGAGTGCCCCGGAAGGTTTAACACCCCTGTTAAACGGACTCAGGGTATGGCTCAACACTCAACTCAACGCGTTTTTGGTCAAAACCATCATTTTGCCGAAACATCCCGCTTATGACTTTTCGCCCCACTGTTATCTTGCCCACGCTGCTGCTGCTACTCCTGGCCTGCGCCACCCCCACACCCGACGTTGTTTTCGGCACCGAACCAACCATGACCCCGGTGCTGCCCAACCTCATCGACGAGGCATCGGGCATTGCCGACAGCCGCACCAACCCTGGCGCATTGTGGGTGGAACAAGACAGCGGCAACCCCGCCGAACTGGCCCTATTGGGATACGACGGCAAGCTACGGGGCAAACTGCCCATTCCCAACGCTACCAACCGCGACTGGGAAGACCTCACTATTGGGCCGGGGCCAGCCACGGGCGTAAACTACCTCTACATTGCCGACATTGGCGACAACGCCGCCGTTCACGCCAGCAGCTTCATCTACCGGTTGCCCGAACCCGGCACCCTCACCAACGTACCTGGCCCGGTAGACCGCATCACGTTTACCTACCCCGACGGCCCCCGCGACGCCGAAACGCTGATGGCCGACCCCCAAACCAAAGACCTGTACATTGTCTCGAAGCGCGAAACCAAAGTCCGCCTCTACCGCCTGGCCTACCCCCAAAGCACCACCGAAAACAGAGTGGCCGAATACCTGGGCGAGTTACCCTACACGTTTGTCACGGGCGGGGCCTTCTCTTCCGATGGCTCCGAAATCGTGCTCCGAACCTATACCAACGTGTTCTATTGGCCCCGCAAAAAAGGCCAATCCGTGGCCGATGCCCTGCAACGCACCGCCGCCCGCGACCTGCCCCTACGCCTCGAACCGCAGGGCGAAGCCATCTGTTTCGATAAAGACAACCGGGGCTATTTCACCATCAGCGAACGCAACAACGCCGCCAACGTGACCCTCAACTACTACGCCCGCAAGTAACCCCATGACCGCCACACACGCCACTTCGCCACCCGCCACACCCCCCCAACGGGCGGGCCAAAAAGCGGGCATTGTAGGCGCGGGTATTGCGGGTATTGCCGCCGCTATCCGGCTGGCAGTCAAGGGGTTTAGTGTTGATGTGTACGAAGCCAACGCCTACGCCGGGGGCAAACTATCCACCTTCTCCGACACCACCAACCAACGTACCTACCGCTTCGATGCCGGGCCGTCGCTGTTTACCATGCCCCATTTGGTGGATGACCTGTTTCGGCTGGCCAACCGCAACCCCGCCGATTATTTTGCCTACCAACGGCTGGACGAAACGTGCCGGTATTTCTGGGACGATGGCACCAAACTCACCGCCTGGGCCGACCAACACCGCTTTGCCCGCGAGGCCGAAACCGTGCTGGGCGAACCCCCGGAGCACCTGCTCAGTCACCTGGCCGACAGTGCGCTGAAGTATGACGTGACGGAGAAATTATTCCTCCAAAAATCGCTGCACAAAATCCGTACCTGGGTAGGGCCGGATGCCTTGCGGGGCTACCTCAACCTGCCCAAACTAGGGGTGTTCGGCACCATGAACAACGCCAACCAACGGCGGTTTACGCACCCAAAACTAGTGCAGTTGTTCAACCGCTACGCCACCTACAACGGCTCTGACCCCTACCAAACCCCCGCCACGCTCAACATCATTCCGCACCTGGAATACAACATTGGCGCGTTTTTTCCCCGGCTGGGCATGGTCAGCATCACCAACAGCCTGGTGCAACTGGCTCAGGATCTGGGCGTTCGGTTTCATTTCAACACCAGAGTAACGGCCATTCAGACCGAGGGCAAGCGCGTAACGGGGCTGCAAACGGCCCACGGCCACGTACCTGCCGAGGTAGTCATTTCCAACATGGACGTGGTGAGCACGTTCCGAAAACTGCTGCCCCAAGCCCGCCAGCCCGAACGGATTTTGCGGCAACCCAAATCCAGTTCGGGCCTGATTTTTTATTGGGGAATAAAACGTGAATTTGCCGAACTGGGACTGCACAACATCTTTTTCAGCGATGATTACCGCGCCGAATTTGCCGCCCTGTTCGGGCGAAACGAGCTGCACCACGACCCCACCATCTACCTCAACATCACCAGCAAACACAAGCCCGACGATGCCCCGCCCGGTGCCGAAAACTGGTTCATTCTCCTCAACGCGCCCAACAACACCGGGCAGGACTGGGATGCCGTGATTGCCCGCGCCCGGCAGGACGTGCTCCAGAAACTCAGCCGCGTGCTGGGCACAGACGTGGCCGCGATCATTGAAACCGAAAGCGTGTTGGACCCCCGCAGCATCGAGTGGCGCACGTCCAGTTCGCAGGGGGCGTTGTATGGCAACAGCAGCAACAACCGGTTTGCGGCCTTTTTGCGCCACGCCAACTTCTCACATCAGTACAATAACCTCTACTTTGTGGGCGGCAGCGTTCACCCCGGCGGCGGCATTCCGCTCTGTTTACAATCGGCCCGGATTGCTACGGACATGGTTTAACAGGGTAGTTTTCGGTCATTTTGACGCAAAAATTGATCCGAAAGATACTTTTTCGGACAAAATGGCTGATTAAAACCGTCTGGTCTGTGATTTGTTTAGCCTTCGTCAGACTACTCCCCTACTCAACATGGACGGTAAGAAACTCACTATTAAGGCGCAGGAGGTGCTGCAACACGCGGCCCAACTGGCGCAGGCCAACAGCCAGCAAACCGTGGAAACGGGCCACCTGCTGAAAGCCATTCTGGAAGAAGACCCCAACACCATCGGGTTTTTGGCCAAGACCATCGGCACCGATACCAGCCGCCTTAACCTGGCCCTGGGAGCCATTGTGGCCGGGTACCCACGGGTATCGGTCAGCAACGGCAACAGTAACGAGCCAGACATTTACCTGGGCAACGACCTCAACGCCGCCCTGCAACGCGCCACCACGTACCTGGCCGATTTTGGCGATGAGTTCGTCAGTATCGAACTCCTGCTGCTGGGGCTGGTGGGCGGCAAAGAGGCCGTGGCCACGCTGCTGAAAGACGCTGGTTTTGCCGAAAAATCGCTCAAAAACGCTATTAAAGCCCTTCGGGGCAAAAACAACGCCGTGAAAAACCAAAACGCCGAAGCCACGTATCAGTCGCTGGAACGGTACAGCATTAACCTCAACGAACGCGCCGCCGCCGGGAAAATCGACCCCGTCATTGGCCGCGACGAAGAAATCAGGCGGGTGCTGCAAATTCTGAGCCGCCGCACCAAAAACAACCCCATCCTGCTGGGTGAACCCGGCGTGGGCAAAACCGCCATTGTGGAAGGGCTGGCCCAACGCATTGTGCAGGGCGACGTGCCCGAAAACCTGAAATCGAAGCAGATTGTGTCGCTCGACATGGGTCTGCTGGTGGCGGGGGCCAAGTACAAAGGTGAGTTTGAAGAACGCCTCAAAGCGGTCATTAAAGAGGTGACGGATTCGGAAGGCGAGGTCATTTTGTTTATCGACGAGATTCATACCCTGGTAGGCGCGGGCGGCGGCGAAGGGGCTATGGATGCAGCCAACCTGCTGAAACCGGCTCTGGCGCGGGGCGAACTCCACGCCATTGGGGCCACCACCTTGAAAGAATACCAGAAGTATATCGAGAAAGATAAGGCTTTGGAGCGGCGGTTTCAGTCGGTGATTGTGGACGAACCCAACGTACCTGACGCGATTTCGATTCTGCGGGGCATCAAAGACAAGTACGAACTGCACCACGGTGTGCGCATTAAAGACGATGCCGTTATTGCCGCCGTGGAACTCTCGAACCGCTACATCTCCGACCGGTTTTTGCCCGACAAAGCCATTGACCTTATGGATGAAGCCGCCGCCAAACTGCGGCTCGAAATGGATTCAGTGCCCGAAGAACTCGACGAACTCAACCGCCGCATTATGCAACTGGAGATTGAGCGCGAAGCCATCCGCCGCGAAAACGACCGCGACAAAGAATCGCTCTTGAGCAAACAGATTGCCGACCTCAGCGAGGAGCGCAACGAACTACGGGCACGGTGGGAAACCGAAAAAGCGTCGGTCAACGAAAGCCGGTCGGCCAAAGAGCAACTCGACCAACTCCGCATTGAAGCCGAGCAAGCCGAACGCGCCGGTGACTACGGAAAAGTGGCCGAAATCCGCTACGGACGCATCCCCGAACTGGAGGCCACCCTGAAAGCCACCACCCAGGAAACCGCCAACGCCCACCCCGATTCGGAGCGCATGATGCAGGAAGAAGTTACCGCCGACGACATTGCCGAGGTAGTGGCTAAGTGGACGGGCATCCCCATGAGCCGCATGGTGCAGTCGGAACGCGACAAATTGCTGCTGTTAGAGGCCGAACTGGGCAAGCGTGTGGCCGGGCAGGAAGAAGCCATTGGCGTGGTGGCCGATGCCGTGCGCCGCAGCCGCGCCGGGATGCAGGACCCCCGCCGACCCATTGGCTCGTTTATTTTTCTGGGCACCACCGGCGTGGGCAAAACCGAACTGGCCAAAGCCCTGGCCGATTTTTTGTTCAACGACGAAAATGCCCTGGTACGTATCGACATGAGCGAATACCAGGAACGCCACGCCGTGAGCCGCCTTATTGGGGCACCCCCCGGCTACGTGGGCTACGACGAAGGCGGGCAGCTAACCGAGGCCGTGCGCCGCAAACCCTACAGCGTGATTTTGCTGGACGAAATTGAAAAAGCCCACCCCGACGTGTTCAACATCTTGCTGCAAGTACTGGACGATGGCCGGTTGACGGACAATAAAGGGCGGGTGGCCAATTTCAAAAATACCATCATCATCATGACCTCCAACATCGGCTCGCAGATCATCCGGGAGCGGTTTAGCGAGATAACCCCCGCCAACCGCGAGGAAGTGATTGAGGAGACCAAAGCCGAGGTGTTTGAGTTGCTGAAACAAACCATGCGCCCCGAATTTCTGAACCGTATTGATGAACTGGTCATGTTTCAGCCCCTGACCAAGCGCGAAATCCGGCAGATTATGGACATCCAGTTCAAGCAAATCCAGAACCGGCTGGCCGAGCAGGGCATGGTGTTGGAAGCCGACAGCGAGGTGCTCGATTTCATTGCCCGCGAAGGCTACGACCCCGTTTTCGGTGCCCGTCCCCTGAAACGGGTACTCCAACGCCGCATTCTGAACGCCCTTTCGAAAGAAATTTTATCGGGCCGAATCCAGAAGAACGCCGTGGTGGGCATGATGCTCAACGAAAACGAAGCCGGGCAGGAAGACATCATCTTCTACAACCTGGACAAAGTGGTGCCGGTGCTGGACTAACGTACCTGGAATTGTTGCGAGATGCCTGGCTGTGAAGTCGGGCATTTTTACTACATTAGCGATATGGAAGCCAGTAAGACCGTGGAATGGATAGATGGAATAATTACAGATTTAGTTAGACCAGAAATATCCCTTGAAAATTGTTTGCGCAAAACGCTGGTTTTGGCATTTCAGATAGATAACGACAAGTTAAAAACTTGGGTAGAAAGTGAATTAAATGGATATAATGATGTTGAGGTTCCTTCTTATCGAAAGGTTTCTGCGGAACTTAGAGGAAGACTTACACAAGCTACATATGGAGGCATACTTACACGCAATCATGAAAGATTACCAGTAGAATTAAGTGATAATGATTTTGTAAAAAAATTCTTGAAAGCGTATAACATAAAACACAGTATTGCCTCTTTGGAAGAAATAGTAAAAAAGGATGACAGCAGAAGTGTATTAGCTATCCCAGCACCAATACATACAATTTCATTATTTGAAGAAATCATACCTGACTGGAATATAGAACAGATTTGGATAAACATTGGTTATTTATCTGTAATAAGTGTTATATCGTCAATAAAAAATAATCTTTTAAATTTCTTACTTGAACTAAATCGTGAAATAAGTCAAAATGCAAATTTCTCAATTATGAACAAACAGGAAAAAGTGAACGAAATTTTAGGACATACAATTGGTGTTGTTCACGCTGAAAATGCTGTATTCGGTGGCAGCAACTACCAGTCAAAAGGAGATAATAATACAGTCGCTCAGGGGAAGCAAGTTACGCAGACTGTATTATCATCATCGGAGTTAAAACAGAAAGCTGATGAATTAAGCTCTCTTATCAAAGAGCATTTAGATCAGATTAATGAATTAAGTCTAGATGATAAAGCAGATATATCTCACGAAGTGCAGTCTATAGAAGCCCAAGTGATGAGAACTGAGCCAAAATATCCGATCGTTCGTAAATCATTACAAGTGATAGAGTCATTGCTGATCAACGTTGCGTCTAACGCCTATACACCGATCATTCTACAAAAAATTCATGAACTGTCTACTTTTCTGCCATGACGTACCAACAGCACATCTCTATCAATCCCGAAATTCGTTTTGGTCGCCTTTGCCTCACGGGTACGCGAATTAGCGTTGCTGATGTGTTGGGTTGGCTGGCTCTTGGCATGAGCCACGCCGCTATTATCGAAGATTTTCCGGAACTGACAGAAGAACAAATCCGAGCCTGTCTGCAATACGCCGCAGACCGGGAACGCAGAGTACGTGTGGTGGCATGAGCGACCAGGTACTTCGATTGCTGTTCGATGAAAATATCTCTTACCGAATTGTCAAAAAATTAGTCGCACTCTACCCAGGTAGCGAGCAGGTAAAGCGTGTGGGGCTACTTGCCCATAAAGACGGTTTGATCTGGGAATATGCCCGGCAAAACAGTTTTACTATTGTCACTCACGACGAGGATTATGAGCAACTTAGCACGTTACGCGGTATACCTCCCAAAGTGATATGGCTCAGAACGGGCAACATCACTACCGAAGACTTAGCTAATCTACTCGTAAAGCACATTGAACCCATCAGGGAGTTCATTTTTTTCGGTGACGAAGGCTGTCTTGAACTGTACAGATGAGGATCATCTTCTACAACCTCGACAAAGTAGTGCCGGTGCCGGACTAACGTACCTGACGGCGTGAAAGAGAGGTGAGCTTTCCGACCGGGGCAACAGGCTAATTTTATCAGGGCAAATTGACACATTCGGGGTAAAAATTGTATCTTGACGCTAGATTTACTCAACCGCCTATGGGTTCTTCCAGCGCATATACCTACACCTCCGACACGCAACTTTGGGACGATTTCCGGGCGGGCAACCGGGCCGCCTATGCCTGTATGTACGAACGGTATGCCGCCCTGCTCTACAACTACGGCTATAAAATTGCCCAAAATCGCCAACTGACGGAAGACTGCCTTCAGGATTTGTTCCTGACCATTCTGGAAACCCGTGAGCGACTGAGCCGAACGGATTCTATCAAATTCTACCTCATGCGGTCGTTGCGGCGCGAGGTGGTGCGCCGCCTACAAGCCGAGCAACGCTTCAACCCCGACCCGGACGCGCTGGACTTTAGGGTCGAATTTATGTACGAACCCACCTGGCTCGATTCTCAGATTTCCGCCGAACAGTCGGCGGGGTTGCTCACGGAGTTGAACAACTTGCCGCCGCGCCAAAAAGAAGCCTTGTTTCTCAAGTTTTTCGATAACCTGAGCTACGAAGAAATTGCCGGGGTGATGAACATCGATCAGACCTCGGCCTACAAAGTGATCTACAAAGGCATTGCTGCCCTGCAAAAACGGGTGGGCAGCAGCGTACTGAGCCTCTTGCTCTAGCGGGTATAGGCGCAGGTACGTTCCCCGATGGCCCAACGCTGGTGTAGCACCCCACCCGGAAATAATTGCATTTGCAAGGGATAATTTGCCGACCTGTTTTCTTTAGCTGAAAACACCCTGCCAATGCTACCCTTGCCCGCCAACTTCTCGCAGTATACCGTTCGCGACTTTGTGCTCGACGAAGGGTTTAGGCGGTGGGTGTTGCAACCCGACGAAGCCACGATGTTGTTCTGGCACACGTTTATGTTGCAACACCCTCAGCAACAAGCCGTTGTTGACGAGGCGGCTTCGCTCCTGCTGCACCTGCGCACCAACTACGACGACCTGACCGAGGCCAGTTACCAACGGATTTGGGCCATTCTGGAACAGGCACAGGTTGGGCAACCTACACCGGTTTTGCCACTTTGGCCCACGGTTTGGCAACGGCTGGGCAACTGGCGGGTGGCCGCGTCGGTGCTGGTGCTGCTGGGTACGTTGGCTACCGGCTGGTACGTGCGCCAAAGCCGCCACCAACACGCCGAACACACGGCCTTTGGCGAGACCCGCACCATTACCCTGCCCGACGGCTCAACGGTGACGCTCAACGGCAATTCAACCCTAACCTACCGCGACGATTGGGCCAACAACGGGCAACCCCGCGAGGTGTGGCTGGAAGGCGAAGGTTTTTTTGTGGTAAAACGCCGGGCTGTAACGGGCCAAGATGGGGCGGGCACTGCTGTTAAATTCACGACCCACACGCCCGGCCTGGACGTGCAGGTGCTGGGTACGCAATTCAACGTGAACACCCGCCGGGGCCAAACCGACGTGACGCTGCTGGAAGGAAAGGTGTCATTGCTGCGCCCCAACGCTACCAAAGCTAGGGTTTTGGAGATGAAACCGGGGCAGGTGGCCGTATCCAGGCCGGGCATCGAGCAGGTGGCCGTGCAGGAGGCCGATGCCACCGAACGCACCGCCTGGACGCAGCAACAGTTTGTTTTCGACAAAACGCCCCTGCGCCAGATTGCCCAGCAACTGGCCGATTCGCACGGGTTGACGCTTGTTTTTGCCGACGATGCGCTGGCTAACCGGCAGTTTACGGGCAACCTCTCCAGCCAGGATGTGGAAACGCTGCTCACCACCCTTGCCGCCACCTTCGACCTGACCGTTGAGCGCGACAGCCTGACGGTATACTTCCGCAAACACTAACCAACACCCGCAACGGCCCAACAAAGCCGGTAACGATTAAAAACGACTTGTTTGATCGAATTACCCTAATAAAATCTCCTTGCGATTTCCAATAAAACCACTCAAAACCATGAAGAATAGCTACATAACCCTATCGGTGGTGGCGGGGTTGAGCCTCCTGAGCCTCCCCAGGTTGGCGGCGGCGCAGATGCTGACCCAGGCCAACACCCTGGCCCGACAAACCACCCTGGCCAGCCCACAAACCCACGACGAACCGGTGGCCAAAATGCGTCCCCTAAAGAAAGTGCTGGCTGACCTTGAAAAGCAGTTTGCGGTCAATTTTGCCTACGACGACCAACTGGTATCGGGGCGTAGTGCCGATGGTTCGGGATTGTCAGGTACGTTGGAGCAACGGCTGGCCAACCTGCTGGCGGGGCAGGGCCTGCGCTACCGCAAAATCAAAACGGATCTGTACGTAATTCAGGCACTTACCAATGAGACCAAGCCCCTGCCTATCAGCCCTTTAGTCAATTCCGCTCCCGTTCGCCCAAACGGGGCGGTGGGCACCGCTGAGGCCCAGGCCAAGCGGATAACGGGGCGCGTGCTGGACGAGAACAGCCAGGGGTTGCCGGGAGCCAACGTGATCGAGAAAGGCACCAACAACGGGGCCACCACCGACGCGGACGGCGCGTTTCAACTCAACGTGGCCGATGCCGCCACCACGCTCACCGTCAGCAGCGTGGGCTACACCCGGCAGGACGTACCCATCAACGGGCTGAGTACCCTGACCATCAAACTCGTTCCCGACGACCGGACACTGAACGAGGTGGTTGTGATTGGGTATCAGACGGTTAGAAAGCAGGACCTGACCGGTGCCACCGACGTTATCAGCCCTATTCAATCAAACAAAGTTACGGCCAACTCGCTGGGGGAATCCATTCAGGGGCTGTCGCCGGGGGTAACGGTGCGGAACACGGGCTTGCCGGGGCAGGGGTCGTCGGTGCAGATTCGGGGAGTGGCCAGCTTCCTCAACACCGACCCGCTCTACGTCATCGACGGGATGATTGCCGATGCCAACCCGACTATCAACACCAACGATATCGAGACGATTCAGGTGTTGAAAGATGCGTCGGCGGCGGCTATCTACGGGTCTCGTGCGGCCAACGGGGTCATCATCATCACCACCAAGCAGGGCCGGGAAGGGCCGGTACGGGTCTCATTTTCAGCTAAATACGGTGCGCAAAGCCTGCCCCGCCGTTGGGACGTGATGGAATCTTCCGCGTTTGCGGCCCTGCAACGGCAGCAGTACACCAACGCCGGGCAACCCATTCCGGGCAGCGTAGCCACCGACCCCACCATAAACACCAACTGGCAGGATCAGGTGTTGCAAACGGGTACTTTGCAGGACTACAACCTGACGCTTTCGGGGGGCAACGCCAGCAGTTCGTACCTGGTATCGGGCAGTTATTTCGGCAACAAAGGCTACGTGCAGGGCACGGGCTTCGACCGGGTTAGTGCCCGGATAAACACCCGGAGCCAGATTGGCCGGGTCACGGTGGGTGAGAACATTGTGCTCACTAACTCGAACATTCAGAACCCGCCGGGCTTCATCAACCCCATCTACGACATGGCCAAGATGCTGCCCGTTATTCCGGTGCAGGATGCCAGGTACGTTAGTGCAACCAACCCCGGCGGCTACGGCATCGGCACCGTGCCCGACGCAATTTCGTACTCGTTTAACCCGGTGGCGGCCCGCAACCTGGCTACCAGCCGCAGCAATTTTGCCAAAATCGTGGGCAACGCTTTTGTAGATGTCAAAATCCTGGAGGGGCTGAGTTACCGGTTCAACGCCGGGCTGGAAGCCAGTTTCGATTATACCCAAAACCTGCGCCAACTGGGGGTTTACCAGTACAGCGCGGCCCCGGTACCCAGTTCGGTGGGCGAAGACCGCAGCCGGTTTACCAGCACATTGTTTGAACATACGCTGAATTTTAACCGCACCTTCGGAGGTCTGCACAGCCTGAACGGGGTGGTGGGTATCAGCCAGCAAAACACGCAGCGCGACGTTACCTCGGCCTCCCGCACCAACCTGGGCGTGTCGGGCGGGCAAACGTTCGAGACCATCGACGCAGCTACGGGTGCCTCGAACACCGCCGGAGGAACACCCGTCAAATACGCCATTCTGGGCTATTTAGGTCGCCTCAACTACGCTTATAACGACAAATATTTGCTGACGCTCACGGGCCGGGTCGATCAGGATTCGCGGTTTGGAGCCAACTACCGGGTGGGTTTTTTCCCTTCGGTGGCGGCGGCATGGCGGGTAAGCAAGGAACCTTTCTTTCAGGCCGACTGGATTTCGGACCTGAAAATCAGCGCGTCCTACGGTCGGTTGGGCATTGTGGTGCCTACGTTGGGGTCTTTTCCGTACACGGCGTTTATCAATAACAACCCCCGCGCCATTTTCGGCCCCGACCAAAACCCCAACGTGGGGGCCTACCAGGCGCAACTGGCCAATCCCGACCTGCGGTGGGAGTCGCGGGTGCAGCAAAATTTGGGCATCACGGCCAGTTTTCTGAACAACCGCCTCTCAACGGAAATCAACCTGTATAACTCGCTCTCGACCGATGCGCTGCTGGATTTGCCCGTGCCGGGCTATCTGGGCAACCTGCGGGGCAACCCCTTCGTGAACACGGCTTCGATTCGGAACCAGGGCATTGAGTTTGCGCTCACCTACCGCCACAACACAGGGTCGGTGAAGTGGGATGTATCGGGGAATTTTACAACCATCAAAAACCGAGTCGAAAGCGTTGGTAATCAGGGGTTTGGTATCGATTACATCCAGACTGGCCTCACCCGCTCGCAAATTGGCAGCCCGGTGGGGCAGTGGTACGTGATCCAATCGAACGGCATTTTCCAGAGTCAGGCCGAGGTGGACAGGTACGTGGGTAAAGACGGCAAGAAAATTCAGCCCGATGCCCGCCCCGGCGACATCCGGTACGTGGATGCCAACGGCGACGGACAAATTCGGCAGGAAACCGACCGGCAGTATGTGTCGTCGCCCTGGCCCACGCTGCAAACCGGGG
>JAYUKZ010000395.1:0-1826 GCA_043763995.1 Fibrella sp.
GGCCAGCAGGGCGTTCACGTTGCGGAGCAGGATGCGCCGGTCAACGCGCCGGGCCGTCAGCAGCGGGGCCAGCATGTCGGCGGTCAGTTCAATATCGGCGTTTTGGGGGTGCTGCGCCAGCGTGGTGGTTTGGTTTTCCTGTAGGTTCAGCCTTCGCTCCATCGGCATACGTACCTGCGCATCACCGGCCACGGTCAGGCCCACGGTGATCGTCTCCTGACTTCGTTGCAGGGCCAGTTGCTGAATGGCGCGAATGGTTTGTTTAACCTGTTTGCGCTCGGCCACGTCGCGCTCGGCAATGAGGCGCGTCAGCTTTTCGGCCAGTGATTGATTGCTTTTCAGCACGTCGTGGCCGGCGTGGTAGAGCGAACCGCGCAACCGGTGCCAGAAGCGGCTGTCGTGGGTAATGCTCCGCCCGGCCAGCACGGCGGATACCTGCCCGGTGAGCCGGTCATAGGTTTCTTTGCCCGCATCGTCGATCAAAAAATGCCAGAATGCGTAGAAACTCCGCCCCTGATCGCTCGTTTTCAGTTCATCCAGCGCGTCGAAGGTGTACTGCAAAATGGCCCCTTTCGACACGCCCGATTGACCCTGCCGCTCCATGATACTGCGCTTAATGTGGGCAAAATTGTCTTTAACTTCCTGAAAATCACCCACCAACTCGTTATACAGTTTCTTGATGTCGTCAAC
This sequence comes from Fibrella sp., assembly GCA_043763995.1. Classification (GTDB taxonomy): domain Bacteria; phylum Bacteroidota; class Bacteroidia; order Cytophagales; family Spirosomataceae; genus Fibrella. Next base: position 691 of record JAYUKZ010000395.1, read on the forward strand.
CCGCGACTTGATCTGCGTGTCGTCGTAGGTAGCCACAAAGCCGTCGCGCCGGATGCGCCGGATGTCGGCTTCGATCTGTTCTTTACGCTGCTCCAACTCGGCAATCCGTTGCTGTGGGTCTTGCGAACTGTTGTCCATGATGTCGTTGAGCTTGTGGAAAATATCCCGAAACTTCGATTCCGTCCCCACAAACTCGCGCTCCCGCAACAGGTCAATCACCTGAAACGCCCGTTCGGTGTGCTTCGTCAGCACGTTCATCACCTGTTTTGTGGTGTCGTCCACGTAGTTGCGCAGGTAATTGTCGCTCGTCCAGTCGTCGAGGTATTTTCGGGCGCGGTCAACCGAGTCGAGACCGTTGGTAGTATCATCGTCCTGAAGGCGCGTATCGTCCAGGAGATTAGCCAATCGGCTAATCAGCGACGCGTTTGGAACGGCGAGTTCGTTGGTTTCTTTGAACTGTTTGTGAAGAAAAAACAGGATCAGTGGAGCCATACGCGCCCGCAACAGGGTCAGCGTGGGCGATTGCCGCCAAAGGTCATCGGTGCGGTCAAGGGTGGAAAAATCCATAGAATTAGTGTACTGATGTTCAACAAGTTGCGATAAAGCAAAGATTAAACCCAGAGCACGTAATCTATTTACGTCTATCAAAAAGATTTACTTTTTTGCAAAAAAAGTTGAGTCTAAACCAGTCCTTGCACTACATCTGTGACTGAGGGGCAAACAGGCATATTCAGATACGTTGTATTTCTGCTATGCACACAGCAAAAAGGCTACTCCTGCGCAGGAGTAGCCTTTTCTCTATCAATCTGCAAAACCTCCAGACCACGTAACATACGGTCAGATGGTTTGGGGCCGTCAACGTCGTGTTACGGCTGTTTTGAGTTGCGGTTGCCAGAGGGGGGCAATCACCGGAACCGGCTTTTGCTGCGCTTGCCAAAGGTCATACTGCTGTTGAAGATTCAGCCACAGTTGTGGCGTAATGGTCGGGAATGCCTGCGCCAGTAGCAACGCCATCTGCGCACTGATACCCGCATGACCATTATACTGCGCCCCTAGAACCGGACCACTTTGTCGAATAACGAAGTTGTTAGTTATTGTTTTTGTCCACTTGGTTTATACTGCTTTTTGCTCCCTTT
>JAYUKZ010000396.1:0-1825 GCA_043763995.1 Fibrella sp.
CCCTGAATAACCAACTGTATTTTGCCTGGTCGGGTTGGGAAAACGACTTGGGGGGGCGGCAGGACATTTACGCCTGTAAACTCACCAACCCCTACACCGTGGCCCCCGGTGCCCGAATCCGGCTTTCCACGCCCGATTATGCCTGGGAGAAAAATGGTTTTGGCGTAAACGAAGGGCCTGAATTTCTGGTGAATGGCAACCGCGTTTTTCTGATCTATTCGGCCAGTTTTTGCGGCACCAACCTCTACGCCCTCGGTCAGTTGGCCGCCACCACCACCGCCACCGATTTGCTGGCTCCCGGTGTCTGGACAAAAACGCCCACGCCGGTGTTTGGCCCCTACGCCGCCAACGGCACCTACGGCGTGGGGCACAACGGGTTTTTCAAATCGCCGGATGGCACCCAAAACTGGCTCGTCTACCACGCCAACCCCGGCACCGGGCAGGGCTGCGGCGACCAACGCTCCGTCCGTATTCAGCCCTTCACTTTTCGCTCCGACGGCTCGCCCGATTTCGGGTCGCCCCTACCCGCCACCGACTACATCAAGCGGCCCTCCGGCGAATAAATTCAGCAGAAAAAAAAGTTGCCGTTCCAACCGTTCTCTGCCAAACGGGGTCTACCCGTAGCACCACCACATCTCCGTGCTGGGTTCTACCAAAAAAACGATATGAAACTTTCCAAAACAGTACTTCAGGGCCTGGCGTTAGCCCTCACGGTTACGTCGGCAACCACTACGCTCAGTGCCTGTAAAGAGAAGGTACTCAAGCCCAAAACCGACGTACCTGGTAAGACAATCGTGCCCGACAACTGCCCCGGCTGCGGCATGGGCTGAACAAACGCACCCGACACACCCGATGGCACCCCTCCGCGCCGGTTTGGCCCTGAACCTGGACCATTCGTTGCTCCAAGCTGCGCTACCCCTGCTTCAGAGCGGGCAGGTAGGGACGGTGGAATGGGCGTTTGATACCCTTTCCGGGCAAAACCCGCTGCCCGATTGGTTCGAGGCCCTACTCGATAGCTACGCCGAAGCCGATGGTCTGCTGGGGCACGGCGTATTTTTTTCCCTCTTTGGTGGGCAGTGGACTACGTACCAGGCAGCGTGGCTTCGCGAGTTGGCCCGGCTGTCGGCGCGGTACCGGCTCAGCCACGTCACCGAGCATTTCGGGTTTATGACCGGGGCCGACTTCCACGCCGGTGCGCCCCTCAGTATCCCCCTCACGACCACCACTTTGGCCCTGGGGCAAGACCGGCTCAAGCGCATTCAGCAAGCGTGCGGGTGCCCCGTGGGGCTGGAAAACCTAGCTTTCGCCCTCACCCTGGACGACGTAAAACGGCAGGGCGAGTTCTTGGACAGGCTGCTCGACCCCATCAACGGTTGCCTTATACTGGATTTGCATAATTTATATTGCCAATGTGAAAATTTTGGCCTTACTTACCAACAGTTGTTGGCAATGTATCCCCTCGACCGGGTTCGTGAACTGCACCTATCCGGTGGAAGTTGGGTAATGTCCAGCCACGAGCCAGGGCGGAACATCCGGCGCGATACGCACGACGAGGCCGTGCCCGACGCGGTTTTCGGAGGGCTGGAACTGGCTCTGGCCCAGTGCCGCAACCTGCGGTTTGTATTGCTGGAACAACTGGGTAACAGCCTGACCACCAACCAGGAACGTACCCAATACCAGACTGATTTTTACCGAATGAATACGCTTGTTACTCAGCATGCTCAACCACCCCACCCTATGAATTCCTTTACGCCCAACTTACCGCTAAACCTCGGCACCCTGCCGCTGGAAAACCAACTCCTTCACCGCCAACAACTCGACCTGT
>JAYUKZ010000397.1:0-1809 GCA_043763995.1 Fibrella sp.
GGCTACCACCTGGTACGTCATTTCCGGCTCAACCCCGACATCCGCGAGGTCATCCTCCTGGCCGACCACCTGCCCCCCACCCAGCACTATGCTTTCGGCGAAGAAGGCTGTCTGTTGCGCGTAGAGCCGGTTTGGCGGTTCAACGGCTGGCCCAACGCGCTGAACATTTTGCGGGCCGTGCGCCGCCACAAGCCCGACGTGGTGCTGTTCAACAGTCAGTTTTTATCCTTCGGTGACAAAAAAATTCCGGCGGCACTGGGCTTGCAAACGCCCTGGCTGGTGCGGCTGGCGGGGTACCCCTCGGTGGTGCTGCTGCACAACATCATGGAAGAAGTAGACCTGGGCGCGGCGGGCATCACCAAAAACCGGCTGCTGTCGGCGGCGTTTCAGGGCATCGGCACGTTGCTCACTCGTGTTATTCTTTCTGCCGATTTAGTTACCGTTACCATTGCCAAATACGTAGACGTGCTTGAGCATAAATACAAAGCAACCAACGTGGCCCTGGTGCCCCATGGCAGTTTCGAGCTACCGCCCGAACCCGATTTTGGCCTGCCGCCCGGCCCCCTGCGGGTCATGACGTTCGGCAAATTTGGCACCTACAAGCGCGTGGAAGCCCTGATTGAAGCCGTGGAACTGGTGCGGCAAGCCACCACCCTGGACATTGAACTGGTCATTGCCGGTACAGACAGCCCCAACAAAGCGGGGTACCTGGCGGGGGTGCGGGCGCAGTATGCCCACGTGCCGCAGATCACGTTTACGGGTTATGTGGCCGAAGAGGACGTACCTGAGTTGTTTGGGCAGAGTGCTGTGGTGGTGTTTCCGTATAACAGCACCACGGGCAGTTCGGGCGTGTTGCACCAGGCGGGCAGTTTCGGAAAAGCCGCCATTCTGCCCAACATCGGCGATTTGGGGCAGTTGGTGCGCGAAGAAGGGTATACGGGCGCGTTCTTTCTGCCCGACAATGCGCCCAGCCTAGCCACCGCCATTCGGGAAGTATTGGAAAACGATGCCTACCGCCGCCAGTTAGCCATGCAAAACTATTTCGCCTCCATCACGCTGCCAATGGCCGACATTGTAGACTGGTATTACCTGCATTTTCTGCGACTGATGGCCGCGAAAAAACGGGTACCCACGCCTGATATATCCCTAACGATAGCACCAGTGCAGCCATAGCCACCACCTGGTCGAGCACCACCGTGGCCAGGCTGCCGTGGAAAAGCCAGATGAGCACCACCTGCACCAAACCCGCCAGCGCGGCCAGCACCACCGGCCCCCGGCGGCTGAACGACAGGTGGTAATAGACAAACACGTTGGCCAACGCAAAAAGGGCCGTAGCGGCAGCGTAGGCCCACAAATGCACGCCAATGGCCAGATACTGACTGCCGAAAAGCAACCGCACAATGGCTTCCGGGAACAGGTAACAGGCCACCACCAAACAGGCAGCAATGCCCCCCACCAGTGCCAGACTACCCCGGAACAGGTGGGCCGTGGGCAACCCCCGGCGTTGTTGCTCAATCACGGCGGGAAACAGCACCATCACCACCGACCAGGTACCGAAATACACCACCCGCCCAATCATGGCCAGGGCGGCGTAGAGGCCCGCCTCGTGGGTGCCGAAAAAATGCTTCACCAGCAGCACATCGCTGTTGTTGATCAGAATCTGGCTCAGTTCGTAGGCAATCGTGACCCCGAAAAACTGGTAAATAACCCGCGCCTCCGCCCCCGAAAGTAGTTCGGGGGCGGGCGGGCGGCGGGTATGGGGTAGGGTTAAGAAAAAAGCAGCCACCAACGAAGCCACCAGCCCAATGG
>JAYUKZ010000398.1:0-6280 GCA_043763995.1 Fibrella sp.
TAAAGGGAGCAAAAAGCAGTATAAACCAAGTGGACAAAAACAATAACTAACAACTTCGTTATTCGACAAAGTGGTCCGGTTCTAGGGGCGCAGTATAGACCACGAGACGCTTATTATCCGCATTGGTGCCTTGCTGATGACTTACTTCGATCAGTTATACGCTCCTCATCGTGTGTTGGGGAGCAATGTAAAGATCGTTGTTCCCAACCATCAAGGCGATTTCAATGCTGATGTATCGGTTGTGCAGGAACCTGTAGTTTATGGGCAAACACCGGGCGGCAAAGTCTCCGTTATGCGCATTGAGAACCCAATAATTGTGGTTGAAGTGCTCTCTAAAAGCACACGTAAGTTTGATCAGGGCGAAAAAATGAATTATTACAAGCTGATTCCATCGCTGCAACACATCGTGTTCGTTGACCAGGTGCAACCGTTCGCTTCCGTTTATTCCCGCACCAACGTACCTGACGAGTGGCTGAACCACGACTACCGGACGTTGGAATCAACCGTCAGGCTTGGTGCGCTTGACCTACCCATGTGGGCTATTTACAAGAACGTTACTTTTGCCTGAATGGCTGTGTTTGGGTCAATCCGGGCGCACCATACTCAACTTGTTGGGCAACGGGCAAATCGGCTTATTTGCTGGTATTCAGCCCAATTGCTCCTTGCAATTGGCCCGATTTGCCCGTACATTTGCACTCCCGTTTCAGGGCGGGGAAAAATTTGTTCTGTGCAATCGTCTGTTAATCAATCAATACCGCTCACAATCCAGTGGATACGCTAAGCTACAAAACTGTTTCGGCCAACAAAGGGACCGCAAACAAAGAGTGGATCGTCGTTGACGCGAAGGATGCCATTGTGGGCCGTCTGGCAAGCCAGGTAGCGGCCCGTATCAGAGGCAAACATAAGCCCAACTTCACTCCCCACGTCGATACCGGTGACAATGTCATCATCATCAACGCCGAAAAAATCCGGTTCACGGGCCGGAAAATGACCGAGAAGGTCTACGTTCGGCACACCGGCTACCCCGGTGGGCAACGCTTTGCCTCGCCCCGGTTGTGGCTGGAGAAACACCCGGAGCGCGTGCTCGAACACGCCATCCGGGGTATGCTGCCCAAGAATCGTCTGGGTCGCCGTTTGTTTACCAATCTGTACGTCTACACGGGTGACAGCCACCCCCACGCCGCGCAGCAACCGAAAGCCCTTAACTTCTAAGCCATGGAGCGTATCAACACTATCGGTCGCCGCAAAACCGCCGTTGCCCGCATTTATATGCAGCCGGGCGACGGAACCATCACGGTGAACGGAAAAGAACTGAACACGTACTTCCCGACCGAAGTACTGCAAATTATTACCCGCCAACCCTTCGCCACCATCAAAGCCGACACCACGTATGACGTGAAGGTGAACGTGCGCGGCGGCGGCGTAACGGGGCAAGCCGAAGCCACGCGCATGGCCATCAGCCGCGCCTTGGTAGAAGCCAACGCTGAAAACCGCCCGGCCCTCAAGAAAGAAGGCTTCCTCACGCGGGATTCACGGATGGTGGAACGGAAAAAGCCGGGCCGCAAAAAAGCCCGCCGCAAATTCCAGTTCAGCAAGCGGTAAAAACTGTTTACGGTTTTCTGTTGCTTCGCTATTCAGCATACAACAGTCAACATTTTTTTGTCCAGACCGCGCTTTGAAGATGCCGACGCGCGGTGCTGCATACCTTACATTCATTCTTATTGTTAAAAAAACGAAATGGCACAAGTAGAATACAAAGATCTCCTTGACGCTGGTGTGCACTTTGGCCACCTGACGCGCAAGTGGGACCCCCGGATGGCCCCGTACATCTTCATGGAAAAGAACGGCATCCACATCATTGACCTCAACAAAACCCTTGCCTCGCTCGACGAAGCCTGCAACGCCATCAAAGGCATTGTGCGGTCGGGCCGCAAGGTGATGTTTGTGGCCACCAAAAAACAGGCGCAGGAAATTGTAACCGAAGAAGCCCGCCGCCTGAAAATGCCCTACGTGACAGACCGTTGGTTGGGGGGTATGATGACCAACTTCGCCACCATCCGCAAGTCGCTGAAGAAAATGCAGACACTGGAGAAGATGCTCAAAGACGAAGTGCTGGTGAAGAACGTGGCCAAGCGCGAGCGGCTGACCCTCACCCGCGAAAAAGAGAAACTGGAGCGCGTACTGGGCGGTATTGCCGACCTGAGCCGCTTGCCCGCCGCCCTGTTTGTGGTTGACGTGAAGCGCGAAAACATTGCCGTTCTGGAGGCTATCCGGCTGGGTATTCCGGTGTTTGCCATGTGCGACACCAACTCGAACCCCAACCTGGTTGATTTTGCCATTCCGGCCAACGATGATGCCTATAAGTCGATTTCGCTCATTACCCTGGCTATTGGCAAAGCCATTGAAGAGGGCCTGATGGAGCGCAAGCAAGATAAAGACAGCCAAGCCGCGCAGGAAGAAGAAGATGCCAAACGGCAGGAAGATGCCCGCGCCGCCGCCGCTGAAGGTGCCGATGCGCCGGTAGCCGTGGCCCCCGTGGCCGCCGCGCCCGTGGAGTTGGTAGAGGCCGAAGCCGAAGCCGTTCCGCTGGATGCTACGCCCGAAGGCAATACAGACTAATTTAAGAACAGATACAGACGATTGACCGGATAGCCCGTAGCCCCCAAACACGGCTATGGGCTATTTTCTTTTCACAGTTAAAACCAACCGTTCAGCCGCTTTGCCCTCTCCCACCCGTCAGGTACGTTGCTGGCGAAGAGCAAAGCAGCCGGAACACACAAAACTCTTTTAGCAATGGCAATTACCGCAGCAGACGTAAATAAACTCCGGCAGGAAACAGGTGCCGGCATGATGGATTGTAAGAAAGCCCTGGTGGAAGCCGACGGCAATTTCGACGAGGCAAAGGCTATTCTGCGCAAGCAGGGCCAGAAAATTGCCGACAAACGGGCCGACAATGCCACCGCCGAGGGCGTGGTGCTGGCCCACGTCAGTGCCGATGGCAAATCGGGGAAAGTGGTGGCCCTGGCCTGCGAAACCGAGCCGGTCTCGAAAGTACCCGACTTCCAGAACCTGGCCATGAGCATCCTGAGCAACGCCGTAGCCGACCACGTAACCACTAAAGAGGCCCTGTTGGCTGAGGTTCAGGCCGATGGCCGTTCCCTTCAGGAGCATATTACAGACCTGATGGGAAAGATTGGCGAGAAAATTGATGTAGTCTCGTTTGAAGTCGTGGAGGCAGACCGCGTGGTGTCCTACATCCACTCGAACGGCAAGTTGGGCGTGTTGGTGGGGCTAAGCAACACCAACGGTGCCGAGGTGGGCGAAGTGGGTCGCGACGTGGCCATGCAGATTGCCGCCATGAAGCCATTGGCTTTGGACAAAGACGGTATCGATGCCACAGTGGTGGAGCGCGAAATTGAAATTGGCAAGGACCAAGCCCGGCAGGAAGGGAAGCCAGAAGCCATGCTGGAGAAGATTGCTCTGGGTAAGCTGAATAAATTTTACAAAGACAATACCCTGCTCAATCAGGAATTTGTCAAAGACAGTTCGGTAACTATTGCGCAACTGCTGGACAAAACCAGCAAAGGGCTGACCGTTTCTTCGTTTAAGCGGGTGGTAATTGGATAAACAACTAGTTACCTGTTTATTTTCAAAAGCCTGGCCCGCAAGCCAGGCTTTTTATTTTCATTTGTGTTACTTTTCCACCCCTCCCTTGTCTCACTAACGCTTAGTATGAAACACCTATCTGATGAAGAGCTGGTACAGTTGTACATCTCTACCCAGCGAAATAGTTACTTCGAAGCCCTGTATACGCGTTACTGCGACAAGGTATACCGAAAATGTCTGTCGTTTACCAAGAATAAAGAACGTGCCGAAGATTTTACGCACGATATATTTATTCGGGTGGCTACCAAACTGGGTAGCTTCAGAGAACAGGCCAAATTTTCTACCTGGCTCTACTCTGTGACCTACAATTACTGCATGGATCAGTTACGTAGTCCGAAACAAAAAGAAGTTTATTCAGACGACCCCTACGAAACGCTCAGTAACTATGCCGAAGATGACGATGCCGACGTGGCCGAAATGGAAGCGCAACGCCTCAACAACGCGCTCGATTTATTGAACCCCGATGAACGGGGTTTGCTGATGATGAAGTACCAGGACGATATCAGCATCCGCGAAATTGCCGACAGTCAGCAACTGACAGAAAGTGCGGTAAAAATGCGCCTGTTACGGGCCAAAGACAAACTCAGAAAAAAATACCTCGAAACACTTATCTTCTGGTTACTCGTTGGCCTTAAGCTACTTACCAGTTGGAAATAACACCCCTCTTGACACCAAATGGCCAATCCATTCAAACTAATTGAACCGGAGGACCAGTGTCCTCCTGAGTTGAAAAACCAAATCGTTTCCGAACTCGATTCGATTCGTAACTCGCTGAAAGTTATTGAACTGTATTCAGGCGATTTTTTTGCCGCCATTTTCAGTATCCTTGCTCCTCCACCGGCTGCTGAATAAGCATTTTCATAGTACCCACCGTTCTTCACTACTCTAAACATGAAACCAGCAGGCGTTCCCAACATTGTTGACATTCTGATCAACATTCTTCAGTCTCTCATCGCGCAACTTGTTGCGTTTATTCCCAATTTAATTACGGCACTGGTTATCTTACTGATCGGGGTGCTATTGGCCCGGTTGGTGGCTACCGTTTTGAATAAAGTACTGCTGGCATCGGGCATTGATAAACTGGGCGAAAAGCTGAACGAAATCGATATTGTTCGGTCAATGAATACAGAAATTAAATTTAGTGCCATCATTGCTAAGGTGCTTTACTTTTTCATTGTGATGGTGTTTGTCACCTCGGCGAGCGAGATGCTGGGCGTGGCGGCCATCACTGGTTTAGTGACCTCATTGGTAAATTTTGTGCCCAAACTGATTGTTGCCGCCGTGATGCTGCTCATTGGCGTGGTGGTGGCAGAGGCCCTCAAAAAAGGGGTCATCAGCCTGTGTGCGTCGTTCAACATTGCGTCGGGGCGGCTGTTGGGCACGGTGGTGTTTACGTTCTTTTTGGTCATTACCATCATCTCGGTGCTGGGGCAGGCGGGTATCAACACCGAACTGCTGGAATCCAGTTTTAACCTGATCATCGGCGGTATAATCCTGGCCTTTGCCGTAGGCTACGGCCTGGCCTCGCGCGATGTGATGGCTAATTTACTGTCTGCGTTTTACTCGAAAAGCAAGTTTAAAGAAGGGCAACGCATTCAGGTTGAGGGCATTAGCGGCGAAATCATCAGCGTAGATACTACGTCGCTTACCCTCCGCACTGGTACGTCTACCACGACCATCCCGATGCAGTTATTGCAAACCAAGACGGTCGAATTCCTGGGCGAATAAACCCGGTTTGGCTTTTTTAGAGAACACTCTTTTCTCTCACCTCCTCCATAATCATGAACACGTACAGTAAACGCACAACGGCACTCCTGCCGATGCTGCTGGGGTGTGCCCGGCTGGCACTGGCCCAAGACCCAGCTACTACCGTAGTAGCCACTAACTTCAAAGATACCATTACCGTAAAACGGGATACTACCTACTGGCAAAAGTCAGTGACGGGGGGGCTGAACTACAACCAGGCCAGTTTTAGCAATTGGGTGGGTGGCGGGGTTAATTCGCTGGCCATCGGGGGCGTGCTGGCCGCCCGCGCCCTGTACCAGAAAGGGCTTATTTCGTGGGACAACACCGCCGACCTGCAACTGGGCTACGTCACCCAAAGCGGCACACAACGCAAAGCCGCCGACCAAATTATGCTGATTTCGGTGGTGGGCCGCAAAATTTCGCCCAAATGGGATGTGTTCGGTTCATTAACCTTCAACACGTTTTTTGCGCCCGGCTACCGCTACACCAACCTGCCCGCCACCCAAACCGAGTTCAAGGTGTCCGGCTTTTTCTCGCCCGCGCAACTGGCCTTTGCCTGGGGGCTGGCCTACAAACCCAACGCCGAGTTTGCGTTGCGGATCAGCCCGTTTTCGCCCCGGTTTACGTTCCTGGCCGACGATGCGGTTCGGTTCAGGCTGGGTACCGACGGAAAAACCATCATTCCCGACCGCACGGCCAAGACCTTTGGCGTAGACGGGGGCAAATCGGTGCGGACGGAGTGGCTGGCGTTGCAGATTCAGGCCGTTTGGGACAAAAAACTGACCGAAAATATTTCGCTGAATGCCCGCTACCAGTTGTATGCCAATTATGCGGCCCTGGACAACATCAACCACCGGATAGATTTGCT
>JAYUKZ010000399.1:0-1799 GCA_043763995.1 Fibrella sp.
CTCATTGACCCCGCCACGGCGCAAGCCACCCTGGCGGCCATTGCCCGCACCGAGCCGCCGCCGGGCCAACGCCCCCGACTGTTCAGCGCGGCCTACCGCAGGCCCGTCACGCTCGTGATTTTGTTTGCGGTGTTCAACCAGGTGTCGGGCATCAACGCCATTATTTATTATGCCCCCCGTATTTTCGAGTTGGCGGGGCTGGGTACGTCGTCGGCCCTGCTGTCGTCGGCGGGGGTGGGGCTGGTCAACTTCATCTTCACAGTGTCAGCCCTGAACGTTATTGATCGGTTTGGGCGGCGGGTACTCATGCGGGTGGGGTCGGTGGGGCTGGCCATTACGTTGGGGTTGGTGGCTTTGGCATTTTCCGGCAACAATCTCGGCGGTTACACCGTGCCGGTGCTGCTGTTTGTCTACATCGCTTTTTTTGCTTTCTCGCAGGGGGCGGTGATCTGGGTGTTTATTTCCGAAATTTTCCCCAACGAAATCCGGGCCGAGGGGCAGGCCCTGGGCAGTTTCACCCACTGGATCATGGCCACCGTGGTCACGTTCACCTTCCCGATCCTGACCGAATGGGTTGGCCCGGCGGCTCTATTCTCCTTTTTCTGCGCCATGATGGCCCTTCAGGGCCTGTTTGCCTGGCGCATGATGCCCGAAACAAAAAACACCTCGCTAGAAGGCAGCGTGGTGGTGGGGCACTAAAGGGCTTGGGACCGTTCAATCAATAATTATAATTATATTTAACCTATTGGCTGACTGTAGTTAGACACAAATCTAACTACAGTCAGCCAATGAAACTACTTTACACACTCCTTTTGGTGGCCTACCTTGTTTTTTCAAGCGGGTGCCTTGTTGCGCAATCAATTGGTCTATACCAAGCGAAATTGCCCGGTAAACAGATACATACAGAGGGAAACACCCATTGTTTTTCTGTGTTAGCAGGTGACTCGCTCACTCTCACTCTAAACCTGGACCGCCCACGCTGGTCAGTGAAGAGGATATTAAGCCGTGTTGTACCTTTTCTGACAGTAGGTACGTTTGGTCAACGACAAACCCGCGCCCCTCAGGACGCTAACCCGTCTGACTCACCGTTTACACTATCGGCAGGAGTTCTGGCAACAATACCCGGCTTATTGAACAGCAAGGGCCGACACCGTGATGGTTTTTCGGTAACGTACCTGGGCGTAATGGGCGAGCCACTCCGCTCTGAGTTTGTGTCCTCAAATTCAAGACGGCGGATGAACCTAGTGCTCAAAACAGATAGTGCTGGTTTTGTTGAAGTTCAATTTGTTGGCAAACGAAAAGCCGAAACAAGCCTAATCTCTGTACGTTTACTCAACAAGCAACGGCAGGTAGTTGAGGTTGATTTGCCAGAACTGCACGCTGAATCGTGCCCAGAATGTTACTATCTTACAGTACCTGGTTTTGAGGATCATTACTGGAATTATGCTTGGATTGATCGGTATGGAGACGTGAATTACCCCTCTGGCAATGGCAGTAGTGGAGGTGGTGGGCGAGTAAACCCAATTGAGTATGATGGAGGTATACCAAATCCCGTTATTGGTTTGAATCCCAAAGAAATCACTTGTAAGGTATTCAAAGCTGCTTGGGAAAACAGTGGATCATTCGACAAAGATGGCAACTGGTGGGGTAGTAATACCGTTTCAGATTTGATATGTCGTATTTTGTATGACTGGTAAAGTAGCATTGATGTAGGGGAAGCAAGTCAAGCTCACAATCTTACCGGTCTGCTCAAATAACCCCTCCACAACACGCTTTACCTGCGCTTTAGCTTGATCTAA
>JAYUKZ010000400.1:0-1791 GCA_043763995.1 Fibrella sp.
TTCAGAGCAGCACGTATTTCCGGGTAACGGCCTTGCTGCTGGTTGTCTCGCTGTTTGTTACCAACGCGCCCGGCTTTGCCGACGAACTGCTGATTGGCACGTTGCTGGTGCGGGCACTGTTTCGGTCGTGGGTCAAAACGCCCGCCCATACCACGGCTCTTCAACCAACAGCATGATTTTTCCAGAAAACTTCCGGGCCGACCTCAACGCCATTGCCCGCGCCGCAGGTACGTTCCTGCTGGCCGAACGCCAGAAATTCAGCCTCGACGCGGTGGAGTACAAGGGCCTCAACGACCTGGTTTCTTACGTCGACAAAGAATGTGAGAAGCTGATTGTGCCGAAGCTCCGCGCCCTGCTGCCCGAAGCGGGTTTCATTACTGAAGAAGGCACCACCGAGCAGGCCAATCCCGACCAGTTGAACTGGATCATCGACCCGCTGGACGGCACCACCAATTTCATTCATGGCCTACCCGTTTATGCCGTGAGCATCGGTCTGGCGCAGGGCAACAACCCCATAGCGGGCGTTGTTTTCGACCCCAACCGCGACGAGTGTTTCTCGGCCCAACTGGGGCAGGGGGCGTGGCTCAGCGTGGGCGGCGGGCCAGAGCGGGCCATCCGGGTATCGGGCGCAACAGCCCTGGCCAACGGGCTGATTGCCACGGGGTTTCCCTACTACCGGTTCGAGCAGATGCAACCGTACCTCCACATTCTGGAACAACTGATGCAACGTACCCACGGCCTGCGCCGCATGGGGTCTGCCGCCATTGATTTGGCCTACGTGGCGGCGGGGCGGTTCGAAGCCTTTTTCGAGTACAACCTCAAATCCTGGGATATGGCGGCGGGCATCTGTCTGGTGCGCGAAGCCGGTGGCACCGTCACCGATTTCCAGGGCGGCGACACCTCCCTTTTCGGCGGCAACATTGTGGCCGGTTGCCCCCTCCACCCCGAATTGCTGGGTATTATTGGGAAATTTTGGCCGGTTGTGTAGAGACGCGATACTCGCGTCTGGGTAGCAGGCGAAGCATTTTTCTCGGCGTATTGCTTTCGCGGGCGCAAGACGCGAGTGTCGCCGCGCCGGCGTACCGGTCTCTACGACGGGTACCAACCGCCGGTTTTCCACCTGATAGGTTCGGTTGGCCAGTTCGGTATGTTGCTGTTTGTGGGTGATGAACAAGATGGCAACCTGAGGCTGTAACTGCCTGAGCAAATCCAGCACAAACTGCTCGGTGTGCCCATCCATGGCGGCGGTTGGCTCATCGAGGAGGAGCAGTTGCGGGCGTTGGTATAAGGCTCTTGCCAGGGCAACCAACTGGCGTTGCCCACCGGATAGGTTTACACCGTCTTCGCCCAAAATAGTCAGGTAGCTCTGCGGAAATTGCTCGAAATAAGGCGCAAAACCGTACTCGCGGCAAAACCCAACGATGGCTTCGGCTTCGTCGGCAGTGTGGCTCAGGCAGATATTGTCGAGCAACGTACCTGAGAAGAGCTTGATCTGTTGCGGCACCACGCCCAATGCCTTCCGCCAGGTGGATGTGTCGATCTGCTGCCAATCATGCCCGTTCACGAGCAGTTCGCCGTTTTCGGGCGGGTAGAAACGCTGCAACATCTGTAACAGGGTACTTTTGCCGCTCCCACTTTCGCCCAGTAACGTGACCCACTCGCCCCGGCGCACCATCAACGACGCACTTTCGAGCAACAACGCCCGCCCCGGAAACCGAAAATCCAGCCCCTGAACCGATAGTGACTCGAACTGAAAATTGGGGTCAGGTACGTTCTCCGTTGGTTCCGGGG
>JAYUKZ010000401.1:0-25366 GCA_043763995.1 Fibrella sp.
GAGGTCTGGAGGGGTATCCGCGAGTTGGTCAGGTTGTAAATACCCGGCAGGTTAAGCTGACCGGCGTTGGTTTCCAGAAAATCTGATTTTTGCCGAAGCTGGTTGCCGCCCAACGTACCTGACACGGTCCAGTTTTGGTTGAACTCTTTGTTGGCCGAAAAAAGAAAATCCGTGTTTCGCTCTTCGGTAATGATGCGGGTGTCGCGGAACTGCCCGAACGGGAACCGCTGGGTGCTGAACGCCCGCCGGTATGCGCGCTTTTCGCTGGTGTAATCAGTGGCGGTTCGGCCCTGCACACTCAGCCAGGGCGTAAGCGCGTAGCGGAGCGACACGTTGCCGATGAGCCGGTCGTAAAGTTGGCCGTTGGTGTTTTCGTAGACCGTGAAATACGGGTTGTCGTGGTAATTATAGTTCCAGCCGTACTGTTGCCGGTTTTCCAGGCCGCGCATCCAGTAGTCTTTCATCGGCTCCAGTTGCACCGAGGGCGGCAACCAGCAGTTGAACAGGTACATGATGCTCTCGGTGCCGTAGCTGATAGACGGGCGGTTGCCGCTTTCGCCCTTGATGTAGCTCACGTAGGCATTGGCCGAAAACTGCGGCGTGAAATTATACCCACCACTGAGCGAGGTGGTGTAGCGTTTCAGGTCGGTGTTGGGCACAATGCCGGTTTGGTCGAGCAACGTGTGCGCCAGCCGGAAGTTGCCCGCGTCGTTGCTGCCCGTCACGGCCACGTTGGTGGTGCTGGTACGTCCCGTTTGCAGAAATTTGGCCAGGTTGTTGGTTTCCGGTGCCCAAATGGTGGGCGTAATCACGCTACCCGCCGGGGCGTTGAGGTCGCCGCCCCGAAACGGAATGGGCTGGCCGTTGAGGGTGCGCGGCGAGTCGTATTGCGGAAACAGGCGCGGAAACGTAAGGGTCGAGCTGCTGGGCTGCTGGGCAAACGCCGGTCCCCAGGCTTCGTCGGTACCGTCAGTCAGGCCCGCGCCCGCCCCGTTCACATAGGCAAACGGGCCGTTGTTGGCGTTGCCTTGCCCATAAACGGTTTGGTAATCAGGCAGTTTCAATGGTGTTTCCACGGTTTGATTGGTGTTTATTTCCACCCCGATGCCCTTGTTGCCGCGCCCCGATTTGGTTTTAATCACAATAACGCCGTTGGCCGCCCGCGCCCCATACAGGGCCGAGGCCGCGCCGCCTTTCAGCACGTTGATGCTCTCAATATCGTCGGGGTTAATGAAACTGGCCCCGTTGCCGAAGTCAACTTCCAGGTTGCCCCGCCCCGACCCGCCCGTGAAGCCGTTGGAAATCGGTACGCCGTCGATGACGTAGAGCGGCTGGTTTTTGTTGAGATCAACCGACCGTTCGCCCCGAATGGTAACCCGCGCCGAGCCGCCAATGCCCGACGGGCTACCCACCACCGTAACGCCCGCCACCTTGCCCGCCAGTTGGTTGGTCACGTTGGTTTCGCGGGCAATGGTAAGGGCGGCACCCTGCACCTCCTGCGTGGCGTAGCCGAGGGATTTTTTCTCGCGGCTGATACCTAGGGCCGTCACCACTACTTCGTCCAGAGCCAGCGCGTCGCCTTTTAGGGTAATGTTAATGGTAGTCTGGTTGCCAACCAGTATTTCCTGCGATACGTACCCGATAAACGAGTAGGTCAGGGTGCTGGTTGGGCCAGGTACGGTCAGGGTGTATGTCCCGTCGGCGCGGGTGGTGGTGCCGGCGTTGGTTCCCTTGATGATGATGGACACGCCGGGCAGTGGCTGCTGATCGTCGGCGGCGGTAAGCTTGCCCGTGATGGTGGTCTGGGCCATTAGTTGCCCACACAAGCCAAACAGCAGTAAACTGATTGTCAGTAGTTTGGGAAATAGTCTGGGTATGCGTCTGTTCATGGCGTTGGGGATATGTTTATCTCGACACAAAACTATTTCGCTCCTGTTTCCTCAGTATGTCCGTCCCGTTATCAAACGGATACGTACCTGACCATAAATTTCTTACGGCGTAAAATGGGGCTAATACACGGTTCCAACCAGTGATTTTGCTTTACGCCCTGCCAAATTGTGTCGTTGTAGAACGCAACGGAATGCCCCCATAGGTTAGATCAGGAGTTTCCGGGCGTTGTTGCCCCTGCCATGCCGTTAAGTCCAGCCGTTTGCCGCCCCAGTAGCCAGAATGACCGGTACGAAACGGCGATGAGCAGGGCATAGGCCAGGGCGATGATGTAGGCCCCGTTGATAAAGAAGTCGAGGTAGCTACTGCTGCTTTGGCCGAAATTTTTGTAGAGCAGCACCGCCACGCTGCCCATGTAGCCGTACCAGTCGGCCAGCGTGACCACAAAACTGACGGTGCTAACGTACCTGAACGAGGCCACAAATCGCTCAAAATACAGCCCGTTACAAGGTACGTAGGCCCCGTAGAGGCCCAGCCCCACCAGCGTATACCATACCCCCGGTGGTAGCACTCCCCGCTGAAACAGCCAGGTGCTCAGCCCCACCAATGCCACCGAAAGCACCATCACAAGGTTAATGAGCCGGAACGCCAGCACGTTGTTTTTGATGAGTTGCAAACTGCCCATCAGTGCCAGAATACCCACCGCCACCACGGTCTCGGTCTGGGTAAACACCGCCGGGTCGGTAATCCCCAACGACTTGATGATCTCCGGCCCGAAATTGTCCCGGAAGTCGCGAAAAGCGGTCAGGAGTACGTATGAGGCAATAAACGGCACCAGCCCCGTGGCAAATTTGCGTACAAACGCCCGGCGGTCAGCGGCGTTCATGGGCTTGCGTTCGGTGCGCAGGGCGTGGTCGTCGGGCGTGGGCGGGGGCAGCAGCGAGAGGGCGTAGAGCGACACCAGCATGGGCAGCACAAACAGCAGGCCGGTAGTGAGTGGGAGCCAGTATTCGCTCACGCCCCAGTCGCGGCGCAGGGTAAGGGCCACGGTCTTAACGAAGCCCGACGCGAAAATAAACGAGGCCGTGAGGCCCGCCACCAGCGCGTCTGTCTGTCTCCTGCCTTCCAGAAAGCTCAGCACCACGCCGTAGACCATACCCAGCGGCAGGCCGTTCAGAAATAGGAACCCGATGTTCCAGGGGGCGGGCACCAGCGCGAAGCCCAGCAACGCCAGTTCGGCCACGGCAATGAACCCTAAAATGCTGATGACCCGCCGACCGGGCGGCATCTCAGACACCACTTTCACGCCAATAAGTTTAGAAAGCGCGTAGCCGAATACTTGCGCCAGCACGAGCCAGATTTTATAGCTGATACCCGCGTAGACCAGCCCCTCGAACGTAACGGCGGTGATGCCTTTCCGAAAGGCGTACATGCAGGTATACGTGCAAAAGGCGGCGGTGGCCCCAAAAAGAACAAATGCCGTGGGGTGGCGCAGAAAAGCCGGTGATTTCATGGGGGAAAGATAGCGGGGCGGAAATGGTCTGTGCAAGCTACGCAACGGTCTGTTTCCGGCCAACTGCCCTGCCCGCCTTTACCCAGCTATCGCCATGTACCCAGACGCGATACATGCTGTACGTTGTAAAGTTGTGTACTATAAACCCGTCACCAAGTTCCTTACTTTTGACCACTAACAACCGTAGATACACCATGGGACGCGCTATCGAAATTGGTCAACGAGAACAACTCATCGCCTTTAAAAAGCAGGGCAAAACACTGGCAACCATCAGTCAAGAACTCAACATTACCCTATCGACGGTCAAAAGCCTGTCGGCTCGTTATAAAAAAGTAGGCAACCTCACGGTCGCTTATGCCAACTGCGGCCCAAAACAGATCACCACAAACAATCTCAGCTTCCGGGCCAGCCGATGGCTAAAACGAGGCCATCCCACTTGGGGTGCCCCCCTGATTCACCTCAAACTCCTGGACCGATATGGCCCCCAACTCACCCCATCGGTTAGAACCCTACAACGATGGTTCCGCCAGCAGCACTTGACCAAACCCCGCCAGCATCTGGCTCAACCCACCATCGGTCAGGCAAAAGCAGTCCATAATATCTGGCAGGTGGACGCAAAAGAGAACCTGACATTGACCGACGGTAGCCCGGCCTGTTACCTCACGATTACCGATGAACACAGCGGAGCCGGTTTGGAGGCGCTGGTTTTCCCCCCACAAACGAATCAGTCAGGTGCCGCTTGACGAGATTCGTCACCGACTCATTACGCACTTTTTACGATGGGGCAAACCCGGCGCAATGCGGGTTGACAACGGTGCCCCCCTGGGTACACCCGACCGGCTCGCTCCGCCCATGCTGGCCCTTTGGTTGATTGGTATTGACATTGATATGATTTGGAACAAGCCTGCTTGCCCCCAACAAAACGCTCGGGTGGAAAAGATGCAGGCCACCACCAGCCGCTGGGCCGAAATCAGCAAAGCCGGCAACTATGCAGATTTGCAAAGTCGGCTTGATGCGGCTGTGGTGTTGCAACGGGAGCAGTATCCTGTCCGACGTTTGCAGGGACAAACCCGGCTGGCGGCTTTTGGGGCGCTGTCGGTCAGTCGTCGGGAGTACAGCGCGAGCGATTTGGCGGTGCATCGGGTATATAAGTTTGTGTCCGCTAAACTCTACACCCGAAGGGTATCCAAAAGTGGTCAGGTAACTCATTTTGGACAAGTCTTCAGCGTGGGTCATGGCTACAAGCATCAGTGGGTTCAACTTCGGTTATTGGCTGATGGCAGCCAATGGGAAGTATTGTCGGATTACAAGGTGGTCAAGTGTCTGTCAGCGGCTCATTTATCAGCCAGTCGCATTGAATCACTGAGCGTTTTTACAGGATAACACCAGAAACTTGGTGTCGTCTGATGAGTACACAACTTTACAACGTACAGCATACTTCGCGTCTGGGTAGAGGCGGTTGCCCGGAAACCCATCCCAAGCCAACCCGGTTATACACCAACCGAATGACCTACACTGACATCGACCTGCCCACGCTGGAGACCCTACGCCAACAGCCCGGCGCGGTGGTGGTGGATGTGCGCGACGAATGGGAATATGACGAGTTCAACCTCGGCGGGCTGAACCTGCCTCTGCCCGACCTCCGCGCCCGCCGCGCCGAACTGCTTTCGCATGACCCAATCTTACTTCTTTGCAGCAACGGCACCCGCAGCCGGGTGGCGGCCAAAGACCTGCTCCGCCACCCCGAATTCTCCCAAAAAACCATCTATCACCTCGCCGGGGGCCTGCTGGGAGTTGAGTAGGCCGGTGCTGGCAGGTTCCTAACCTGCCAGCCAATGGGTCCCCCGACCCAGGCCGGGCAACGACAACCGCCGAAGGCGAGAAGGTCAGTCGGATTAAATTCGCCTACGGCAGTTGTGTACTCTCGGCCTGGGTCGGGGGACCCAAAAGCAGTCGGGTCAGGGGACCCGACTGCACTGCCTTATTCACCCACAATGTCGCGGTAGAGGGCGCAGCGGGTTTGCATCTGTTGGGCAAAGGCCGTATTGCGGTTTTGTTGGCGGTACTGGTTCAGGTACGTGCTGTAATCGGCATCGGCGGCAATTTTGGCCATTTTTTGGTCGAAAGCGGCATCGTCGTCGCCTACGTAGCCGCCCAGCCGAGCTGTTTCGATGGTGCGGCGGGTGTCCAGGGCGTGGCTTTCGCAGCGGGCGGCCATGTAGGTGGCTTTGGCAATCAGTTCGGGGGTGACGGCCCGTTTGGCGGCTTGCGCAAAGTAGTCGCGGGCGGTGGTGAGCACGTAATACGGGTCTGTCAGGAAGCGGTTGAGCGGCCTGGTCTGCGGCAGGGCGTAGGCGTTGGGTTCGAAATAGCTCCGCTGCCGGTGGGCCAGTAGCCAGGCGTTGCCGTAGTAGGTCAGGTTGAAGGCTCCGCACCCCAGCCGGTACAGGGCTTCGGCGGCTTTATCGTCGTTCTTTTCGGTAGCCGATTGCTTCATTAGGTCGGCCAGTTGGGTAGCGAACTGGCCGGGTGAGTAGGGGTTTTTTGGTTTGCCCTCGCCAGGCATATTCACGCTGAAGGGGTCAATTTTGGTGGCCTCGCGGAAGGCTTCCTCCTGCCAAATGCCAGACGGTACTTCGCCGAAGGCCGTGGCCGCCAGCGCATACTGCCCCGCCGATATGGCTCGCCGACCCAGCAGTTGGTTGGCCGTGGCGGCATCCATACCCACCAGTTTCACCAGCCGCTCATCGAACTCGCCCGTGGGGTTGGCCAGGTACGTGACCAGGTGTTGGGCGGTTTCCACGGTCGTGGTGTCCTCCAGCGTCAGGCGGGCCACGTCGCCAAAACTAGTGTTGACCGACTGCCCCGCGCTCAGCAGCCGCATCAGAAACGCTTTGGCCTGCTGCGGCCCGGCAGCATCTGTAACTGCCGCACCACCGGGCGGCGTTTTGGGCGACTGGCACCCGGCCAGCCAACCCGTTGGCGTAGGTCGGGTGGGGGCAGCACCGCTCAGGTATCGGTTGGCCAGTTGCGAACCCACGGCCTGAAGGGCACTCGTAAACCGGAAATTATGCCCGTCGCTGTAGCGGCTCTCCAGGTCGTTGGGTTGGCTAAACTGGATCAGGTAGCTGATGAGGCGGGTTTCGGTGGCGGCATCGGGCGGGCCGGGCTGTGCCGCCAGTAAGAGTAATTGTTGCAGGGCTATTTGCTGCACCAGCCGGGTGTTGGCCGGGTTTTGCGCGTTGGCTTGTTCCAGATTTTTCTCTGCCGAAACATAGTCGGCGTTCAGGTATTGGAGGTAGGCGGCGGCGGTGCGGTAAAAAGCGGGGTTGGGCAGGGCCTTGTTTTGGGCGGTTTCCAGCGAAAAGGCCAGCAGTTGCCGGTAGTAATCCGGTACGTTGGTGCGGCGTTTTTCAAAGGCCAGCGAGTCGGCGCGGGTGGCATCTTCGCCCACAAAGCCGGGGAATTCATTGGCCGAAAGAAAGTATTCGTTGCGGTTTATTTCCCGCGCCAAAACCAGTTCCAACAGCGGGTTTTTAGGGTCGAGCGTCACCATTTTTTTCAGTAACGGCAAGGCATCCTGCTTGGGCTGCACGGCGCAGATGGCCAGCACCGCCGCCCGGTCGGCATCGGTTTTGGCCAGAGCCAGTGCCGCGTCTGAGTAGCGCAATTGCTGGTGCCGAACGCTCCGCTCGGCGGCAAGGCGGCGGCTGGGGCAGCGGGCAAACACCTGCGCAAACGCCAGCAAAGCCCGGTCGCGTTGGCCCAGCGAAACCAACGCCCCGGCGTAGCGGCACCGCGCCCAGTCGCTGATGAACGAGGGTTTGGGCAGCGGGTCAATCAACTGCTCGTAAGCCGTGCGGCTGTTGGCCCAGTCCCCCGCTTCGTCGGCCAGTTTCACGGCCTGAAACCCGTAGCGTTCGCGCAGAAACGGGTCGGTTTGGGCGGTGGCACTGATGCGGGCGGTGGTGGCCAGCCGGAGCAGCGCGGCGGTGTCGGCCACAACATCTTCCCAGAGGTCGCCGTGGGCCGCAGCGCGTTCGGCCTGCGCCGCAAAACGCAGGTACGTTGCCGCTGCCGGGTTGGTTTCGGCCACGTCATCTGCCACGCTACTGTTCGCCGACGTGTCGGTTAACACCTTGTTTATCAGCGACAAAGACACCTTTTCGTCCAGGTACGTGGCCCAGGCGTTGGCGTTCAGCACCCGGTCGGTCGAGTCGTTGATGGCGGTTTCTCCCCCCATGCCGAAGGTATCGTTGTAGAGCATGGGCGAGAAAAAATAGGGGCTGTCGGCGGCGGAATGGGTGGCGGCTTCGGGCTGAAAGAGGCTAAAAAATTCGCCCATTTCGTTGGCACCGGGGCCACAGGCGAAACCCACGAGAATGGCCAACAGCAGGAGTGGCCTACGGGCGGCGCGGCGGGTAAAGGTCGGCATAACGGTAGGAGTGGAGAAGGGTGGAATCGAGGTGGTAGAGCGTAAATGTACGTTTTTGATCGGGAAGCTGGCTTAAAAGTAAGCGGGTTGTTTGGCGCAGGGTTTGGGCCGAAATGGCTTCGGTACGCAGCAAATCCCCCCGGCGCAGGGCCACGCCGTTGAGGAGCGTATCGGTCAAGACCACAAATCGGGTGCTGTCAATCTGGGGTTGCAGGTTAATTTTTCCCCGCAACGCCCTGTTGTCCACGTTGTTGAGCAGGGCCAGAAACCGGTTGTTTCGGTAGGCCACCGTCCACCGGAAGAGGGGTAAGGCCACGTCGAGCGGGAGGGGGTAGCCGGGCAGGTAGTGGGCGTAGGCGGTTAGGTCGCGCAAATCCAGAATCGAGTTGCGGGTGGTAGGCTGTTTCCAGTCGCCGGTGTTGTAGGCCATCAGCATTCCGCGCTGTACGGGCGGCACCCCCGTTTGCCCCGCAAACTTGACCTGATGCAGCCGGATGGTGGCCGAAAGCGGCACGCGGGCCTGTTGCCCAACAGCCCGCAACAAGGCAAAATACGTGTGCCGGGTGGTGCGGGTCCAGTCGCAGTCGAGCTGAATTTTGGAGAGAATAATCTGTTGTTTATCAGCTAGTTCGATTAATTTTCTGACCATCTGACGGGCCAGGTCAGGTACGTTGTTGGGCCGCAAAAACGCCATGGTTTGGTTGGTGATATACACCACGGGCACCACCCGGATGTTTCCCGGCGGCTGCCGGAAGATAACCCCCGCTTTGGGTACAGGCGCGTGGGTAGCGGTATTCCAATCCACATCGAAAAACCGGATATACAGCGTTTTCGCACCCAGCGAATCCAGCGCGGCGCGGTCGGTGGGGGTGGGGGCGAAAGTGGTTTTCCAGTGGTAAAATGCCAGCGTTGGCGGGGTCGTTTGTGCCCGTTCGGTGGGTTGGCAAGCCGCCAACGCCCCGCCAACGGCCAGGTACGTCAGGGCCAGCCGGTTCATTCGGCGGCGGGGGGCGGCAAGAGGTTGGCCCCCGTGTCGAGGGCTTCGATTTTGCGTTGGTCGGGTTCGGGCAGTTGCAAGGCCCAGCCCATGCTGCTGGCCAGTTGGAACATCATGTACTGAATCTGATTGTTGGCAATCCGGGGCAAATCGCTTTGCATGGCGCGGGTCTGCATAGCCTGTTTGGCATCGTCCAGAATGCTGGTGTACGTTTCGCTGTCGAAGTGGTTAAGAATGCCCGACTGGATATCGTAGAACTTGTAATCCGTATCAATCGAGAGGATTTCCGGTTCGGGGAAGGCTTCCACCACTAACGTTTTCCTGCTGGGACCGCTTCCCGTTTCGGACGGTAATTGAAACCGTACTTTCTGAAAATCGAACCCGACCAGCACCTTCGATTTGGCAATAATCATGGCCTTTTTAGGGTCGTTGAAGACGTACAGAAATTTCTTCTGATCCTGATAATTGTAGATTTCCGAAAAATACCCTTCGGCCATTACCACTTTGAATACTTTCTCGATCCGTTCCAACAGTAACGTCGATTCGCGCCGAACGTCGGTAACGGGGTTATCTTTTTTCTTCCGAAGCAACGACGCGATCCCCACGCCGCCCGCCAGGCCGGTAGCCAATAAAAGAAGTGTTGTCAAAAAATCCATAGGGTGTTTTTAGAAGTTTTCGGCGTAGCCCCGCAGCGGCGGACCGTCCCGCCCTAAAGGGAGCCTTGCTTGCGCTAGAGTAGGCTTTCACGCAAGCAAGGCTCCCTTTAGGGCGGGGGGCACAGGGCCGCAAACTGTTTGTACGCCGCCAGGTACGTTCGGTGGGCTGCCGAGTTGGGTTGAACGGTATTGTCGAACGTTACTTGACCCGAAAGCTCGGCTAAAGATACGGGGTTGGCCCGCAAATTCTGAAGGGCATAGCGGGCCAGCAGCACCGCCCCAATGGCACTGCTCTCGCTGCTGGCGTTGAGCCGCACCGGCACCCCGAACATATCGGCCAGCATCTGTACCCAAAAGTCAGAGCGGGCGAAGCCGCCGTTGGCGTGGATAAGGCGGGTGGGGCCGGTGTGGCGGGCCAGCAATAAATCGATGGTGCGGAGGTTAAACAGCACCCCTTCCAGTGCCGCCCGAATCAGGTGCGCCTGCGTGTGGCGGTGGTCGAGGTGGTGGTAGCTGCCCCGCACGGTGGCATCCCAAAGGGGTGCCCGTTCGCCGTGGAGGTAGGGCCGAAACAGCAGCCCCTCGGCACCGGGCGGCACCGTGGCGGCGGCGGTAAGCACGGCAGGTACGTCGGTTTTGACTATTTTTTCGGCCAGCCAGTCCAGCACATTTCCTCCGTTGTTCGATGGCCCACCTACCACATACTGGTCTGATTGCCAGTTAGGTATGTGTTGTCCGGTTGTTTTTTCGGCCAAAAAAAGCGGGTACGAAAACAGGCGGCTTTGGCTGTCGCGGATGGGGCGGGGGTTGGTGCGGCGCACGGCTCCGCTGGTGCCAATGGTGATGGTGGTGATGCCCGGTGCCATGCCCCCCGCCCCCAGGTTGGCCAAACATCCGTCTGACGCGCCAATTACCAGCCACGTTTCTGCCGAAAGGCCGGGCAGGGGAGGTCCCGCACCGATACGTGTACATGTGGTGCCAACGGGGCGGCTAAGTTGTTCGGCCCGAACCCCGGCCAACGCCAGCGCGGGCGGGTGCCAGGTACGTGTCTGGCTGTCGAACAGGCCGGTGGCGGCGGCCATCGAGTAGTCAACTTCGTGGTGGCCGGTCAGTTTATGCCAGATAAATTCTTTGATGGAAATCCAGCGGGCGGCGCGTTTTAAGAGGCGCGGCTCGTGGCGGGCAAACCACGCCAGTTTGCACAGCGGCAGCATGGGGTGGAGGGGTACGCCAATGGTTTTGTAGAGGTCGCCGTGGTTTTTTTTCAGCGTGGTGGCCTGTTCTGTGGCCCGGTTGTCGGCCCAGATCAGGGCGTTGGTGAGGGGTTTTTCCGCTTCGTCAACGGCCAGCAAGCTGTGCATGGCGGTACTGAAACAAAGCGCGTGGATAGCCCCGCCCGCGTTGGCCAGAAGGGGCTGAAGCTCGCTCAGACCCGCCAGCAGCAGGTGCCAAATGGCCTCCGGGTTTTGCTCGGCGTAGTTAGGTTTTGGTGAAAAGGTTTCCACCGGTTTCGTCACCTGCGCTACAATGGCCAGCGTATCGGCGTGCATGGCCAGCAGTTTCAGGTTGGTGGTGCCAATGTCAACGCCAAGCAGCAGGGGGGCAGGGGGGTTTGTAACCATTTGTGTATCAACCGGTTGTGCAACGAAAAGGGACGTACCTGCGCAGGTACGTCCCTTTTATGATAGTACGGGCAAGTTACTCCACCACACTCAGCTTCACGGTGTTGGTTTTGCGTTGCTGCGAGAGGGGCATACTGAGCGTGTTGACGAAGATATCGCCCGGCTCCAGTTCGCCCCGCGCCACCAGGGTTTGCTTGATATCTTCCACGGTTTGGTCGGCGGTAAGCTCGGTTTTGGGATCGAAGGGAATGACTTGTACACCCCAGTAGAGGCCAAGTACGTTGCGCAGCCGGGCATCGGGCGAAAAAATAAAGATACTGGCTTTTGGGCGGTGGTGGCTCAGGCGCACGGCGGTGTAGCCCGACGTGGTGATGCCGATGATGGCGCGGGCGTTGGTGTCGCGGGCCAGGCGGCAGGCACTCATCACCACGTTGTCGTTGAGGTAGTTGGTGCCGGGGTGGTCGTTTACCTGCGTGTGGTATTTGGAATAAATCTTGTCGGTGTTGGCTTCCACGTTTCGAATGGTGGCCGTCATGTTTTCCACGGCCAGGATGGGGTAGCTGCCCGACGCGGTCTCGGCAGAGAGCATCACCGCGTCGGCCCCGTCCATGACTGAGTTGGCCACGTCGTTGATTTCGGCGCGGGTGGGGCGGGGGGCATCAATCATGCTTTCCAGCATTTGGGTAGCCACAATGACGGGCTTGCCCGCCCGGTTACACTTTTCGACCAGCATCTTCTGGATCATCGGCACCTCTTCGGCGGGCAGTTCCACGCCCAGGTCGCCCCGCGCCACCATGATGGCATCGGTGGCTTCGATGATCGAGTCGATGTTGGTGATGGCTTCAGGTTTCTCGATTTTGGCCACCACGCGGGCCAGCCGCCCTTTCGATTTGATGTAGTCTTTTATCTCCAGAATTTCCTGCGCTTCCCGCACAAACGAGAGGGCAATCCATTCTACGTCGTGCGCCAGCCCAAAATCGAGGTCGGCCCAGTCTTTGTCTGTCACCGAGGGCATGGATACCTTCGTGTTGGGCAGGTTCACGCCTTTTTTCGACTTCATCGGCCCGCCATACACCACTTCCGTCACCACGTCGGTGCCGTCTACGCCCACCACTTTCACCTCCAGTTTACCATCGTCGAGCAGAATTCGCTCGCCGGGGCGCACATCGCGGTACATGCCTTTGTAGGGCGTGCTGACGCGGTTGGCCGTGCCAATCATTTCGTCGTTGGTAAACACCAATTGTTGCCCGGCAATGAGCAGCACGCCGTTTTTGGGGTCTTCCACCGCGCCAATCCTGATTTTGGGGCCTTGCAGATCCTGCAACACGCACAGATTCAGGTGGTATTCGGCGTTGATTTCCCGAATACGAGTCAGCCGAACGAGGTGATCTTCGTGGGTGCCGTGCGAGAAATTCAGCCGGAACACGTTGACCCCCGCGTGGGCCAGGGCCAGCAGTTGTTCTTTGGTTTCGGAGGCCGGGCCAACGGTGGCCACAATTTTGGTTCGTTTAAACATGGGGTAACTGAAGGTGTACAGATGCAGGATGAATTGGGCGCAAAAATAACCCCGTTTGGCAGAGTTCGGTGTTTAATCCGTAACTCACCCCACCGCCAACCGGATTGTGAACGTGGAGCCTTCGCCTTCGCGGCTGGCTACGCTGAGGGTGCCGCCGTGGCCTTTGGTGATGATGTCGTAGGCCAGGCTCAGACCCAGGCCGGTGCCTTCGCCGGTGGGTTTGGTGGTGAAAAAGGGTTGGAAAATCTTGGCCATCACCGCATCTGTCATACCCATGCCATTGTCCCGAACGCAAACCACGGCCTGCCC
Source organism: Fibrella sp. (assembly GCA_043763995.1). Lineage (GTDB taxonomy): Bacteria > Bacteroidota > Bacteroidia > Cytophagales > Spirosomataceae > Fibrella. The sequence continues at coordinate 12,936 of JAYUKZ010000401.1, forward strand.
CGCTTCCTGGTACGTACTGACCGTGACGGTAGGCTGGTAGGGCACACCGTTTGGCGGTTGGGGGCTGTTTGCTCGCTCCTGCACGGCGTAGAAGGCGTTCGTGTACAGGTTCAGCAGCACCCGCCCCACATCCTGCGGCACCACGTTGACCAGGCCCAGGTACGTATCGAAATTGGTCTGGAGGGTTGCGTTGTGCCCCGTGGAACCGGGTTTGGCTTTGGCCTGATGGCCGTGATAAGCCAGTCGCAGGCATTCGTCGGTTAGGGCGTTGAGGTCGGTGGGTTCGCGGTGGCCGGTGCTGGCGCGGGTGTGTTCCAGCATGCCGCGCACAATGCTGCTGGCCCGCTGCCCGTGCTGGCCAATTTTTTGCAGGTTTTGGCTCAGGTCGCTCAGCAGGTCGGCCTCCAGGGCCTGGTCGCGGTCGGTTCCTTTTGACCGCTCCTGTCCCAGTTCGTTGAGCAGTTCGACCGACACCTCCGAGAAGTTTTTGACGAAGTTTAGGGGGTTCTGAATTTCGTGGGCAATGCCCGCTGTCAGTTCGCCCAGGCTGGCCAATTTTTCCTGCTGAATCAGTTGCGCCTGGGTGGCTTTCAGGTCAGTAAGGGCGGTTTCGGCTTTGCGCCGTTGGGTGTCAAGTTCGGTTCCCTGCGCTTGTAAGAGGCGGTTAGCCCGTTGCTTGTTGCGGTTGTTTCGGTACAAAACCAGCGCAACGAGCATGAACGCGCAGATCCCACCCCCCAGCCCATACAGCAGCATCCGGGTTTGGTGGGCCTCTTCCAGCCGTTGCACGTCTACCGAACGCATCCGTTCGTTGAATTCGATGTTCTGAAAATTTTTGGCTTTTTCGCTGTTGATCAAACTGTCTTTGGCCACCGCCGCCAGGCGCGTGTAGGCCAGTGCCTGCCGGGGGTTGGCGGGTTCGTAGAGGTTAGTGAGCAGTTTGCCGGCGTAGATGGTATTGAGCGGTAAGTTGCTGGCTTGGGCCACCGCCAGTGCCTTTTTGGCGTAGAAAATGGCCGAATCGGGCTGATTTTGTTGCCGAAATACATTGGCCATCTCGAAATAGGTCTGGCTCAGCACACGCCCGTTGTTGAGGGCCAGGCCGTGGGGAATGCTTTTTCGGTAATACACCAGCGCTTGCCGGTACTCACCCAGTTGCTTGTTGACGTTGCCCAGGTTGAGCAGTTCGGTCTGCAAATCGGGGTTTTTCAGCCGAAGAGCCAGGGCATAGGCCGTTTGGGTGTAGGTCAGGGCCGAATCCAACTGGTTTTTGGAGGCGTAATTGAAGCCCAGATTCAGGAGCACGGTTTGCTGCAATACGCTGTCGCCCAGTTGAATAGCCAGGCGGCGGGCCTTCTGGAAATAGTCGATGGCTTTGGGCCAGTTGTTTTGTTCCACATACAAATTACCGAGGTTGTTGTAGGTACGTGCCAGCGCGTCGAGGTCGTGCGTGGCCGAGGCCACACCGACCGACGAGAGGTGGGCTTCGAGCGAGCGGTCGTAGTTGCCCGTGAGCCGGAAGATCGTGCCAATCCGGTTCAGCACCCGCGCTTCGCCGTGGCGGTAGCCCGTGCGGGTGGCCAAGGCCAGGCCGTCCTGCGCATATTGCATGGCCGCAAACGGTTTGGCATACATCAGCGACCGGGCCAACTGATCGAGCAGCAGCACCCGCACGGTGTCGGGCAGGGGCTGGGTGAGCCGACGTTGCAAACTGTCGGGCAGGGGTTGTTGGGCCAGCGCGTGGCACCAGCATAAGCCGAAAAGCAGGTACGTCAGGATGGCTTTCATGGCAGGGCAACGAGTTTGGTAACAAATGTAGACCGGACGGGGGGCATACTGGTGTTCAGGTTATATTTGTTGACAATCAGGCCACTCTATGTATGCGTATTATCGGTTTTCTTCTCGTTCTGATTGTTCATAGTGGCCAATTAACGGCGCAACGGCTACACGTTATCTACGCCTGCGAGCAAGGTAGTGTGGCCTACGGATTGGTTAACCTACGGAATGATACGCTCATGACGCAATTTGTGCGAACGGTAGCCTGGGGCCTGAATTACCCCATGACCATCCGGCGCATTCCGAAAACGACCTTCACCAGCACGGCCCTCCGGCAAACCATTGCCGCGCTGAAGACCAAGCCCAACGACATCATTGTGCTCTATTATTCGGGTTTCGGCCTGGTGTCGGCCCCGGCCCACAGCAATTTTGCCAACTGGCGGCTTGCGGACGTGGTTGGGTCGGGGTTGCCGGTGAGCGAAGTAGAAAAATGGCTCACCGCCCGTAACGTCCGTCTCAGCTTGGTCATTGCCGATTGCAGTGCCCAACTGGTGCGGAGCGGCACGTTGGATGCCTCAATCGGTAAAATGTATGATCTCCGAAAAAAGGTCATTCAGCGGTTGTTTCTGGGCAGTTGCGGGGTGGTAAAACTGGGCAGTGCGCTACCGCTGTTGCCCTCGTGGGCCAACAGCGAAACGGAGGGGTCGGTGTTCACCAATTCGGTACATAAAGCGTTGCAAACCCTGCTGATAAGCACCCGCCCCGACAACCTCTCGGCGGTGTCGTTCCAACAGTTTCGCGACCTGACCGAAACGCAGTCTGGTACGTTGCTGGCTACCGTGCCGCTGCGGCAAAAGCCCGTGCTGGAAACTACGCCATGCCGCCGCCCGCGCCGCGCCGTTGCCCCAACGGTAGTGGACCCGTTTGCCGCCGAAACCCTCACCAGCCTGCTCACCGCCTTTGTTGCCACCACCGATTCACTGGACCGAAACCGTATTCGTAAGCAGCTTTTGGCCAGCGTCCGGCCCGATGCGCCGGTGACAGTTCGGCGGTTTATCGGCGATAAATTCGAGCAGACCGAAGCCGCTGACCGGGCAGGTACGTATCCGTTTGCAACGTACCTGGAACAACTCAGAAAACCGCTCATCGACCGCCCCCAAAGTGCATTACCCTTCCCGGTTGAGCGGCTGAACGTGGTGGGAGTAACAAGCAGCAACGGAACGCAACCCATTGGTAGTCTGGCTGTTCGCGAAAGCTGGTTGTCTGTCCCGTAACATATTTAGCCATGATCCGACTCCTCTTTTTGCTACTCCTGCCCGGCTGGCTTTGTGCGCAGGGCCTCCGGCCCAACGATGCCCGCTACGCCGCGTTGCCCCAAAAACGAACGGGCGAGGCCGTTCAGCCGTTGCCGCCCCGCGTTGACTTGTCCAGGTACGTTCCCACGGTAATTAATCAGGGCCGCGATGGTACGTGTGTGGCCGTTTCGGTGGGCTATTACCTGCGCACGATGCTGGAGGCCATTGGGCGCGGCGAAGCCAACCGGCAGCAAATTGATCGGCTCCGTTTTTCGCCCGCCTACCTTTATAATGCCGTAAAAGACAACACCGACAGCACCTGCGCCGACGGTATCGACATGGGGCAGGCACTGGAGTGGGTGAAAAAACACGGCTTGCCCAGCCTGGCGGCGGCTCCGTTTCCTAACTGCCGCCCGCCCACCGCTATACCCGCCCAAGCCAATTCCCGGCTGCTCGACTACGTGCGGCTGTTTGGCATTACGGATTCGGAAGGCGAAAAAATTTATGCGACAAAAAAAGCTCTGTCAGAAAATTCGCCGGTGGTGGTGGGTATTCAAACCACGTCGTCCATGAAAAATCTGGCGTTCAGCCGGTCGTTTGTGCCGCGTTTGCAGGCGTTCGCGTCGGTGTTTACGCCGGGCGAGAACGCCACTGCCCGCACGGGCTTCAGCCGCTGGCAACCCCAACAGGCCGCCGCGCTCAGCACGGGCCACGCCGTGTGTGTGGTTGGCTACGACGACGCGCTTTTTGGCACGGGTGCGTTCCGGCTGATCAATAGCTGGGGCCGTTCCTGGGGCGATGGCGGCTATTTCTGGATGACTTACCCCGATTTTGCCCGGTTCACCAAATACGGCTACCAGGCCTACGGGCCACCCGCCAACAACCGGCAGGGTGTTACCCTTTCGGCAGATCTGACCCTCTCGTTGGGGGCACTGGTGGGCAGCGGGGCCGTTCCGTTCCGGCGCGTGGCCGACCCCTCCGGCCTGGCGGTCTACGCCATCCGTGAGCCGCAGCGCACGGGTACGCCGTATAAATTTGTGGCCAACGTGTCGCAGCCAACGTACCTGTACCTCCTCACGGCCACCGCCGCCGACACCGTGGCTGCCCGGCTGTTCCCGGAGCCGGGTTTCTCGCCGCTCATCAGCCCCAACACGCAGATCGAGTTGCCGAACGATTCGCTGTTGGTGCTGCGGGGCAAGCCGGGGCGGGAATACGCGCTGTTCCTGTTCTCGGCCACGGAACTGCCCATCGATGCGTTCGTTCGAAAAATTAACAGCCAAACGGGCACCTTCCCCACCCGCGTGAGGCTGGCGATGGGCAATGCGTTGCTACCCGCCGGGCAGGTTAGTTACAAGGAAAAGAAGATGGGTTTTTTCCTGCGAAAGCCTTACAGCGGACGGGTAGTGCCGTTGCTCGTAACCATCAACCACGTGCGTTGATCACGCTTTTTTGGCGCGTGAACCCAGCAGATAGCCGATTATCAGACCAACCACCAGCCCTACTACAAGAGGCATCAGCGGAAAATCAAGGTCGAACGGGCTGGTATCGCGGCCTGCGCCTTCGGTTTTGGGTTGTGCCAGGGCGGCAACAGACAGCAGGAGGAAGGCAAGGGCGGAAGTGGCAGTTTTTTTCATAATCGATTGGGTTGAAACGAGTTGCGAAGAGGCCAAATGTACTAAAAAGTAGGTAAGTGGTGCGTTTCTACCCTGGCAGGCAACGCCCCGCCGAAACATTCCGGCACCTGCTTTGCCGTTCGGAAAGATTCTGCTATTTTTGCGGACTCAATTCAGGAACGGGCATCACAGTCACAAGCATAGCATGAAAAGAACATACCAACCTTCGAACCGCAAGCGGCGCAACAAGCACGGCTTCCGCGACCGTATGGCCACCACCAACGGGCAAAACGTATTGGCCCGCCGCCGGGCAAAAGGCCGCTGGAAACTGACCGTTTCTGACGAGAAAAAAGGCAACCGCTTCAAGCTGTAAGCCGCCCCGCACAGGCTGAACGCACCGCTTAGGCCCCGCACCACCCTACCCCTTCCAGGTACGTTGGTGCGGGGCTTCTGTTTTCCAGCCGACTGTGGGCTAGGAAAAAGCATCTTCGATATGTTTGATGATGACCTCACCCCGGTGGGTGATGGACACCGCCACCACGTCGAACCGGATATCGTGGTGCCAGTCGCGGGCGTAGATGTAGTGGTCGGCGGCGCGCATGACCAGGTTGGCTTTGGTGTAGGACACAAACGTTTCCGGGTCGCCGAAGCTGAGGTTGGTGCGGGTTTTGACTTCCACAAAAATCACCATTTTGCCTTTTTGGGCAATGAGGTCAATTTCGGCGTGTTGGTGGCGGTAGTTGGCTTCCAGAATCTGGTAGCCGTTGTCCTGCAAATACTGTCTGGCGGCGGCTTCGCCCTGTTTGCCGGTGTCGTTGTGCTGGGCCATGTGTTCAGAGGGGGAGGTAAGTTACGGTATTCGGGGTAAAACTTAGCCCCTGCCCTCGTTTGGTGGGCGTAAATGGCTTACTTAGCAGGGAAATTTGTACCCCCATAAAACCACAACCCCCGCCCGCCGTGGAACGATTAGGCTCAACGATAAAACGCAAACTCCTGCTCGAAATAGCCTGGGAAGTCTGCAACCAGGTTGGTGGTATCTACACCGTTATCCGCTCGAAAGTACCCGCAATGGTCGAAAAGTGGGACGATAACTACGTGGTGCTCGGCCCCTATTTTGCTCAGAAAGCCGCTGCCGAATTTGAACCCATCACCGACCCCGACGAGACCGAAATTGGCCAGACGGTGCGCAAAATGCGGCAAATGGGCTACATCGTCGAGTACGGCTACTGGCTCGTGACGGGGCGGCCCCGAGTGGTGCTGTTCGATTTTCAGCCCCTCATGGGCCAGCTCGACGCGGTGAAAGGGGGCCTCTGGGAACGGCATAAACTGCCCACGCTGGGGGTCGAAAACCTGGTAGACCAAACGCTGGCCTTCGGCGAAATGGTGCGGGTGTTTGTCACGCTGCTGGCCGAAGACCACGCCCGGCGCATTGACCTGGCTGCGCATTTCCACGAGTGGATGGCCGCGTCGGGGGTGCCCGATCTGCGGCTGGACAACGTGCGGGTGGCCACCACCTTCACCACCCACGCCACGATGCTGGGGCGGTATTTGGCCCAAAACGAAACGGGGTTCTACGCCCGGCTGGATACGTTCGACTGGCAGAAGGAAGCCCGCCATTACGGCATCGAAGCCCAGGCCACCATTGAGCGGCTGGCGGCCCTGAACAGCCACGTCTTTACCACCGTGAGCGACGTAACGGCGCGGGAGTGCGGCGTTTTCCTGGGCCGAAACCCCGACCTGGTGTTGCCCAACGGCCTGAACGTGACCCGCTTTGCCGCCGCCCACGAGTTCCAGAACCTGCACGTAAAATACAAGGAGCGCATCCACGAGTTTGTGATGGGCCACTTCTTCCAGAACTACTCCTTCGACCTTGACAAGACGCTGTATTTTTTCACCTCTGGCCGGTTCGAGTTCACCAACAAAGGTTATGACCTGACCCTGGAAGCCCTGGCCCGCCTCAACTGGCGGATGCGCGAGGCCAAAATGGACACCACCGTGGTGATGTTTATGGTTACGAAGCAACCCTACCGGTCCATCAGCCCGGAGGTGTTGCACACCCGCGCCCTGCTGGATGAAATTCGGCAAACGAGCGAGGCCATCGAAAAACAAGTGGGCGACCGGCTGTTTCTGGCTTCGGCATCGGGCCAAACCGCCAACCTGCCCGACCTGAACACGTTTGTGGACGAATATTGGCGGCTGCGGTTGCGGCGAACCATCCAGAGTTGGAAAACCAAAAACCTGCCCCGCTTCGTGACCCACGATTTGCTGGAAGAAGACGACATGACGCGGTTTATTCGGCAGGCCAATTTGGTCAACAATGAATATGACCGGGTGAAAATTGTGTATCACCCCGATTTCATTGCCTCCACAAACCCGCTTTTTGGCCTCGACTACAGCCAGTTTGTGCGGGGGTGCCACCTGGGCGTGTTCCCCAGCTACTACGAACCCTGGGGCTACACCCCGCTTGAGTGCGTGGTGCGCGGTATCCCCACCGTGACCAGCGACCAGTCGGGGTTCGGCGATTTTATTATGCAGATCATGCGCGACTACGAAAACCGGGGCATTTACGTGGTGAACCGACGTACCCAGACGTTTGACGAAGCCGCCGACCAACTGGCCGATATTCTGTACCGATTCGTCAGAATGAGCATGCGTGACCGGATTCAGCAGCGCAACCGGGTCGAGAGCATCTCCGACGTGTTCGACTGGACTAACCTGCGTTCCTACTACGACACCGCCCACGACCTGGCCCTGAAACGCCGTAAACCCTAGCCACCCGCCCCGCCGTGACGGAAGACCTGATTTATTTTATCTGGCAATTTCAGTATCTGGCCGGGCAGGCATTGCTGACCACCGACGGCGAGCCAGTGGAGGTGCTGCACCCCGGCCACCGAAACGCCAACGCCGGGCCGGATTTCCTGACCGCCCGGCTGCGCATTGCGGGGGTGGAGTGGGTAGGCACCGTGGAGGCGCACGTGAAAACATCCGACTGGCTGGCGCACCGGCATCAGCGCGACCCGGCCTACGATACCGTGATTCTGCACATTGTCTGGCACCACGACCGCGCTGTGCCCCGCCCCAATGGTACGTACCTACCCACGCTGGCACTGGGGCCGCTGGCCCCGGCGGCGTTGGTGGCCCGCTACCAAGAGCTACTGGCCGGTACTGATGCTATTCCGTGCGCCGGGCAGTTCCGGCTGGTGAAACCCCTGCGCCAGACCGCCATGCTCGACACGGCCCTGCTGCAACGCCTGGAACGCAAAGCCACCGCCGTGAAAGCCGTGTATGAAGCCTGCGGGCAAGATTGGGAAGAAACCACCTACCACCTGTTGGCCACTTACCTCGGCTCAAAAGTCAACGCCGACCCCATGGAGCAACTGGCCCGGATGGTGCCGTTGCGGGTGCTTCAAAAACACCGCAACAACCTGTTGCAACTGGAAAGTATTCTCTTTGGCGTAGCCGGTTTGTTGCCCGAACCAGCCGAAACCGACGATGAGTATACCGGTACCTTGCGGCGCGAGTATGCGTTTCTGGCCGCTAAATACGCCCTTGCCGACCGGCAGTTGCCGCCGGTGGTCTGGAAATGGGGCCGCTTACGCCCCGCCGGTTTCCCCGCCATGCGGCTGGCGCAGTTGGCGGGGCTGGTGCATACCCACGGCAGTTTGTTTTCGCTGTTGGTAGGCCAGAACAACGTACCTGAACTGGTGAAAAGCCTGTTGGTGGTACCCTCGGCCTATTGGCAAACGCACTACCGGTTTGGCAAAGCAGCGGCCAAAGTGTCGGCCTCGCTGGGCGAAGCCACCGCGCAGGGGCTGTTGCTCAACGTGGCCGCGCCGCTGTTGGCTGCCTACGCCACCCACCAGGCTCGCCCCGATTTACTCGACCGGGCCGTGAGTTTACTGGAACAACTGCCCGCCGAAGACAACCGCATCACCCGCCTCTGGGATAGCCTGGGGCTGAGCGTCCGAAATGCCTTCGATTCGCAGGGGGCCATTGAGTTGCACAACGAATTTTGTGTACCCAAACGTTGCCTGTCGTGTCAGATCGGCGTGGCCCTGGTTCGGGAGTAAGTTCATTCCAGGTACACACCCGGCTGGTCAGCGCAACAGAAAAAGCCGCCCTGTGGTGCTGGTGGCCACATTGTCGGGTTCCAGTTGCACTCGCCACGTGTAGAGGCCGGGCGAAATGTCCTGCTGCTGAAGGGTTCCGTCGAAGGGTTGGCCGTAGCCCACGGAATGAAACACGATGCCGCCCCACCGGTCGAAGATAGTAACATCGGCTTGGGGGTAATTTTCGATTCCGGTCAGGGTCCAGGTGTCGTTCAGCCCATCGCGGTTGGGGCTGAATGCGTTCGGAATAAACACGGGTTGGCGCGGCACCACCCGCACCGTATCTCGCCCGGTGCAGCCCGCCGCGTTGCGCACCCGCAGGGTGTAGGTGGTGGCCCCGGCGGGTTGCGCTCCGGTACGTTGCCCGGTGGGGTTGATGAGGCCCGTGGCCGGTGTCCAGGCGTAGGTGTAGCCGGGGCCGGTGGGGCCAACCAACTCGGCGGTTTCGCCCATCCGAATAAAAATCGAGGCGGGCAGGGCCACCACCGGCGCGGCCAACACCACCGCCGTTTGGGTAGCCGTGCCAGACTGACAAACCGCCGCGCCGCTGACCGAATACGTAAGGGTGTGCTGCCCCGCCCCGGCAATGGCCGGGGTGAACTGATTACCCCGAATGCCCGGCCCGCTAAACTGCCCGCCCGCCGGGTTGCCCACCAGCGTTGCGAGTAGCCCCGCTTCGGCGCAAAGCGGGGGCAACGGGGCCAAACTCACCGGAACGACCGTGGCTTGCGTCACGGTAATGGCGTTGGTGAGGGCCGTGCATTGGTTGGGGTCGGTGAGGCGGGCGCGGTACGTACCTGGCTCGCTGGCAGAGAACGTAGTCTGGCTGGGTGCGCTCAAAATCAGGTCGTTACGAAGCCACTCGAAGCGAAGAATGGGCGCGGGGCTTACCGTCAGCAGGGTGTTCTGGCCGGGGCAAAGTTGCGCATTGCCCGTAAGCGTAGCCGTTGACACGTCGGGCGGAAAGACAGCAAACGGTTCGGACGAATACGTACAGCCGATGGGGTCATAGGCCACGGCCCGGTAACTGCCCGGCTCCCGGATGGTCAGCGTTCGGTCGTTGGCTGGCACGGCGGTTCCGTCGCGCTCCCACCGGAACGGAAATTGCGGAAAGGCATAATTGACGGTCAGCGTCAGTGTTTGGCCGGGGCACAGCACATTTCGGGCTGCCGTAACCACCGGGCGGGCGTTGAGGAAGAGGTTGGAGTACGTCCATAAAGAAATTGCCGTCTGCCCGTCGGGCGTTGTGATTTTCACGAAAATCTCCTTGGTGTCGGCTCTCCCGGTGGCCTCTGCCGAAACGGTCTGGCTAAAGGTACCGGTGGTGGTGGTGGCCAGGAATGTTCCGGGTCTGTGGAACCAGTCGTAGCGGGCCACCGGTACGTTGGCGGTGGCCCGATAGGTGATGGCCAGGCAAAACGAAGCACCGGTTTGGTTGTTGGCTACGATGCTTACGGTGGGCACCTGCGCTCGCAACAGCATTGGTAAACAGACTAGTAGGAAGAAGACGTGTTTCATACGGAGAGCAAGTACCCGGCATGACCCTGTTTCGGCTTTGGTGGTTGTAGGTGAAAAAAAATATGCATCGGCCGTAGCCCCCCGCCCTGAAGGGTGCCCGCTTGCGCGTCAATCGCCTCTGGCGAAGCTACATGTGCGCAAGAAAGGCTCCCTTTAGGGCGGGGGCTACGCCGATGCACATTTTTCCCCGATGCCGCGTAGCAACGTCTGGCATTTCATCTCGGTTTCGAGCCACTCTTTTTGCGGGTCAGAATCTTCGGTCAGGCCCGCCCCGGCGTAGAGGGTGGCGGTTTTTCCGACCAGCAACAAACACCGGATATGCACAAACAACTGGCTGGCCCCGCCAATGTTGACCGGCCCCAGAAACCCGGCAAAAAAGCCCCGGTCGTGGCGTTCGTGGGCCTGAATGAACGCCAATGCGGCGGCGCGGGGCATTCCGCACACCGCCGACGTGGGGTGCAACAGCCGGAGCATAACCGTGCCCAACTGCGGAAAGCGCACCGCCCTGGTGTTGACCGAATACTGGGTGCAGAGGTGCATGAGGTTGCCCGCCTGTGCCGTTTTGGGGCCTTCTTCCAGGTATTCGCGCAGCCGTATTTTCTTGAAACAGCCAATAATGTACCGGCTCACCAGGGCCTGTTCTTCAATTTCTTTCTGCGACCAAAGTGCGTCGGCGGTGCGTTTCATGGTGCCCTCCGGCGTGTAGGCCGACTGGGTGCCGGCCAGGGCCACGGTCTTGAAAACGCCTTCGGCATCCACGCTCACTAGCCGTTCGGGCGTGGCCGAGAGCCAGACCTGCGCCGGGCGGCCCCCCGTTCCGGCGGGTAAAAACACCGCCGACACAAACGCCGTGGGGTAGGCCGCACACAGCCGGTCGAAGAGCGTAATCACGTCGGGTTCGTGCACAAATTCCAGGGTTTTTGTGCGCGAGAGCACCACCTTCCAAAATTGCCCCGCCTGCATGGCTCGCACGGCTTCGGCCACGGTCTGCTCGAAAAACGCCTGCGCCGTGGGGTCGGGCTGTTCGCTGAACAGAATGGCACCGGGTACCCGTTGCGGGTGGCGAGCGGTGTAAGCCAGGGCTTGGTCGAACGCATCGGCGTGGGGGCTGGCGGGGGTGTTCAGGTACGTTAGCTGGCCCGTTTCGGTGGTTTGGGCCAGGCGGTCGGCCCGCAGGTAAAAGGCGTTGGCAAACTCGTCCTGGGGCGCATCGAAGAGGCCAATGGCAAAGCCAGGCGGACACTCGTCGAGGTCGATGGGTTGCTGGGCCAGCAGTGGGCCGCTCAGATGGGCCAACGCGTATTTTTCGGTTTGGCCCGGCAACCGCCACACCGCCGCCGGGTGGCCCTGCTTCTGGGCGGTTTGCCACCAATGTCCCAGGTTGATGCTGGTAATTGCCTGAACGGGACTGGTTGCGCGGGATGAAGGAGCCGTCATACAAACAAAACAAGACCGGAACTAGCCGACCATGTTTCTAACAGCCGGAGGCCATTTTCGGTTTGGTGCTTCGCTACACTTTTCACGAAAAACGGGCCAACAAAACCCGTCAGGAAGCCCGTTGACCCGTTCGACTGTTTGCCGGGGTTTACCGCCCGTTTGTTGTGGCCGTGCCCTCGGCAATCACCTCGCCTTTGAATACCAGCGTGACCGGCCCGCCATCAGCGTTCGATTCGACCCGCACCGTTTTATTGAACGCCCCCGCCGCCGCCGCGTTGAACGTGGCCGTGATGCTACCGGTGGCTCCGGGTAACACCGCCGCTTTGGGCCATTCGACCCCCGTGCAGCCACACGACCCTTTGGCCGAAGCCACCACCAGCGGCACTCCGCCCGTGTTGGTAAACGTGTAGACCACCGCCACGGGCTTGCCCTGCCGAATCCGGCCCAGGTCTTGCAACGTATCGGCCCAGCCAAAAACCGCCCCCGCTACCTGCGCCAACACACTGCCTGCCACCAACAGCAGGGCGGCTAAAATCACTCCGTACTTTTTCATAAAATATTGGTTTACAATTGTTTACCGCCAACCGGGCCTTCCGGTCATTGGCTGTACCAAAAGTAGCGGAGACCGAAACCCCACGTTGTTAAGGGGTGGTTATCAATTGTTAACGACCGGTTAAAGGCAC
>JAYUKZ010000402.1:0-25288 GCA_043763995.1 Fibrella sp.
ACGAAAAAGAGGTGGAAAGGGAGAAAAGTACAATTTTGCTCCCGAACAACACCAGTTTAGATTGACCCAAAACCTGTCCAACTATTGGGGAGCATTATATCGGTCAGCTTCGCACTGACATTCAATGGATGCACGTTGGCCTGAAACAACACTTCGTCCACAATCCAGTTACCCATCCCCGCCGTGGTAGCCTGGTCTAACAAAACAGGCTTGATGGGTGAGTGCCGCTTTCGGAGTTTGACGGTCAACGTGGGTACGTTGATTGTGAGTGCATCGGGGGCAATTTTCTTTTGCGTCAGATAGCTTTTTACACTGGTTATCAGGCCAATACGCTCAAACTTTCGGGGGCAAATGAAACCTAGACAAAAGCCGTTTTTAAAGAAAAAAACAATCCGGGCATGTTTAGGCCGGTCAACTGATTTGTGGTAGTAGGCTAAATCGCCGGTCATGCCAAAATGCATTCGGAGAATCACAGCAGGGTCGTCGGTGTTGATAAACAGATTTTTCCCGACCCGTTGGGTGCTGATGAATTGCCGGTTGTACAGCTTTTCCTGTAAGGTGGTCGGGTCGGAGGTCAGTAGTTTATTGTCTTCAACCATCACAGAATCAATAGGTTGGTTAAAGGCTGTTGCCTCCAGATATAGACGGCGCATTTCTACTTCGGGTAATTCGGGCATAACGACTTTGAATGTAACGGGGTGTTTATGAAACAAAACACAAGCTATTTGTTTATTATTTCAACGTACCTGTACCAAAATTAGCATCGTTAGCTATTTTTGTCGAACCATTCTAGAAGCAGAGCACGTTTATTGGTTTCTGCAAGAGTAAACGTAGACAATTTCAATTGGTCAAAATCAACATGAATCAACTTCAGCGCAACGCATGGTGGTGGCACTTCTCCGCAAAGGGATGAAGGATTGCCGCGTTGTGTGCTATACACATTACACAAAAGGCTCACCGTCATCCCGGTGGGCCTTTTTGTTTTCCAACGTCTATACGTCTTATTAAAGTAAACCATGAGTTTAACCCAACAGGTACACACAACGCCCTTCGTCGTCAGGACGGTACACCGGCGGATGATGGCCGATATCATCACCCCCGTAAGCTGTTACCTGCGCATACGCGATAAATTTCCCAACAGTATTTTGCTGGAAAGTGCTGATTATCACGGTAATGATAACGGGTTTTCCTACATCGCTTTCGACTCGGTGGCGCGGTTTTCCTATGAGTCAGGTACGTTGACTACGGTGTTGCCGGAGCAGGAAGAGGTGCAGAAACCCGTGCGGCCCGATGGCCTGATGCCCGCGCTCAGGGCGTTCAAGGAGGCGTTTGCCTCTGAGCCATCGGGCTTTCCGTTCATTACCAACGGGTTGTTTGGCTACTTCGGGTTTGCTGCCGTTGAAGGGTTTGAAGATATTCGGCTGACGGCCACTGTGCCCGAAGAGAACCAAATTCCGTCGGCGGTTTTTCACGTGTACAGGTACGTTGCTGCCATTAATCATGTCAAAGACGAACTCCATCTGTTCGAGCACCAGTATCTGCCCTCTGATAATTCTGACACAATAGAAGCGGAAAGCCAACTGGATGAAATTGCCGCCTTGCTGACTAGCCGAAACTACGCCCTGTATTCGTTTTCGACCATCGGCGAAGAGACATCGAACTTCAGTGACGAAGAATTTCGGGGCGTTATTCAGCACGGCATTGACCATTGTCGGCGGGGCGATGTGTTTCAGATTGTGCTGTCGCGGCGGTTTCAGACTCCGTTTCGGGGCGATGAATTCAACGTATACCGGGCACTTCGTTCCTTGAACCCCTCACCGTATCTGTTCTATTTCGATTATGGCAATTTTAAACTGTTTGGCTCATCGCCCGAATCTCAGATTGTGGTCAAAAACGGGCAGGCTACGATTTACCCCATTGCCGGCACGTTCCGCCGCACGGGTGATGATGCGAAAGATGCCGAGTTGGCCCAAAAACTGTATGACGACCCCAAAGAATCTGCTGAACACGTAATGTTGGTCGATTTGGCCCGGAACGACCTGAGCCGAAACTGTGACCGGGTGCGGGTGGAAACCTTCAAGGAGGTGCAATACTATTCGCACGTGATTCATTTGGTCTCGAAAGTGGTGGGGCAACTCGTTGAGGGGGCCGACCCGTTGCAGATTGTGGCCGAGACGTTTCCCGCAGGTACGTTGTCGGGCGCACCCAAGCACATGGCCATGAAACTTATTGACCGCTACGAGAACCAAAGCCGGGGCTTCTATTCGGGCAGCATTGGCTACATGGGGTTCGACGGGGAGTTTAACCACGCCATTATGATCCGAACGTTTATGAGCCAAAACAACACGCTCTATTACCAGGCGGGAGCGGGTGTGGTGGCTAAGTCATTGGTGGAGAGTGAATTACAGGAAGTGCACAATAAGCTCGGTGCGTTGCGGGCAGCCATTCAACAGGCACAGGCCATCTAGCTGTATGAAAGTACTCGTTTTAGATAACTACGATTCGTTTACCTACAACTTGGTCTATATCCTGCGCGAATTGGGGTACCGGCCCGATGTGGTCAGGAACGACAAAATGACAGTGGAACAGGTACGTGTCTACGATAAAATTCTGCTCTCGCCGGGGCCGGGACTGCCCGACGAGGCGGGGATTTTGAAGCCGCTCATTGCCGAATATGGCCCCACGAAGTCCATCATGGGCGTTTGTTTGGGGCATCAGGCCATAGGTGAGGTGTTTGGCGCAACATTAGAAAACTTGGGCGACGTACTGCACGGCGTGGCGCATTCGGCCCGCGTACTCGACCGGACGGAACCCCTTTTCGAGGGCCTACCCGACGCGCTAACCGTGGGCCGCTACCATTCGTGGTCGGTCGTGCGCAATTCGTTACCTGCCGACTTGCTGGTGACGGCGGAGGACGAAAACGGGCGCATAATGGGTCTGCGTCATGCTCGCTACGACGTGCGCGGGGTGCAGTTTCACCCCGAATCGATCCTGACCGTAGGCGGGGTGCAGATGATGAAAAACTGGGTAAAGACATGAAGCAAATCCTGAATCACCTTTTCGAGTATAAAACGCTCACCACGGCGCAGGCCAAAGAGGTGCTGATTGGCATTGGCCGGGCCGAGTACAACACGGCCCAAGTGGCGGCGTTCCTGACGGTTTATATGATGCGCAGCATCCGGGTGGAAGAACTGACCGGTTTCCGCGATGCGATGCTGGAACTTTGCCTGCCCGTTGACTTGAGTGGCTACGACACGATGGACGTGTGTGGCACCGGCGGCGACGGTAAGGACACCTTCAATATCTCGACGCTGACGGCCTTTGTGGTAGCGGGGGCGGGGCAGCGCGTGGCCAAACACGGCAACCACGGCGTGTCGTCGCTGACGGGGTCGAGCACGGTGATGGAACGGCTAGGCTATATGTTTACCAACGACGTGGGCGAGTTGCAGCGAAAACTGGAAACGGCGGGCATTTGCTTCCTGCACGCGCCGCTTTTTCACCCGGCCATGAAAAACGTGGGGCCAATCAGGCGGGAGTTGGGCGTGAAAACATTCTTCAACGTGCTGGGGCCGATGGTGAACCCGGCTCAACCCCAAAAACAGCTTGTGGGGGTCTACAGCCTTGAACTGGCCCGCCTTTATACGTACCTTTATCAACAGACAAACAAGCAATTTACGGTGCTTCATTCGCTGGATGGCTACGATGAACTGTCGTTGACGGGCGCGGTTAAGCTCATCACCAACAAGGCCGAACAACTGCTGAACCCCGCCGATTTCGGCTTCGACCGGCTACAACCGGGCGAGCTGGCTGGTGGAAAAACGGCTGACGAATCGGCCCAAATTTTTATGAATGTGCTGAATAACGCAGGTACGTTGGCCCAAAACCAAGTGGTGTTGGCCAACGCGGCAATGGCCCTGGTCACGGCGGGCAAGGCCAAAACCCCGCAAGAAGGCGTGGCTTTGGCCCGCGAATCGCTGGAGAGCAAGCGGGCATTGGCAGCGTTTAATACCTTGATGGCATGACAATTTTAGACCAGATTATTACCGAAAAACACCGGGAAGTTGACCGGCATAAAGCTCAGGTGACGCTACAAACTTTAGAGCAAATGCCTGGTTTTCAGAAGGATACAGTTTCGGCCAGCGCGGCCATTTTTCGGCCAGGGTCCACGGGGGTCATAGCCGAATTTAAACGTAAATCGCCCTCGAAGGGCATTATTAACGACCGGGCCGACGTAGCCCAAACCACAGCCAGCTACGTGGCGGCGGGGGCATCGGTGTTGTCGGTGCTGACGGACGAGCCTTTTTTTGGCGGTACCCTGGCCGACCTGCAAGCCGCCCGCACGGCCAACCCGCATACGCCCCTGCTGCGCAAAGATTTCGTGATTGACCCTTACCAGATTGTGGAGGCCAAAGCCTGGGGGGCCGACCTGGTGCTGCTCATTGCGGCGTGCCTGTCGCCCACGCAGGTACGTTACCTGAGCCAGTTTGCACAGAACCTGGGGCTGGAGGTGCTGCTGGAAGTACACGATGCCGAGGAGTTGGCCCGCTCCCTCTGCGACACCATTGATCTGGTGGGGGTGAACAACCGTAACCTGAAAACGTTTGTCACCCGCACGGATACCTCGCTCGAACTGGCCGACCAAATTCCGGCCAGGTACGTTAAAGTGACCGAAAGTGGCCTCCACGATGCCAAAACAATGGTTTCGCTTCACCGGGCGGGCTACCAGGCGTTTCTGATTGGCGAAGCATTTATGAAAACTGATGATCCCGGTGGGGCACTTGGTCAATTAATGACCGATTATGGCCGACAACTTGTTACACCCCAAACCAACAATCAACTCTTATGAAGATCAAAGTCTGTGGCCTGCGCGAGGCAACCAATCTGGAACAAGTGGCAACCCTGAACCCGGATTTTGTAGGCTTCATTTTCTACGATCAGTCGCCCCGGTTTGTTGGTGATGAGTTGGACGTTGATGTGGTGAAAGCACTGCCCCGTTCCATCCGTAAGGTGGGCGTGTTTGTCAATGCTACCCCGGAGTTTATTCTGCGCAGCGTAAAAAAATACGACCTTCAGTATGTGCAGCTACACGGCAACGAAGCCCCCGACTTCTGTCGCAGTTTGCAAAACAGGGGTATCAATATCATCAAAGCGTTCCGGGTCGATGGGTCGTTCAATTTTTCGATGCTCCACAATTACAAAGCATTCGCCGATTTTTTTCTGTTCGATGCTAAAGGCGAGCAACCCGGCGGCAACGGCCACACGTTTGATTGGAGCGTGTTGAAGAATTACGATAACGAAAAGCCGTTTTTCATCAGCGGCGGTATTGGCCTGGAAAACCTCCATCAACTAGACCAACTATCAGGTATGAAGCTCTACGGCGTTGACGTAAATAGCCTGGTGGAAACCGCGCCGGGCGTGAAAGACGTGGCCAAAGTGAAAGAACTTATTGCCCGGCTGCGCCCCGTTGAAGAGGAAGAAGAAGCGTAAAACCGGTGGAATTGTACACGCACACATCGGTTCAGGATCAGGCCATAAAATTGACACATGTTCTGAACCTACTGGCACGAAATAAACGACTATTGGAAGCCTACGAACAGGACTCGCCGGAAGATGGACTGTCGATTAGGCAGTATAGAGAACAGCACGACACATACCTGGCCGAACTAGAGCGTTTAATGAGACCCTTTGGCGTGTCAGTACCGTATTTGGCCACCGATTAAGTCACCTAAACGAACAACACAATGGAAACGACGAAGCAATTAGAAGAAGAAATACCGCCCATGAAAAAAGGGCAGCTTAATGTGTACAAACCCAGTGATATTAAACGGTGGGGCATTGAACGGTTCCTTGAAGCGACAACAGTCACAGAACCTTTTCTTCTTCAGTTTCCGGAATTTACAGAAGAGGAAAACCGTGTCATGGATGAGCTTTTGGCTGAAGGAGATAGAGGGGCAGTATGATTTACGATACCAATCTGTTAATTCTACACGCACGGAAAGGCGAATTACCCCCTGCACAAACCGTTATTTCATTGATTGTGGTTGGTGAATTGGAGGCTTTTGCAATGAAACCTGACTGGGGAATTCAACGGTTAGCTTTCATGAGGTACATGATAAATCGATTTCCAGTTGTTGATTTAGAGCGGAATATTATACCTTTTTACGCCCAGGTTGATGCCTTCAGCCAGGGGAAATTAGGGACGCTTCGGTTGACTGGCTCTGCTCGAAATATGGGTAAAAATGACATCTGGATCGCGGCGACGGCATTGTATTTGGACATGGAACTGCACACGACCGATGGCGATTTTGATCATTTGACAGCGTTAGGATTACGCTTAGTAAAATACTGATTTCCGACACATGACACTCGACCCACAGACCTCGTTTGAGGTAACAGAAAAAGGTTTCTACGGCCACTTTGGCGGGGCCTTCATTCCCGAAATGCTCTACCCCAACGTGGAAGAACTTCGGCATAACTACCTCACTATCATAGCTGACCCGGCGTTTCAGGCCGAATTCTGGCACCTGCTGACCGACTTTGTGGGTCGACCAACGCCGTTGTTTCTGGCCAAACGGCTCTCGGCGCAGGTGGGGGCCACGGTGTACCTCAAGCGCGAAGACCTTTGCCACACCGGGGCGCACAAAGTGAACAATACGGTGGGGCAAATTTTGGTGGCGCAGCGGCTGGGCAAGAAAAAAATTGTGGCCGAAACTGGCGCGGGGCAACACGGCGTGGCTACGGCTACGGTTTGCGCCCTGATGGGCCTGGAATGCATTATCTACATGGGTGCCATTGATATTGAACGGCAAAAACCCAACGTAGACCGGATGAAAATGCTGGGGGCCGAGGTGCGCCCGGCGCGGTCGGGGAGCCAAACCCTGAAAGATGCCACCAACGAGGCCATGCGCCACTGGATCAATAACCCCGTGGACACGCACTACATCATTGGCTCGGTGGTGGGGCCACACCCCTACCCCGACATGGTGGCGCGGTTTCAGTCGGTCATTTCGGAAGAGATCAGGAAGCAACTGCTGGAAAAGGAAGGACGTGAAACGCCCGACTATGTGGTGGCGTGTGTGGGTGGGGGTAGCAATGCTGCCGGGGCGTTCTATCATTTCCTGGACGATCCCCAGGTACGTCTGGTAGCCGCCGAAGCCGCCGGTAAGGGCGTGGCCACGGGGCACTCGGCGGCCACCACGGCGTTGGGCAAGCCCGGCGTGTTGCACGGCTCGCGCACCATTCTAATGCAAACCGCCGACGGGCAGGTGGTGGAACCCTACTCCATCTCGGCGGGGCTGGACTACCCCGGCATCGGCCCCCTCCACGCGCATCTGTTCGATTCGGGGCGGGGCGAGTATTACAGTATCACGGATGCCGCTGCCCTGAAAGCGGGTTTCAATCTGAGCAAGCTGGAGGGCATTATTCCGGCCCTGGAAACTGCCCACGCCCTGGCCGCCCTCACCGAAATGCACCTAAAACCCACCGACGTGGTGGTGGTATGCCTCAGTGGCCGGGGCGATAAAGATTTGAGCACCTATACGCAGTACCTGGCCCCCTAGCCGCATTGGGCTGTGTTCATTTTACCATGCAACAAAACCGAATCACGGCCCTGTTTTCTGCCAAAACAGAGCGGCTGCTGAACATTTATTTTACGGCGGGCTACCCCCAACTGCCTGATACGCTGACGGTACTGCGCGGCCTGCAACACGCGGGCGTAGACCTGATCGAGATCGGGATGCCCTATTCTGACCCCGTGGCCGACGGTGAGGTAATTCAGCAAAGCAATATGCAGGCTCTGGACAACGGCATGAGTCTGAATGTGCTCTTCGAGCAGTTAGCCACGCTTAGGGCCGAAATTGACGTACCTGTGCTGCTGATGGGTTATATAAACCCGGTGTTGCAATATGGCGTAGAGAATTTTTGTCGAAAATGCCGGGAGGTAGGCATCGACGGCGTTATTCTGCCCGATCTGCCTTTCGATCTGTATCTGGCGGAATACCGGGGCATTTTCGAGCGGTACGGCATCCTGAACACGTTCCTGATTACCCCCCAAACGCCCGATGCCCGGATTTTGGCCATCGACCGGGCCGCCAACGGGTTTATCTACATGGTTTCTTCGGCCAGTATTACTGGCTCAGTGACCGGAATAAGTTCCGACATGAAGGCTTATTTCGAGCGAATCCGGGCTATGCCGTTGCGGAACCCCCGGCTTATTGGCTTCGGCATAAACAGCCGTGACACCTTCGACACGGCCACTACTTATGCCAACGGGGCCATTATTGGCAGTGCGTTTGTGAAACACCTGCATCAGTACGGGGCCGGAGCCGAGGGCATAAAAACGTTTGTGGAAGCCATTCGGCCCTAATTTAATAATACGCCCGGTTGCCCGTTTGAGGGTAGTTTTGGCAAAACCCACCCGCCCGATGCATCTGTTAATTACTCTGTTTATGGTGCTAAGCCTAAGTTCTGCCGTTGCCCAACCCCCCCGCGCCTACGACTTACAGGGCCACCGGGGGTGCCGGGGCCTGATGCCCGAAAATACCATTCCCGCCTTTCTGAAAGCGTTGGATCTGGGGGTGAATACCCTGGAACTGGACGTGGTTATCAGCCAGGATGGGCAAGTGGTTGTCTCGCACGAACCGTATTTTAACGCCGAATTCAGCCTCCACCCCGACGGTAGGCCCGTCAGCAAAGCCGAACAAAAAAGCCTGAACCTCTACCGGATGCCCTACGCCCAAATCCAGACTTTCGACGTGGGGTCGGCGGGGAATGCGCGGTTCCCGGAGCAACAGAAGCTGAAGGCCGTGAAACCGTTGCTGCGCGACGTACTGGCGGCGGTGAGTGCTTATCAGAAAGAAAAAAACCTGCCCTCGGCGGCGTTCAACATCGAACTGAAGAGCGATGCCGCCGAATATGACAAAAGCCAGCCGCGCCCCGCCGAGTTTTGCCGGCTGGTGAGTGCCGTGCTGAGTCAGGCCAACGTACCTGGCGGCCAAACTACTATCCAGAGTTTCGATTTTGCCATTCTGCAAGCGTGGAACACCCTCAGCGCGGCCCGGCAGGTGGTGCCTGTGCGGTTGGCAGCCCTGGTCGAGAACATACGCGGGGTGGAGCATAACCTGAAAAAACTGGGCTTCAAACCCGCCATTTACAGCCCCTATTATCAATTGATTGGCAAGGATAGCATCCAGAAATTGCATCAGCAGGGCATCCTGGTTATTCCCTGGACGGTGAATACCCCCGCCGATATGCGCCGGATGCTGGACTTGGGCGTAGACGGCCTGATAACCGATTACCCCAACCGGGCCAAAGAGTTGTGAACAACCCCGGCCCAACCGGGTTTGTAGTTGGGCGGCTAATGGGTTAAGTTTATGGCCCAATAGCCTGAGCCTTTCGCGACTATGACCTTTCTGAACACCACGCTCAGTTGGCTACTTCAGCGGCGGTTGCCCCGCATCGAGGAGATGAAGGCACAGCCTCACGTGGCGCAACAACTCGTTTTCCGGTCGCTGATCGGGCGGGCGAGGCGTACAGAATGGGGTCGGAAATACGCCTACGCCGCCATCCGGTCCGTAGCCGATTTTCAGCGGCAGGTGCCCGTTTCGAGCTACGAAGAGTTGTTTCCGTACATCGAACGGGTGATGAAGGGCGAGCAAAACGTGCTTTGGTCGTCGCCCATCCGGTGGTTCGCCAAATCGTCGGGCACCACCAACGCCCGCAGTAAGTTCATTCCTGTTTCGTCGGAAGCCCTGGATGAGTGCCATTTCAAAGGCGGTAAAGACATGATGGCCCTGTATGTGGCCAATCGCCCCGGCACCCGCGTGTTCGAGGGCAAAGCCCTTTCCATTGGCGGCAGTTTGCACCCCAACTCCTACGGCCGCGACAGTGCCACAGGCGATATCTCGGCGGTAGTCACCAAAAATCTGCCTACCTGGGTGCAGGTCATGCGTACCCCCGCGCTGGAGGTGGCCCTGATGGACGAATGGGAGGCCAAACTAGACCAAATGGCGCAGATCACGGCCCACCAAAACGTAACCAGCCTGCTGGGGGTACCCACCTGGACGATGGTGCTGATCCAGAAAATTCTGGCCCAAACCGGCAAGGCATCCATCCTGGAGGTGTGGCCCAACCTGGAGGTATTTGTACACGGGGCGGTGGCGTTTCAGCCCTACCGTGAGTTGTTCAGCGAGCAGATTTTTGGCGGACAGGCCGTTGGTCTTCAGGAGGTATACAATGCCTCGGAGGGGTACTTTGCCATTCAGGACGACCTGACGCTGCCCAACGAAATGCTGCTGATGCCCGACTACGGCATTTTCTACGAATTTGTTCTGCTCGATGAGGCCGATAGTCCGTTCCCCCGCGCTTACACCATCGAAGAAGTAGAAATCGACCGTAATTATGCCTTGGTTATCAGCACCAACGCGGGTTTGTGGCGGTACCGCCTGGGCGATACTGTTCGGTTTACGTCGCTCTACCCCCACCGCATTCGGGTTAGTGGCCGCACCAAGCAGTTCATTAATGCTTTCGGCGAAGAAGTAATTGTGGAAAATGCCGAAGCCGCCGTAACCCAGGCGTGTCTGGCCACCGGAGCCGTTTTGGCCGATTACACCGCCGGGCCGATCTACATGGGGCAAGGCCAGGAGGAAGGCCACCGGCAGGGCGGCCACGAGTGGGTCATTGAATTTGCCCGCGAACCCCACAGCCTGGATATGTTTGCGCAGGTGCTGGACGAAACCCTTCGGCAGGTAAACTCGGACTACGATGCCAAACGCCACCGAGACATGGCCCTGGTACGTCCGGTGGTGCATTCGGTGCCGCGTGGCACGTTCTACGCCTGGATGAGTCAACGCGGTAAGCTGGGCGGGCAACACAAGGTGCCGCGCCTGAGCAACTCCCGCGAATTTGTGGACGACCTGCTCAGCAACGGCTACGGCGGCATCTACCGCTAACTCCTGACCAGCTTTTTTTCGCGCAGGTAATCGTTGGTAAGCACCGTTTTGCCGGGGTGCAGCACCACTTGTTTCAACACTTCGCAGATGAAAACGGTATGGTCGCCGCCGTCGGCCTGGCCCACTACCCGGCATTGGGCGTAGCCAACGGCCTCGGTCAGGAAGGGGCATCCGCGCTCGTCGTGGGCGTGCGGCAGGCGCAGAAACTTGTTCACACCCCGGCCCGACTGTCGGCCAAACTTGCGGATAAGACCCGTTTGTTCCTGCGCCAATAGGTTCACATTCAGCACCCCGCTCTCCTGCACCAGCGAAATGGTGTAGTCTGTTTTGTAGAGAGCCACGGCCAAATGGGTGCCGCCCAGGGCTGTTTGCATCACCCAGGTGGCAATGTTGGCGTTTTGGCGCAGTGCATCCGGCGTGCCGGCCACAGTGGTGATGGAATGAACGTCGTAGTTCTTATACTTCAGCAGGCGTTTGGGCATGGCGACGAAGGGTTTGTTGGTAGTGGCGGTATTGATAAACAAAGAGAACTAGTACAGGTACGTATTCGAGCAACAGCAAAACCGGCTGTTCGCGGATGGGCAGTGTCTGGTAGGCGGAATACGATAGCCACACCAACCCCGACCAGAGCAGGGCGTAGGATAATGGCCGCGCAAAAACCGCCACCGCCACCAGCGTAGTTACGTACCAGGGGTGTACGGTGGTAGCCATAGCGAGGTAGACGGTCAGCATCCAGAGCAACCGCACCGGCGGGGCGTGTTGTTTCGCAAAGGCAATGACGAGTAACAAAACGGTGGTGAGGAGCGAGAGCCAAAGGCCAATTTGGCTCACCACGTTGTAGCCCGTGAGCCAGTAGCCCACCGCCCGCACCAGGTAGTACACGCTGGCATTAAACTCAAACTTTCGGAAATACAAATCGATGCTTTCCAGCATGTTGAGCAACAGAGTCAGGTTCAGAAAAGGGGCGAAAAGCAACACCGAAAAAAGCGCCACCCAGCCCGTGTATTGCCCCGCCCTGCGCCAGCCCACCACCGAAAACAGCACCGGAAGGGCCAGCACGGGTAATAGTTTGGTGGCAATGGCCAGAGCCAACGCCCCCGCCGACAGCACCGAGCGTTGCCGTTGCCAGAGGTACACGCTCAACAGCCCGAAGAAGATCATTAGGGCCTCAAAATGCACATTGCCGGTCAATTCCAGCGCCACCAATGGGTTCAGGCCGTAGAGCAAAGCCAGGTTGGGGTTCTGCCCGGCGCGTTGCAACAGCCTGACCATCAGCCACAACGTACCTAGCTCGGCTAGCAGAAGGGGCAAACGCAGCATGACCACGCTACCAAACAGGCTACCGGGCGAGGCCCAGGTCGCCAGCGCAAAAAACACCTGCCCCACCGGTGGGTATACGGTGTAGTAATTGGGCGAATTGAGGAGCCGAAACAGCGCGGGGTCGGCCCCAACGGTAGGCGTGAGGCCCCCGGCCATGATTTCGGCGGGCAGGTATTGGAAGGGGTTCACGCCCTGCAATAGCAGTTTGCCATCCCAGACAAAGCGGGCGTAGTCGTCGGAGAGGGCGGGGAGGGCAAGCAGCAATAGCAGCCGGAAGAGCACGGCGGCACCCAGCAAAAAACGGTCGGGTTTGGGTTGGTTATGGGTGTGCAGCAACGGCCTCACCCGCAGCCAGTAGCCCCAAAATAGGAGTGCAAATAGCCCTAGCAACGGGCCAAACGAACTACGGGCGGTACCGTAACCAAGCAGTAGGTACAGACTGGCCGACAACACGAGCCAGGCCCAGCGGGTAATTTTTGGGGAAAACAAGGGGGTCATGCCACGGCATTGGCCGGGCGGTGCCTGGAACCGGCTGCTTCCCGAACGGAAACAGCCGGCTGCCGGGGCCTAAAGCCAGCCGAGTGCCAGAGCGAATATACGGACACCATGCCGAAACCGGCCACCAACATAAGGTGAAAAAACAGCATCCGGTAGTCATGCAGATACAAACCGGCCCCCACCGCCGCCAGGAAATAGAGCATTAGCCCACCTTCGGCCAGTGTCAGCCACGGAAAGGCCGTAGGTACGTATACGTTTTGCCGCCACGCGCCGGAACCCGCCGCCACGTTGAACTTGGGTGTGCGGACAAAGGGCGTTTTTCGGCCCGCAAACCCCTCCAGCACCGCAATGGCATTGTGCAACGAGAGGCCCATCATCAGCGACGAATAGGTCAGAAACCACACCGGGAACCACCCTCGCCCCCGCGCCTGAGACCGCCAGAACGGAATGCCGTAGAAGACCAGCAAAATGAGCAGGTTGTACTGGAAAAAGTTAATCAGGTAATACACACCAGTCCACTCCGGGTGGCGGCTGCGGATGAGCAACACCGGCACACTCAGCACCGCCAGCAAAAACACCAGCAAAAAGGTGCTGCTGCTGAAGAGGTGAAAAAAGGCGTGTAGTTTACGAACACCAGGTACGTTAGGCGACCACAATACCCTCACGATCAGGTTCCGGGCGCACTCGGCGGCTCCTTTCATCCAGCGGTATTGCTGCGATTTCAGGGCCGACATGGCCACGGGCAACTCTGCCGGCGAGCCGATGTCTTCGCGATATACAAATGTCCAGCCGTTTAGCTGTGCCCGGTAACTCAGGTCCAGGTCTTCGGTGAGGGTATTGCTGCTCCAGCCCCCGGCATCCTGAATAGTTTTGGTGCGCCACACGCCCGCCGTGCCGTTGAAGTTCATGAAAAAACCCGCCGCATTGCGCCCGCCCTGCTCAATGAAAAAATGGGCATCCAGCCCAAATGCCTGGAGTTTGGTCAGTAGCGAAAAGTCCCGGTTGAGGTGCGTCCAGCGGGTTTGCACAATGCCCACTTTGGGGTTGCGGAAGTGCGGAATAGTCTGGCGCAGAAAATCGGGTGCGGGCAGAAAATCGGCATCGAAAATGGCCACAAATTCGCCTTTGGCCCGCGCCAGCCCGTAGGCCAACGCCCCCGCCTTAAACCCCTCCCGAACGGGCCGCCGCACCAATTTTATGTCCAAACCGCGCTGTTGGTAGTAGGAAACTCGTTCCCGGCTAAGTTCAATCGAGTCGTCGGTCGAGTCGTCGAGGACTTGAATTTCCAGTTTTTGGGCGGGGTAATCCAGCGCGGCCACGGCATCAATGAGGCGTTCCACCACGTAGCGTTCGTTGAACAGCGGGAGCTGCACCGTCACTGTTGGCCAGTCAAAGTCTGGCCCTACCTGCCCCTCCAGGGTTTTTTGGCGGCGGTGCAGCGAAGCCCGCACGTACCGGATAACCAGGCTCAGTTGCCCCAGGTTGTAGGCCAGGAGCAACAGCAGGATGAGGGCGTAAAGCGTTAAAACAAATTTTTCCATACGAACGAAACAAACATCTACCCTGCGCCAACCCGTTGACAATCAGCCGGGGCCACTGTATTTTGCAATGGTACTCAGTATTTTATACCCGGCCAAAAGGGTACCCCGCACCGTGCCCGATATTTTGGAATGCCCAATGCGCCGCCGGTACCGAACGGGTACCTCGGCACACCTAAGCCCCGCTTTGGCCGCTTTAATTTGCATCTCCACCGTCCAGCCGTAGGTTTTGTCCTCCATCGCCAACGCCAGCAGATGTTGGTAGCGAATGGCCCGGAACGGCCCCAAATCAGTAAACCGAACGCCGTATAACCACCAAATAAGGCGTGTGGCCAGCCAGTTGCCCACCAGTTGTTGCGGGGTCATGGAACCGGCCTCGCGCTGCCCCAACGCCCGTGAGCCAATCACCAGATCGGCGGTGTTGGCCAGGATTGGGGCAAGAAGGTCGGGTAAGTCTGTGGGGTAATCAGAATAGTCCGCATCCAGGAAAACGACAATGTCTGGCTTTTGTTGACGATTCTGAGCATAGGCCATGCCGCATAGGCAAGCCCGCCCGTAGCCCGGCGTGGATTCGTGGAGCACGGTGGCCCCGGCGCGGGCGGCCATAACCGCCGTCTGGTCGTTGGAATTGTTGTTAACCACGATCACCTCGGCCACCCACCCGGCGGGAATTTCGCGCACCACGGCACCCACCGAATTTTCTTCGTTGAAAGCGGGAATAATGACGACAATGATGGGTCGGGCGGGCTGAATCACGCGGCAGGTACGTTGGCGGCGGGCTATTCCACCTCGATCACCACGTTTTTCGACATGGGGTGGGCCACGCAGGTGAGAATGTACCCGGCCTTTATTTCGGCCTGCGAAAGCCCGTCTTCTTCGTCCAGTTTCACCTCGCCCGACACGCATTTGCCCAAACAGGCCGTACACATACCCGCCTGGCAGGAGTAGGGCAGGTCGATGTCTAACTCCAGGGCGGCTTCCAGAATGGTTTGGTGGGGTTCAACGGCGAATTTGTACTCATTGCCTTCATACAGAACCGTTACCTCATGGTTGCCGGTGGTGGCTTCTTCTTCGGAGCTGCCCTCCAGCACCTGGCCCACGGCCTGAGCGGTGGTGGCGGTCTGGAAGCTTTCGCGGTGGATATTGGCGGCGGGTACAGCCAGCAGGTTAAGGGCCGAGTCTACTTCGGCCATCAAACCGTCGGGTCCGCACAAGTAAACGTCGGCCTGGCGTAAGTGTTCAGGGGCGGCAGACTCCAGAATTTTCAGCAAATTCGACTGATTTATACGTCCCGAAAAACCATGCCAATCTGGCTCGGGCTGGCTTAATACGTGAGTAATTTTCAGCCGGTCGGCATAAATTTCGGCCATTGCATCCAGGTGTGCTTTGTAGATGATGGCAGTTTGGTTGCGGCTTCCATAAATGAGCCAAATCCGGCTGTTTGGCTCGGCATGAAGGATGGATTTGAGCATCGAGAAAAGCGGTGTAATACCGCTGCCCGCCCCCACCAGAATGTGCAGTCGGCTGGCCTCCGGTTGCAGGGCCGGAGTGAAGGTTCCCATCGGTTCCAGGGTCTCCAGCACGTCGCCCACCCGGAGGCGGTCGCAGAGGTGGTTAGAGACCAATCCGCCCGGTAACCGCTTGATAGTGACCGCCAAAGACACATCTACGTGGGGCGAACTGGACATGGAATAGGACCGGCGAACCTTCTGGTTTCCTACCGTGAGGAGGAACGTAAGGAACTGACCGGGCCGGTATTGAATGACTTCATTGACGGGGTGCCAGAACTGAACGGTGAGGGCATCGGGTGTTTCCCATACCAGTTCTTTCACCGTAAGATAATACCTATTTGCCATGTTTGACCAACATCATTTAACCGATCTTTGTTGCTAAGATCTGGGTGCAAAGGTCGGGAAAAACGGGCATTGGAGACGTAGAAAGAGGAGTCTTAATCGGCACTTTTCCGACTATATTTGTTCTAACTTGTTTGTGCTTTCCGCCCATGACCAGCCCGCCACACCTTCTTTCCCGCACGATAATTGCTCTTTACCTCCTTGTAGCCCGGTCAGGTGGTTTTCCATTCTGGTTCAGTAGGCTTCAATCAACCCAGCTCATAAGCGTAACCCTGTTCAGGACGAAGAAAATCTTCCGGCTGTTGAGTGGTATTCCTGTGCTTACAAAATCCAACTACTGCATATGAGACAAATTTTTACAAGAGGTTGGCGGCTGGTTTATTTGCTTGGCGTGGCCATGGCCCTACTGGCCACGATACCTGCGAAGGGGCAGGGTTTTGTGGAAGACAACAAACGGTATTTGTTGTACAACCTGTATCCCTACGGGGATCTGGATGGATCCACGCAGCGGCGGCAGGTAAGAGGCATGGAGCACGCTATCATCAATGGTTGTAACGCAGTGGTGGTAAGCGTAGGGTGGGGACTTGTGCAACCTACCCTGAACGGGCCCCTCAACTGGACCGACCTCGACAATTTCGTGGCGATAGCCCGTCGGTATAAGGTCAAAATCGCCATTCGTGTTCACACTGCACGGGACGACCGCACGGGATTTTGGCCCGAAGAGCAGAGCATGAAGGACACGCGGGGCAACCCCGTTACCCACACCCGCTTTGGGTATACGCCTGGCTTGGAAAAAGTACAGGAGTTCACCCGTATCGTAACCGAACGTTATAAGTACCTGAGTACTGCCGGTGAATTACTGTTTATGTCTGTGACGTTCAATCCGCAATTGGAAAATGAGTTCTGGCAAAAAAATAATCCCGGCGATTATCCCACCCTCTTTGATTACAACGAGTTTACCATCGGCGATTTTCAACGCTGGATTCTGGCTCGCTACAACGGTAGCCTCGATGCCATAAACCGCGCCTGGAGCACCAATTACGCTACTGTGGGGGCTATTCGACCCACGTACCCAGACCTTAACAATAATAATGCCTATTCTGGCAAAAGGGGTCAAGATTGGTACATTTTTCGTCATTTACAGCTAAAATCGTTCAATGACCTGTTCTCAGCCACCGTAAAAGGGGTCGATCCAACGATACGGGTCATTACCGAGCAGGGCGGCATCTATGACGCGAGCAGCCCAAACCGGGGAACACTGGCCTTCAAAAGTTTGTCTGAATCTGCCGATGGCGTAAAGGTCAATGACAGCCCCTGGGCCACCCATCAGTTTGCCATGGACTTGGTCAGGAGCAACGTGAAACCTGGCGGCTGGGTCGTCAATGAAGTAGATGGGATGTGGTTCCGGGAGCCGGGCGTGGCCGATATGCTGAAGGCGCAACTGGAGGTAAGTTTTAATTCGGGGGCCAAAATGATTAATATGGCCAACTTCTTTATGGACTATAACCAGGAGACCCTGATGAAGGATTTGATGGACTTTGTGAAAACCAAACGTCTGCTCGAATCGCCGGTAACGGTGGTCTCGCCGGTGGGCACGGTGACGTACAAACTCTCGACGGTCATTCAGAGCAACATCTTCGAGTCAGGTACGTATTGGCAGTGGGTATCGCTGCGGGGCAGCACCGAGAAACCGGTGCGTGTAATACTGGACGAAGATGTGTTGGCCGGTTTGGGCGCGAGCAACCAGAACAGGCCACCAACCATTGTGAACCAGGTGCCGGAGCAGACCGCCCTGGTCACTAAACCATTCGTTTTCAAGATACCCGATAACACCTTTACCGACGCGGATGGGCAAATTACCGGTGTAGCTGTAACGGGTTTGCCCACAGGCCTGACCTACAGTGCCTCGGCGCGAACCATATCCGGCACCGCTACCGCCGAGGGTTCCAGCGAAATTACCGTAACAGCCACCGACAACAACAATGGCTATGTATCGGCCTATTTCATGTTGTTGGTGAAGCCCAACACACTACCCCTGCGCCTGCTCGACCCGGTGCTGGATTGCGCCACGGGGCAGTATCAGGTACGTACCACCGACGGCGACGGTACGCCCGTGGAATATGCCGGGGATGACCTCTTTGGCTGGAGTACACAAACCAGCCGGACGTTGGCCGATGGGCTTCGGTATGGCACGGCCCTTACCTTCCGGGCCAGGCAAAGCGGTGCCGAAATTGTGCTGCGGTACACCACCACCTGCCCGGTCGTGAACAAAATTCCCGTGGCCACCACGCCCATTGCCAACCAGACCATCACGGTGGGCAGGTCTGTTACCATTGCCGTTCCAGACAATACGTTTACCGACCCCGACGGGCAGATAACGGGCATGACCGTGAGCGGCTTACCGCCCGGCCTCACCTACAGCAGTATCACCAAAACCATCAGCGGCTCCATTGCGGCGGCGGGCTTGTGGCCCATTACCCTCACCGCTACCGACAACAAAGGGGCCACGGGTACTACCTCGTTTGTGCTCTCGGCGGCGGCAACGCAAGGCCCAAAACCACTGCGGCTCATTGACCCCGTGATTGACTGCGTAACGGGCCGGTTCGAGTTCCGCACCGCCGACGGCGATGGCTCACCCATTATGTACGCCGGGGATGACCTCACGGCCTGGACAATATCGCCCACGTTTCTGCTGGTCGATATGTTCCGAAATAATTCGTTGCTGACCCTGCGGGCGCGGCAAAGCGGCGTTGAGATTGCGTACCAGTTCAGGACCTCCTGCCCGGTGGTGAATAAGCCGCCCGTGGTGGCCATGCTCGTCCCCGACCAGGCAGGAACAGTCAATAAATCACTCTCGGTGCAGTTTGCTACTGGTACGTTTACTGACCCAGACGGGCAGGTGGTGAGCGTTGCAGTAACAGGCTTGCCACCGGGCCTGACCTACAACGCCGATACCCGGCTCATTGTTGGTACTGTCAGTACGCAGGGGAGCTGGACCGCCACCGCCACCGCCACCGACAACGGCGGGGCTACTGTCTCGACTACGTTTGTGATCCGAATTGGCGCGTTGGTGCTACCCCTTCGTATGCTGCCCCCTGCCCTGGACTGCACAACGGGTTTGTTTGAATTCCGTACCGCCGATGGCGACGGTACGCCCATCGAGTATAGCATTGACCGGGTTTACAACTGGTCAACGGTTTCTTCGCTGACCCTAACGGCGGCCTCCCGCTATACCCAGCAACTCGACATCAAGATTCGGCAGAGTGGCCGAAATGTAGAAGATGTATATTACCCTGCCTGTGTGCCGCCCAACAAGCTACCCCTGGTGCAAGAGGCCATATCAAACCAAACGCTGGTTCAGTACCGAAACATAGCCATGATTATCCCGTCAGGTACGTTCATCGACACTGACGGCACCATTTCGAAGGTTATTGTGACGGGTCTGCCTGCCGGGCTGGTATACTCCCTTTCCACCCGCACCATCAGCGGTGCCCCAACCGGAACCGGCAGTTGGACCCTCACCGCCACCGCCACCGACAACCGCGAGGCTACTGTGACTACTACGTTTGTGCTCACTGTGGTGCAGGAAGTGAAAGCCCTGCGGCTTTTGGCCCCGGTGTTCGACTGCGGCAGCGGGCGGCTGGAATTCCGCACCGCCGATGGCGACGGGACGGCCATCACGTATAGCATCGATAGAATTCAGACCTGGACTTCCGAAACAGCCATTACCCTGGCCGATGGCGTTCGGTACGGTACCGTGCTGACGCTGCGCATCCGGCAGAGTGGGCGGGAGCAAACGCTGCCTTACACCACGCCCTGCACCCGGCAAAATCTGCCGCCGGTGGTAGCCGTGCGCTTACCCGACCAAGTATTGCTGGTAAACCAACCCGCTTCCGTTACCCTACCCGCCACCATGTTTGCAGACCCCGACGGGAACATTACTTCCGTTACCCTGACGGGTCTGCCCGTGGGGTTGAACTATGACCCCCTTCGGCGGGCCATTCTGGGCACACCCACGCTCATTGGCACCACGCCCGTTATTGCCAGGGCGTTCGACAACGGCGGCGCGTCTGTGAGCGACACCTTCCTGATTACCGTCAGGGCGGTACCCCGGTTCTCGGTTTCGGCCACGATGCTCAACGCGCAGGGCGGCGGCATTGTGCGTGAACTGGCCGATGGGGATTTGCTGGACAGCAGAAAAATGCCCAGAATGGCTAACATCAGTTGCCAGCCCAAAGTGGCGGCGGGGAGTGTGCAGATGGAGTTGACCGGCAAAGCCAGACGAACCGTATTTGCCAACGCCGCCCCCTACCTGCTCTACCCCTCCGGGCAGGGTTTCAGGACCGAGACAGGGGCCTATCAACTGAAAATATCGGTCTTTTCGGGGGCTAACGGAACTGGTACGCTTATTGGCACCAGCATCATTAAATTCGACATTGTTATTCCCAACGAAGGCGGTTGAACTACCGGTCTTTTTCGTCGAAAAATGATAAAAAAGCCTTTTCCAGACCAGGAAAAGGCTTTTTTAGGCAGAATGGTACGCTGCCAAGCCGTCCATCGGGGCCTGGCTAAACAAACCGGGTTGCCAGTTGTGCCGGATCAGCAGGTCAGTTAGCCAGTCGGAAAAGATAAACGCTACCGAGCCAACAAAATGCACAGGTACGTTGGTAGGTGCCCGGAGCGGGGCCACATATAGGTTCAGAAAGTCAGTAAAGGCGGTTTCCACAAACGGACGCACAAAGGGGTCGTCTTTATGCGCGGACAGAAACGGCGCAAATCCGGCAAAATACCGGTTTGGGTAAGGTTGGTTGTAGGCGTGGTCGAGCACCCGAAGCCGGTCAACGTCGGGGTGGGTTTGCGCGAAACGCTGGTGGAGGTGGGGCGGAAGCAGACCGTGCAGATAGGCCGTTACGAGCCGTTTGCCCAGGTTGCCGCCGCTCCCCTCGTCGCCGAGCCAAAACCCCAAGGACCGGCTGGGCGTGATGATCTGCTGCCCGTCGAAAAAACAGGCGTTGGCCCCGGTGCCCAAAATACAGACCACCCCCAGTTGGGTACCGGCCACGCTACGCGCCGCGCCCAGCAGATCGGAGGCGACCGAGACCGTGGCCACGCCCGGAATGGCCGCCCGGATGGCCGTGGCCATGCGCGTTTCGGTGGCCGGGCTGGTGCAACCCGCGCCGTAGAAAAACACGGACACTGCTGTTATGGCTGTCGGCAGAGTTGGAACCAGCTGATCCTGAATGGTTTGGGTGAGCCGGGCTTCGTCCTGAAAATATGGATTCAGCCCGTCGGTGCGGACGGAGAGGGGCGGGTGCCCGGCCCGTATAAGCCGCCATTCGGTTTTGGTAGAGCCACTGTCGGCCAGCAGAATGGAAAAGGACATAGGGAATTAGGTTAGTTGGCCAACCACCGGAAAACGGGCAAAAACCAGGGCCGTATGGGGCGCGTCGGTCAGTTCGGCGGTGAGGTCTTGCCCTGCCCAGTGCTGGTAATGGGTACCGGTACGCCACAGCCGGGATGCGCCCACATCGTAGATTAGTCCCTGGTAGGCGCACCAAATGTCGGGGCGGTCGGCCCCATTTCGGAGGGCAAGCTGGGCGCGGGTGTAGCGGGGCAACGGGGGCTGGGGCGGCGAAGGAATATCCATAGAAATAACAGGGACAAAAATAACAGGAAGCGTACTTGCAGCGTTACAAAATATAACAGTACCTTTATCCTTGCAGTCAGATGCCTACACGGTTTATGAAAAAGACACAATACACTCTCCTTCTCGCCCTGGGCGTATTCTTCAGCATTTTGTCGGCCTGTGGCACCAAAGCCCCGGCTGTTGTTCCGGTTGCTGACCGGATCAAGAAATCGTACACGGCAGAATCTGTCACCGAGGGTGCCACGGTAGTCTACACCCGCACCGGTACGTCTACCAAGCCCGGTTATTCACAGTTTCTGCTCGATTTGTCCAGCCCGCCCACCGTGCGGTACCGCGCCATCGATGGGACGCTTTTCACCGGTACGTATGCCATTGTGGGCGATACGCAACTGGTGCTCAGCAACCTGACTCCGCAACCAACAGGTACCACCGGCACTATTACCTTCACTATTTCCGACCTGGCCGATGGCTCGGTGACACTTACCCGCACCACCGCTGACCCCAAAACGGGCAACACGGTGAATATTTTCAGGGTGAAAGGTTAACACTGCTTCAACGATTTTAATGAAAGCCGTTCCCGCAACACCGGGGCGGCTTTTTCTGTATGACGACACTCGACACCCTGGGCGAAATTGGCCTCGCTGACCGTATTCGGGCCAACACCGCCGCGCCCCAACAACCCGGCACCATCCGGGGCCTGGGCGACGATGCCGCCGTTTTCAGGTTGAACGACCACGAACTGGGTCTGCTTTCGACGGATATGCTGTTGGAAGGCGTTCATTTCGACCTGACCTATGTACCGCTCAAACACTTGGGTTTCAAAGCCGTGGCCGTCAACGTGTCGGATATTGCGGCCATGAACGGCTTGCCCACGCAGGTCACGGTGAACGTTGGTCTTTCCAGCCGGTTCACGCTCGAAGCCGTAGACGAACTGTATAGCGGTATCCGGCTGGCGTGCGAAGCCTATGGCGTTGACCTGGTGGGGGGCCATACCACGGCCTCACGGTCGGGGTTGGTGCTTGCCGTTTCGGTGCTGGGCAACGTACCTGTAGACCAAATTACCTACCGAAACACGGCCCAACCCAACGATGTGCTTTGCGTAACCGGCGATTTGGGCGCGGCCTATTTGGGGCTGCAACTGCTGGAACGTGAAAAGCAGGAATACCTGGCCAACCCGGCCATGCAACCCGAACTGACCGAAGAGCGGGCCTACCTCATTCAGCGGCAGCTACGCCCCGACAGCCGCACCGACATTATTCACGAACTGCGCGATTTGGCCCTGGTGCCCACCGCCATGATTGACCTCTCGGACGGGCTGGCCTCCGACCTGCTGCACCTCTGCCGGGAGTCGGGCACGGGGGCGGTTATTTTCGACGAAAACATCCCGATTGACGACCAGACGTATCTGGCTGCCGAGGAGTTCAAGATCAGTGCCCTGACCGCCGCCCTGAACGGAGGCGAAGATTACGAATTGCTGTTTACGGTGAAGCCGCAAGACTTTGAGCAGCTCAAAAATTACCCCCGCATCACGGCCATCGGCTACATGACCAACACCCCCGGCCAGGTGATGCTGGCCACCAAAAGCGGGCAGCAAACACCCCTCCGGGCGCAGGGCTGGAAAGCGTAGCCCCGTCTACTCCTGGCCGTACCAGCCCGCGTACATGACGTAGTTGTTGGCCGTGCGGAGGAAAATTTCGGCCTGTTCGGGGGAGACGGGCTTGAGAAACCGCGCCGGGTTGCCCGCGTAGATACTACCCGGCGGCACCACGGTGTTGGGTGTGACAATGGCCCCGGCGGCAATAATTGACCCCGACCCTACCACGGCTCCGTCCATGACAATGGCCCCCATGCCCACCAGCACCCGGTCTTTAAGGGTGCAACCGTGTACCACCGCGTTGTGGGCAATAGACACGTCGTGGCCAATGGTGGTGGCATAGCGTTCATAGGTGCAATGAATCACGGCTCCGTCCTGCACGTTGACCCGGTCGCCGAGGCGAATATGGTTCACATCGCCCCGCACTACGGCGTTGAACCACACCGTACAGGACTGGCCCATATGCACATCGCCCACCACGGTGGCAGAGGGCGCAAACCAGCAGGAGGCATCGAATTGGGGCGAAAACCCTCGCACAGAGCGGATGAAAGCCATTTTCAGGATTTAAATTTTAGGGTTGAAAAGGCAAATATCAGCTTGGGCGGGTAAAGTTGGTCAGGTACGTTGGCAAGTGCCAGGCCGCAAACCAAAAAAGCGATGCCGAACCCTAGGTTCGGCATCGCTTTTTTGTTGTAGGGCTTACGCGCATCGGTGGCTTCGCGAGTCGGCCCAGGGCGGAGGCAAGCCCCGCCCCTACATAGGAACCGTCACACAGATCACCATCCCGTATCAAGGTTGTATTGTAGGGGCGGGGCTTGCCTCTGCCCTACGCCGAATACAATACGCCGATGCGCAAAATCCCAAATCGTTTTACTTTTGCTTAGTCATTTTTTCCATCGAATCCTCCACATCGTCGAGTAGGCGGTTGGTTTCGCGGCGGGCCTGGCGGAAATCATTTTCCTGCACCCGTTGCACCTTGTAGGCCTGGTCTATCAGTTGCCGCCGCTTTTCCTGGAGGTCTTTCTGGGCATCCTCGCGGGTTTTACGGGCGGAGCGGTTTTCGTTCGGTACGTCTGCTTTCAGTCGCTCCAACTGCTTGTCTACCGCCGTGATCGACTCGTCTAGTTGACCCATAAGGTCTTGACGGTCAGCCGAAAAACGCTCGCTCGACCGGCTTTGCTGCTCTCCTTGACGGTTCATGTCATTGCGCGAATCGCTGCGTTGGTTCATGTTGCCGTTCCGATTCATGTCGGTTTGGCCGTAACTCCGGTCGGTGGGGTTGTTGCCCATCATTCCGCCGTTTTGGTTGCGCCCGTCCATCATATTCTGGTCGTTGCCCATCCGGTTCGAGTCCTGTTGCATTCCCTGACCGTTACGGTTGTTGCCTTCGTTTTGGCCCATCCGGTTCATATCATTGCCACTGCCCATGGGCGGGTTTGACCCGTTCATGCGGTCGTTAGCCTCATAACGACGCTCATCGCCACTCTGCTGTTGCTGAGTGCGCTGATCCTGATTCCGGTCGTCGTACTGGCGGCTATTTTGGTCGCGGTTCCGCTCGTCATACCGGCTGTTGCGGTCGTTGTTGCGGTATTGATCGTCCTGGTTTTGGTATGAATCGCGCGACGAGTTCCGGTTGTCCATCCGCTCGTTGTAACGGTCGTCTTCCGACCTGTCGTTGTAACGACTGTTGTTGTACTCGCGGTCAGCATCGGCGCGGTAGGGGTTGTTGTTCAACCGTTGGTTCGACGAATAACGCCCTTCCGACGACTCGTTCCGGTAGCGGTTGTTGTACGAATCAGCCTGTTCGCGGGCCGACACTCGGCTGTCATCGTTGCTCTGGTACGTATTGCGGCGGCTGTCGCGGGCGTTTTGGTTGCGGTAGGTGCCCC
>JAYUKZ010000403.1:0-24980 GCA_043763995.1 Fibrella sp.
ATCGACGTGGACAACATCACGCACGTGGTGAACTACGACGTGCCGCGCGATGCCGAAGATTATGTACACCGCATTGGCCGCACCGCCCGCGCCGACACCACCGGCACGGCCATCACGTTTGTGAACGAAGCCGACATGAACAAGCTGGGCCGGATTGAAAAACTGATTGAACGCAAACTGGACCGGCTCTCCATCACCGAAGAACTGGGCTACGGCCCCGGCCCGGTGGCGGGCGTGAAAGACGAACCCGGCCCCTTCGACCGGGGCCGTAGCGGTGGCCGCAACGGGGGCCGCAGCAGTTCGGGTGGTGGCCGTAGCAGTGGGCGCGATGGCTCAGGCGGGGGCCGAAGCCGCGAGAGCGACCGTGGGCCCCGGTCGGGTGGCAGTGGCAACTATGCCGGTGGTGGCCGCCCTGGCGGAAACCGCGACGGAAACCGCCCCCCGCGCACCGACCGCCCGGCACCAACAGACAACGTACCTGAGACGACTCACGAGCCATTGCCCACGTCGCTGGCATTGCCCAACTCCGACGCTGATGCCCCGCTGGCGGCAAGCAACGGCCTGGCCCACGAACCGACCAACCCCAACGGCGAAGCTTCTTCCCGCCCCGACCGCGACCCCAACCGCCGCCGGAACCGGAACAGAAACCGCAACCGCAAACCCCGCCCCGAAGGCGCAACCTCCGACGCAGGGCCAACCGACGATGCTTCCGGCGCAGGTCAGAGTCTGCCCGAAACGGGCGCACCGGCTGGCAACGTACCTGAGCCGCAACAGGCCACTGCAACTACTTCGGAAGGAGAACGCCGCCAACCCGAACGCGGGACCGCCGCCGATCCCAACCGAAACCGCCGCCAACCCCGAAACCAACCCCGCGCCGCCGCGCCGCCCGCCGAAAGTGGGCCAGCCCCGGCCCCGGCTCCCATTTCGCTGGAACCCATTTCGACCTGGCGCGAGATTGACTAGCTGGATTTGGGATTGTGGATTTTGAATTGGGGATTGCTTGCCTCAGCGAAGCCCCAATCCCAAATCCACAATCCCAAATCCTATGCCTGATTGGCTCAGCATAAAGACCATTTTTTTCACGCTTTG
Source organism: Fibrella sp. (assembly GCA_043763995.1). Lineage (GTDB taxonomy): Bacteria > Bacteroidota > Bacteroidia > Cytophagales > Spirosomataceae > Fibrella. The sequence goes on from JAYUKZ010000403.1 coordinate 1,090, forward strand.
GGGCTACCCCATGAGCTACCTCGAATGGGGCGGCGTAACAACCGGGGGGGTGGCGGTGTGGCTTTCGGCGCGGGGTAACGCCTGGAGTTGGCCCATTGGCGCGGTGAGCGTGGTGCTGTTTTTCTTCCTTTTCTACCAAATACAGCTTTACCCCGATATGCTGTTGCAGGTGTTTTTCTTTTTCACCAACCTACAAGGCTGGTGGCGATGGACGCACCCCCGCCCCGAAGAAGCCATACCGAAAAAAATCAATCAACTGGCCATCAGCCGCTTGCCCGTTCGGCAATACTATTGGTGGGCCGGGGCCGGGCTGCTGGGTACGTTGGTGTTGGGTACGTTTGCCCAGAACCTGCACCGCTGGTTTCCGCTGGCATTCAGTTTGCCTTCGGCCTTCCCCTACCTGGACTCGTTCACGACGGTGATGAGCGTGGTGGCTACCTACCTGATGATTCAGAAACGGGTCGAGTGCTGGTACGTCTGGCTGCTGGTTGATCTGCTGCTGACCTATGTCTATTTCGTAAAAGACGTGAAAATGGTTTCTGCCGAATACGCCGTGTTCTGCCTCATTGCCCTTCAGGGGGCGTATTTATGGACCCGCGAGTACCGAACGTACCCGGCCCGGCCCGTTGTTCGTTCATAAATAGCAACCTTTCGATGAGCAGGTGGGTCATTACCCAAAACAATGTCCTCATGAAACAGACCGCACTATGTTTAGGCTTGTTGGTAAGCCTGCTTGCCTGCAAAAAAACAGACCCAACTGCTGCTGACCCGCTAGTAGGTACGTGGCGGCTTATCAGCTACTGCAAAGCCAATACGCCAACCTGCACGAACGTTGAGTTGCCCGCCGACAAAAGCGTACTGATTACGTTTGGTACCGACGGTACATTTACCGAAGTCTACCGCAACACTCTGCCAGTTGACTATAGCTTTCTGGGTTGTGGCAATGGGTCGTTCGTTACGGAATCGGGCGGGGTGCGGGTTCGGGCATCGTGCCAGTCCTCAAGGAACGGGCAATTGGTAAAGATCGCGTCGGTCACTGCCAACAAACTGGTGCTGAACCCGTATGGTACCGGCGAGTATCAGTTCACCCGTTGAAGCCGTAACGCTGACTACATCGTGCGGCGCAATGGTATAATGGCGGCCCACCAGCCTTTAGCTAACCAGAGTCCCGGCGGGCAAACCGTTTTCCCTGATGATAGCGTTATCTGTCTGACGTGGCCATAACCTCCCTCTGTATGAAGCACGTTTGTCTGTTTATAAGCTGCTTACTGGCAGGGGTTGTTGCCCAGGCGCAGGTGCCCTATGTACCGGCTAAAAACGCCGTTCAACTCGGTGCCGATGCCATTGGAATCGACCCGGCCAATGGCCTAAAACTCCGGTATTCGGTGGAATACCGCCGGTATTTTCGGCGCGACCGGCTCAGTTTGGGGCTTTCGGCGGGGTTTGCCAACAGTCAGCGCAAAACCGTGCTTATTCCCGACCTGGTGAGCGTGGGCACCAACACCCGCCACCGCGCCATGCTCGACCTCACGCTAGCCTACAACCTGCTGCGCGGCGTTCACCACGGGCTGCGGCTGGGCGCGGGGCCATCGGCCTGGTACGGCTACGACGATCTATTCGTAAAAGTTGACCCCTACCCCGTTCCTACCGGCACCCAACCGCTGGTAGAACGCCGGGTAACGTCGGGCTGGAACGCGGGCGCACATGCCACTTTGGAATACACCTACGCCCTGGCCCTGAACACGCAGGTCAGCCTCCAGACGGGGCTGGTCGTGATGACCCCGTCTGCAGTTATTCCGCTGTTTGGGTTGCGGGCGGGCTACCGGTTCTAGGCCGTTCAGAGAATGAGCACCAGCGTACCGGCCACAATCAGGGCCGCCCCCAGAGCCAGTTTCCAGGTCAGCGCTTCGCCCAGAAACACCACCGACAGCGCGATGGTCAGGGCCAGGCTGAGCTTATCGACCGGGGCCACCTGCGACACGTTGCCAAGCTGCAAGGCCTTGAAATAACACAGCCACGACAACCCCGTAGCCACGCCCGACAGGATCAGGTACGTCCAATTGGTGGGGGTAAGCGCGGCCAGACCCGCCACCGGGGGCCGCGCCCACACCACCCCCCAGGCCAGCACCGTCACCACCACCGTGCGCACCGCCGTGGCCAGGTTACTGTCCACATTTTTGATTCCGATTTTGGCCAGAATGGCCGTTAGCGACGCAAAAAAAGCAGACAGCAGGGCATAGAAAATCCACATAAGGCGGCGGGGTTGGGGTTGGTTGGCTTATTTGTCGGCCTCCTAGGCGCGGTACCAGTTCACGTTTCGGGTAAGGTACATCATCAGGGCCAAAATCAGGGCCAGACCCAGGCTTCCCAACAACAGCGCGTATTCTTCCAGTTGCAAGAGCGAGAAAAAGAACCCGTAGAGTAGTGCCAACGCCCCGCCAAACAAGGCCGTAAGCGAGCCGTTCTGGAACACGTACCGGACGTAGGCCGTGATCATGCCCAGCGTGGCGGCGGCACTGATAAGGTACGCCAAGTTAAAGGACAAATGTTCGGAAAGGGCCAGCAACAGCAGGTAGAACAGGCAAATGGCAAAGCCCACCAGCAAGTACTGCACGGGGTGGATGCGCCGCTTGTTGAGCACTTCCACAAAGAAAAACGCCGCAAACGTGAGCAGAATGAACATCACCGCATACTTGGCCGACCGCATCGTTTTCTGGTACTCGTCAACGGGCAACAGCAGCCGCACGCCAAAGGCTGTGTCGGTGGCCACGGCGGCGGGGTCGCCCCCACTGTTAACCACTTCCGCGCCCTCCGTTGCGGTATTATTTCGACTTAAAAACGCTCCTACACCCTGCTGAGGGTAGTTTCGGTTGTATTGCAACACGCGCCACACAGCCCGAAAACCCGTGGCATCCACCGTCCGCTGGTCGGGCAACGACGTACCGACGAAACTCGGCGTGGCCCAGGGCGAGGTGAGCGTGACGGTGGTTTGCTTACCGAAGGGCAGGAAATACAGGTCGGTGCTGCCGTTGAGGTTCAGGGTGCAGTCGAAGGGGAGCGAATCGGCCACGGCCACGCGGGCGTTGATGCCCGATACCAGCAAGTCGTTGGTCGGAATGCCGGGTTCAACCGCCAGGGCCTGGCCATTTACCCGCAGCGTCACGGGGTCTTTGATGCCCTTCATGTCCTGAACGCCCACCGACATAAACGCCCGGTTCCATTGCATGGCGGCGGGGTCGAGGCCCAGTTTTTCGACGTTGAGGCGCGGTAACGTTCCCCTAATACTGAGGCGGGTGTTGTAGAGCATGACCTGAAACAGACCCCGGCTGCGTTGCTCCGGCTGCACCGTGCCGGTAATGGTCAGGTTGTCGGGCAACACGTGAGCGTAGGCAGTACGGCGGGTTTCGCGGCCTTTTTCGTCCTGGGTACGTATGGTGTAGGGCACCGTGAGCACCGGCCCACTGATGGTTTGGGTGCCGCCCCATTTTTCGCTCACCTCAGCCACGGCAACAGTCCGGGTCGATTCGCGCTCCACAATCAGGCTCTGAAGCATCACCGCCGGAATGAGCAGAATCAGCACCAGTATGCCAATAACAGCCAGTTTCACCAGCGTAGACGTGCGCAGCCACTGGTTGAGGCGGTCGAAGAACGAAACGGGCGCGGGCGAGTTAGGCATTTTGTTTAGTTTAAAAGTACTTTGTACTGCAAAGTAAAAGAGATTAATCGAGCTTTATCAAGGGATGGGCAAAAAAAGGAGGTAATTATTTTTTTGGGCCGCCACCGATACCCGCCCTCCGGCCCCAGGTACGTATCTTGCCGTATGGAAAAACCCGTTCCCGTTCACCCCGGCTTGCCGCTGCTGGGCAACGCCCTTTCGCTGGCCCGCGACCCACTGGGGTTTTTCAGTAAACTCCACCGGCAATACGGGCGGGTGGTGCGCCTGAGCCTGGGCGGACGACGGCAGTTTTTGCTCTTCCAGCCCGACGACGTGAAGCACGTTTTACAGGAAAATAACCGCAACTACGTGCGCTCTCCGGCATTTTTGGTGCTGAAACGATTTCTGGGCGAGGGCCTGCTCACCAGTGATGGCGATTTCTGGCGGCAACAACGGCGGCTGGCCCAACCGGCGTTTCACCGGCAAAAAATTACGGTGCTGGCCGAAACCATGCTTCGCGAATCAGCCGCGTGGGTGGCCGAACTGAACCGCGCCGACCTGACCAAACCCGTCGATATCTCGCAGGCGTACATGGACGTGACCATGCGCATTGTGTGCAAAACCCTCTTCAGCACCAACGTGGAGGGGCGGTTGGAGGGCCTTTCGACCGCGCTGGACACGCTTAATGTGCTGGCCAACAAGACGTTGTTTTCGCCCCTGAAACTACCCGCGCACTGGCCCACGCCCAACAACCGCCGCTACCAACGCGCCCGCGCCCAGGTAGACAGCCTGATCTACGAATTTATTCATACCCGAAAAAAAACCGGCGAACGTCCCGACGACCTGCTGGATATGCTGCTCTATGCCGCCGACGAAACCACCGGCGAGACCATGCCCGAAACCCAACTCCGCGACGAGTGCGTGACGCTTTTCACGGCGGGCCACGAAACCACCGCCGTGGCCATGGGCTGGCTCACGTACCTGCTGGCCCGCCACCCCGCCGTGTTGGCCCGCCTGCGGGCCGAGGCCGAACAGGTGCTGGGGCCAGTGCCGCCCGCGCCAGGTACGTTGCCGCCGGTGGCCGCATTTCGGGCCTTGCCCTACGCCATGCAGGTGGTGCAGGAAGCTCTGCGCCTCTACCCGCCCGCCTGGGCCATGAGCCGAATGGCCCTCAACGACGACCGCATTGGCCCCTACCACATCCCGAAGGGCGATACGGTCATTATCAGCCCCTACCTCCTCCACCACGACCCCGAAAGCTGGCCCGACCCCGATGCCTTCGACCCCGACCGGTTCGCCGAAGGCCGCGACAAAGACCGGCCCGCCTACGCTTATCTGCCCTTTGGCGGTGGCCCACGCCTGTGCATCGGCAACCAGTTTGCCCTCATGGAACTGCAAATCCTGCTGACGCTTTTCGTCCGGCAGTTCGATTTCTCCCTGCCCGATTCAGAACCCATCCGGCCCAAACCACTCATTACCCTCCGGCCAAACCGGCCCATCCGGGTGCAACTCAGCAACCGCGTGGCTGGGTAACGTACCAGGCGAATTTCTAATCGATTTCTAACACAAAATCTTTCAACCGTTTGTACGAACCCAGTACTTTCGTATGCTCTGGCAAACCAACGGGGCTACAAACCGGATGAACCGCTACCTGCTTGCCGTGCTGCTCCTGACGGGATGGAGCAAGGCTTCCGCGCAACAAGACAGCACCCGCCGCTACCAGGCCACGCTGTCTACGTCGTTTGGCGTTCAGCAAACCGATTTCGCCCCCATCAACACCCTCCTGACCGATAACGGGTTCCGTTCGGTGCGGCCCATTCAGTCGCAGGTTGGCGTGGCCCTCACGTTCGGAAGGTCTTACGTCCCCAACCCGCCCTTCACGTTTGATGTCGCTTTTTTAGTCGGCAACAATTCTAACGGCGAAAACAACACCCGCACCAGCCTGACCAGCGGAACCCTGTTACTGGGAACCAACTACCGTCTGTTTCTGAAAAATAACTTCCGAACCGGCCCGCGCCTGGGCATCGGCTTCCGGGGTACTACGTTTCAGATGACCAAAAACTTCGTTTCTGGCTCACTACCAACGTACCTGAGCGGGCAAGCTACCGGCCAATCGCTGGGCCTGTCGCACATCACGGGGCTGGTCGATCTGGGGTGGCGATTCGACTTTATGCTGCCGCCCCGCACATCGAGACGGTCAGGTAGTTTACGCTCCCGCAGCATTGGTTTCAGCGCGGGGTGTTTGCTGGGCGTTGGTCGCCGCAACTGGCAAACGGCGGGTTCCATGCCCACGTCATTCTCCGACGGCCCGGCCCTGAACGCGGGCGGTTTCTACCTCACCCTGAGCAGCACCCGGTTGTAAACCCGCGCCCCGTTGGCTTCAGCCAACGGAGCGTGAAAGGTACAAGCACACGGCACCCAACGGTGCCGTTTTTTTTGTGACTTAGCCCAGGCACGGCGTAACCCCCAACCCGGACGCGGGACCGCCCCTGAAGGGGGCAAAAGCTGACGCAAGCGTACCTCAATCGGAGAAAAGCCCCCTTCAGGGGGTGCGGGGGTTACGCCGCATTGATTTAGCCTCAAATTACGACTTGAGGCGGCTCAACTTTTTTTTGAGCCGATACGTACCAGGCGTTCGGCTGACCTTTGTTCCAGTCAAAACCGAAAAACCCTTTCGACATGAAAACGCACATCACCGCCTTCCTTTGCACGTGCCTCTTGCTGGGCGCAACCTTCAGTTTCGCCCAAACTGCCAACGTATTGGCCCAGTCGCCGCGCCCGTTGCCCGCCGCGCCCAACACGCCACGGGCCAATCCAGGCCGGGTCTCGTTTATGCTCAAAAACACGCTCGGCTACCACCGGATGTTTCTGGTGCAGGGGCCGGGCATCGCCTACGGCTTCACGATGGACAAACACAAAACCACACCCAAAAACTGGCCCGTTGGCACCAATCTTCATTTCTCGCAGGATGGCGAAACCTCAACCGGCCTGATTCTGACGGTGACTGCCGCCGACGAAGGCAAAACGCTGACAACCGGCACAATCACGCCCAATGAAACGCCTAAAGCCGTTGATGAGGGCGGGGTGGCTTTCAAACTACACAATACCAGTTGGTTACCCCGAAAGGTCACGCTCATCAGCTACGCCCCCGGCGAAACCGGCAACAGCACGTATGGCTTCGTGATAGCGATGAAAGGCAATAGACCGGTCTACTTCCCCGTGGGCACCAAACTCTACCTCGCCAACAGTGAGCAGGTCGAAGTGGTGATGAGCGGCAAACGCATCGACGCGGGCAAGCCGTTTATGATCGTCAAAAAAGAAGATGTCGGTAAAGTAATTGACCTGAATTAGTCGGTCATTTGCCGACTTGCCCCCACCATTTCTTCGTCACCACTTTATGCGCTCCTTACTCATCACTGCTTTTCTGCTGGTAACGCTCTCGTTATCAGCTCAGCAACGCTTCACGCCGCTACAACTACAGGCTGATTTGGCGGTGCTGCAAAAGGCGTATAAATCGCTGCACCCCGGCCTTTATAAATACGCTGATTCGGCTACCATCGATGGTTATTTCACTGATTGTCAGCGTGAATTGAGCCAGCCACGTACCTTGCCGGAGACGTACCTGAGCCTGATGAAACTGACTGCCCGGTTCAAATGCGGCCACAGCTACCCCAATTTCTACAACCAGGACAAAGCGGTGAAAGCCCTTTTTGAGGGACCAACGAGCCTACCCATCTGGTTTCGGTGGGTCGAGGGCAAACTGCTTGTCACGCACAGCATCGAACCCAACATACCGGTGGGGGCGGTGGTGTCGACTATCGACAACGTACCGGTGGCCCAGATTATGGCGAAAATGCTTCCGCTCGTGCGGGCCGATGGGGCCAACGACGGTAAACGCCGCGACCTGTTGCGGGTGAAGGGTCAGTATTTCGAGTACTTCGACGTGTTGTTGCCCCTGCTGTTTCCGACCGAAAAAACTACGCGGCAGCTCACTTTCTCGGGCGGTGCCAACTGGGCAAAACGGAAGCAAGTACGTGTCATTCCAACGGTGAACCACGCCGAACGCGACCGGCAGATTCGGCAGAATGGCTCCGCGCCCCTGGATTCGGCCATTCGGTTTAGCTGGGTCGATGCGCAGACGGCCCGGCTCGAAATCAACACCCTCGCGGATTGGGATAACAAGGTCAACTTCGGCAAACGGTACGATGCCGCCGTGACCGAGTTCACGCAGAAAAACGGCAAAAACCTGATCGTGGACCTTCGCCAATGCGAAGGCGGCGACCTCTGGAACGGCAAGCAACTGATTCGGCACCTGATTTCCCGGCCCATCGTCATCAACGAACAGCAGGATGCCTGGGCCTACGTCAGCATCGATTCGAGCCTGAGCCAGTACATTGATAATCAGTGGGCTTATCAGTACCGATACCGCAACCCCGCCGACTTTGTGTCCCTGCCCGGCGGCCAGTTTCGGCACAAAAAGGACGGAAAAGGCCAACGCCTCGACCCCAGCCCGAACCACCTCGCGGGCCGGGTCTTTCTGCTCACCAGTGCCACCAACAGTTCGGCGGCGTGGCAGATGGCCACCGTTTTCCGCGAGCATACTCTGGCCACGTTGGTGGGGCAGGAAACGGGCGGCAACCAAAAAGGCATCACGGCGGGGGCACTGTTTTTCATGCGCCTGCCCAACACCGGCATCGAGGTAGACGTACCACTCATAGGCATGAGCTACGCCGAAGCCGCCACCCGCCCCGACACCGGCCTGCTGCCCGACGTGCGGGTGGTGCCCACCCTTGCCGCCGCCCGGCAGGGTACAGATCAGGAACTGGCGGCGGTGCAAAAGCTGATTGCCGCCGCAAAATAGAGACGTACCTGCGGCCCGAAACGCCTATCTTGACCAGCCTAACTACCCCCACGATGCAATTCTATTTTTCGGCCTATTCTACCCCCCTGCTGTTTGGCTTTGTGCAAGCCTGGATCTACGCTATCTTGCTCTGGTTCAGAGGCTACCGCGAAGAACGGCTGGCCGATACACTGCTGGGCTGGGTACTGGTGGGGCTGGCGTTCGAGATTTGGGTGTACATGCTGGGCTTTGGCGGCATCGAAATTCTGTGGCGGCAACTGGAGTTTGTCCCCCGCGATCTGGGCTATTTGTTGGGGCCGTTCATTTATTTCTACCTCAAAAGCCAACTCGATTCGTCGTTTCGGTTTCAGTGGCATGATGCCTGGCACACCCTGCCGTTTGTACTGCACGTGGTGTACCACATGGCCGTTTTTGCGCAGGGGGCGGCGTTTGTGCAGCAGTGGGAAAGCACCATCCACAACCCGTTCCAGATCGGCAACGCAGAGTATGTTGTACTAATCGCCCAGCAGTCTCTGTACCTCTACTGGTCGTTTCAACTCTACAACAAGTACCGATTGTGGATCAAAAACCAGTTCTCCGAAACCGATTCCATCAGTTTTCGGTGGTATCGTAATTTCCTGTTCGCCCTGACGGTCACGATGGTGTTCAGCCTGTTTATGAGCGTACTCGACAGCTACCTTGACCTCGATTTTTGGCACGACTGGTGGGGCAACCTGGTTTGTACCGTGCTGATTTATTACGTCAGCATTGAAGGCTACGCCCAAACACAAACCGCCCGAAAATTGATTTTTTCAGCAGAAACTGCTGAAAGTCAAATGGTTGACTACGTACCTGAACCCGGCAACGTACCAGAGCCAGTCGGCGAAGGGCAACCGGGCCAACGCAACGTACCTGCGCCAACCCACCCGCCCGGCGAACCCAAACCAACCCCCGCCCTCCCCGATTTGCCCGAACGCCTGGCCGCGCTGCTCCGGCACATGACCACCGAACAACCCTACCTGGAACCCGAACTGACCCTGCCCGACCTTGCCCGCCGCCTGCGCACCAACCCCGTGGTGCTGTCGCAGGTCATCAACGCGGGCGCGGGCCAGAACTTCAACGATTTTGTGAATGCCTACCGGGTCAACGAGTTTAAGCGTCAGGTACGTTTGCCCGGCAAGGCGCACCTGAGCCTGCTCGGCATCGCCCTCGACTGCGGTTTTAATTCCAAAGCCACCTTTAACCGGGCGTTCAGGAAATTTACGGGTACGTCGCCCAAAGATTTCTCGGCTGAATCAGTGTGATTTTGTTGACCGAAGGGTTTGCCGCCGACTCAGTATCCAGTACCCAACTAATCCGGCCAATCCCGTTAGTGCGCTGGCTGTAAACCAGAAGAGCGGGCTTTCGCGATTGCCAAACAACAGCGACAGCAACAGTAGCAACGTACCCAGCCCCTGCCAATAGCGCGGTCTGTTCAATTGGTCGGAGAGGACTGGACCGGTGGAAGCGGCTGACGAATCGGGTAGTACCAATGGCCTTAGCCGGTGATAATCCCAAAGCAGGAGGCCAATATTAGCCAGCACAAGCAGCCCCGTAATGAGCGGTGTGCCATGAAAATCCATCGAGATCGTGATGAAAAAAATGTTGACGCTAACGGGAAAGAAGGCCAGTGCGCCCAGCGTAGCCAGCCGCTGAGTCATCAACAGCACACCGGCAAGCACCTGCCCGGCTCCCAGAAATTTCCACCAGAGGCCGGTACGAAACAGCACCTCAAAAAACAGGTCAATTGGCAACGGCCCTGTGGCAGTCAGTGCCAACGTACCTGCGGGCATGAACCGGCCTCCCCACAGTTTTCCCCAACCTGAATACACAAAGGCACCGCCAATCAGGTAGCGCAGAAAAATGACAAAGAGGCAGCACCCGGTGTGGTTATGTAACCTGTCGATTAACCTGAACATACGATGCATTTTCGGGCAAGGTACAGACGAGCGCGACTATCGGCGCATCTACCAGCTAGCCATCCAGGCGGCCTGCCACTGCGTTACCAGCTCTGGAATCAAAAACTTCCGAAAAGCAAAAAGCCTGTTTACATGATGCAAACAGGCTTTCGTTGGTAGTTATCAGTAAAACCATGCTTGGGCTGGTAAAGTTTCATGTTTACCAAATAGTGCGATAATTTTTCAAAATAGTTTGGGCTGAACAGCATTAGGATCTGTTCGTGCCGTGAAAAGAAAAATGAACAATTTTGATAGTAATACTATCGTAATGGATTTGTCTGCTTATCTTTGCGCCTGAAACAAGACCTAATACCATGCAAAACCAACCCATTACCGTGGCCCACGGAGACGGAATCGGCCCCGAAATTATGCAGGCCACCCTCGACATTATTCTGGCGGCGGGTGCCCGGCTCGACATCGAAACCATCGACATTGGCGAGAAAGTGTACCTCAGCGGCAACTCGGCAGGCATTGCGCCCAGCGCGTGGGAATCATTGCGGCGCACCAAAGTGTTCCTGAAAGCCCCCATCACCACGCCGCAGGGGGGCGGCTTCAAGAGCCTCAACGTGACCACCCGCAAAGTGCTGGGCCTGTATGCCAACGTGCGCCCCTGCGTGTCGTATGCGCCTTACGTTGACACCAAACACCCGGTGATGGACGTGGTGATCGTGCGCGAAAACGAAGAAGACCTCTACGCGGGCATCGAGCACCAGCAAACGCCCGAAGTGGTGCAGTGCCTGAAACTGATCTCGCGCCCCGGCACCGAAAAAATTGTTCGCTACGCCTTCGAATACGCCCGGCAGTATGGCCGCAAGAAAGTGACCTGTTTCACCAAAGACAACATCATGAAACAGACCGACGGGCTGTTTCACAAAATCTTCGACGAAATAGCGAAAGAATACCCCGACCTGGAAAACGAGCACTGGATTGTGGACATCGGCGCGGCCAAACTGGCCGACACCCCCGAAGCCTTCGACGTGATTGTGATGCCCAACCTCTACGGCGATATTCTTTCCGACGTGGCGGCGCAGATTGCCGGGTCGGTGGGGTTGGCGGGCAGTTCAAACATTGGCGCAGAAGTGGCCATGTTCGAGGCCATCCACGGCTCGGCACCGCGCCGGGCGGGGCAAAACCTGGCAAACCCGTCGGGGCTGTTGTTGGGGTCAATCATGATGCTGGTTCACATCGGGCAGGGCGACATTGCCGAGAAAGTCCACAACGCCTGGCTCAAGACCCTGGAAGATGGTGTGCATACCTACGACATTTTCGAGGAGGGTATCAGCACCCAAAAAGTGGGTACCCGCGAGTTTGCCCAGGCGGTAGTGGCGCGGTTGGGGCAGTTGCCCGCCAAGCTCAAGCCCATCAGCTACGCCAACGCCAGCAAGCCGTTCAGCGTACAGGCCAGCCCCACGCCCCCGGTGAAAACCGAAACCGTGGGGGTCGATATTTTTCTACACTGCGACGACCGCGACCCCAACAAATTGGGCGAGGCTCTGAAGAATATTGCGGTGGGTAACATGGCCCTGAGCATGATTACCAACCGGGGCGTGAAAGTGTGGCCCAACGGCTTTGCCGAAACCTTCTGCACCGATCATTGGCGGTGCCGATTCAAGTCGGAGACGTACCTGGCCTCTACGTACCAGGACATCATCCGCCTTCAACAGACCATCACCGAGGCCGGTTTCCAGATCATTAAGACCGAAAACCTGGTCACGTTCGACGGGGAACCGGGTTTCTCTGCCGGGCAGGGGGCATAGATCCCACACAAGTGGGTTTAGGCAAACACCCCGTCGAATATAACGCTGGCCGGGTGTTTGCCTTAGGAAATTGAGTAGATAAACTGGTGTGAATCAACGCAGTACCAACAAAAAATCCTCTCATAATGAGAGGATTTTTTGTTAAGAGGCAATGAACTGAAAGACATCAAACCCGTCGTCATTAATCTCAGGGGGTAAATCAATGTCAAGGGTTGCGCATATCGTTTGAATATACCGAATGCTCATCCAGTTGCCATTCTGAATAAATGTTGCTCTGTGATTGTGCTTGTTCTGGTAAACAGCACCATTGGCAGAAGGTAATTTTCCTGAACAACCTTGTGCAATTAAGTAATCTTCAAACTCTGCGCGATACATTCTGAGACGATTTAATCCAGTTGCAGTTGAATACGCCGCTCCTCTCCCATGAGAGAACCACGACGTCTCTGACGATTACTACCGATTTGTTGGATCGCGTTAAATTGTACCATTGCGTTCCAAGCTTCGGGGATGAAACTCACTGCTTCCTCCTGCGTCTTCCCGTAGGTGATTACACCGGGAAATCCAACAGCCTTGGCGATAAAGCCCTCTGCATTGTCTGAGACAATACTAACGGTGATTTCAGTATTCATGTGATTAGATTTTTAATTGACTTACTCACAGGCATTGCTACATCAAAAGCAATTATCATGCGGCTATTGCTTCTCTTAACAACTACTGACCTCTTTTGAGCCAATAAGTTAATGTGCGGCACACAAGGCACCCACGGGAAGAAACTCACTACAGAGTCGCGAGCTGTAACCCTTAGGCTGACGGGAATCAGCCTGATTTGGTCGGTTGAGCATACTATACTGCTTCTCCATAATCGATTGGCAATTGACGAGTGCAATACCTGACAGATACTGTGTAACACAAAGCAAATGAAAGATGTCGCAGAATCCAAATTTATTTTGTACTATACTACTAAAATGTAGACGACCGTAGGGTAAAGACCATTGTACTTTTTCAAGATTGCATCCGTAAGACATATCCTGTTCTATGGTTGACTGTAGCCATACGCGTACATAGTTTGCCGAAACCTTCTGTACCGACCATTGGCGGTGCCGGTTCAAATCGGAGACGTACCTGACTTCTACCTACCAGGACATCATCCGCCTTCAACAGACCATCACCGAAGCTGGTTTTCAGATCATTAAAACCGAAAACCTGGTCACGTTCGACGGGGAACCGGGTTTCTCTGCCGGGCAGGGGGCGTAAAAAAAAGGGTGAGTAGCTAGTGCTACTCACCCTTTTTCCAATTGGGTCAATCAGCGAACTGACTAGGCCATTACGGTTTTGCCCATTGCCCGCTCGTTTGCGGTCGAGGTCATGGCGGCGTTGTACACCACCAGACCAAAGCCAATCTTGTTGATGGCATCGGCAATGTTGTAGATCAAGTCCAGGTTCCAGCCCATACCTGACAACAAGTTGCCGGGCATGCACATGTAGCCGATTGGGTAAATGGCCCAACCCACGATGGCAAAGTTGCGGAGCAGTTTCACGGCTTTGGCCACTTCTGGGTTCGAAGAGGCATCAGCCACTTTCTTTACGTCACCGGCGGTGGCTTCATAAATCACGCCCAGGTAGCCCAGGGTTGAAATGATACCCCACATGATGGTTTGGTCTGGGCGAATGGCTTCACCAATGTAACCGGCTACCAGCATTACCAGCGAATAGAACACCAGTTTGTACAGGGTAGACGACTTGCCACCGTAGGGCTTGATCAGGAGGTAGAACTCCACGCACATCAGGGGCACGGTCAGCGTCCAGTCAATGTAGCGGTACTGAGTGGGCGACTGTCCGGTTTCCAGCCAAATACCGCGCATGTAAAAGTAGTGAACGGCGGCAATGAAGGTAATCAGACCTGATACCAACAAAGACGTTTTCCACTTACCATCAACCTGGCCGCGCTCCATGAAGAAAAATATCGAAGCGGCCAGCATCGACATATATCCGGTGAAGAATGTGAAGCCGACAACGTCACCGGCTTTCAGGTCAGCCAGAAGGCTGGTCAATTGGGTTAAGTAGTTCATAAAAAACGAAACTAAAGGTGGTTTTAGAAAAAAGTGAACGCACAAAACTAATCCATTTAATAAGAAACCTGTTTAACGTTCGGTGTAAAACATTGAACAAAACCGAGAAATACAAACCTATTTCTATGTATAATCCTACTGAACAGGCTATTTTTAGTCGAAAAAGTACTTACTTCTTGAAATAAGTAAATTAGACCTTTTATCAAAAAATTTCAAAAACACAATAAAAATGGGATTATTGCCAACAGAACCACTTGGGTGCTTTGCGTACCAAAGGGAGTAATAGTCCCTAAAGCCGCCTGGTACGTTACTCTCGGGGCCTGATCAGAACATTGGCGATACCAAATCAACGGCCTGGTCAACTAGGTGATTAACGAGGGTGAATTGACGAAATCATCGAAAAAGGAACTCCGTTGTTACCTACATAGGAGTCTATTTGTACTTTTCTGCGACTCTTACCCCCTTACCGTTGGATAATTCATAGACATCAGAGTTGGTATCCCCGACGTTGCGGATTAAATTTGTGAATTAGTTGGTTTCCCCCTGGCTTTTCCAGGGCTGAATAGTGTCGGAAACTGATAGTCAACAAATACGAACACATTTTGCTCAAATCTGTAGGAATATCCGCCCTGATGGCACTCACCAAGCCAGCCCCGGCCCCCGTTTGGATCGACCTCGGCCTGGCTACCGACACCACGCTGCAAAATCCGTTGGCAGGCGTTTCGGCCCAACTCAACACGCCGCACCTGCTCAACACCGACACCACGCGCCGGTTTGTGCCCATCTATTTCTGCGGCGAAGCTGTACCCATCGACAACGCTTATGTGTCGCGGCAATGGATGCGTACCCTGATGCGATGCCAGTCGCAACGCGAGGAGCTGTATGTGATTCGGAAACGGGCGGCGGTATTTTTCCCCATCATCGACCCCATTCTTCGCCAGTTCAACATCCCCTCCGATTTTCGGTACATCCCCCTGGCCGAAAGTGCGCTGATTAATGATTGCGTGTCGCCCAAAGGCGCGTCGGGCTACTGGCAACTGATGCCCGAAACCGCCCGCGAACTGGGCCTGGTTGTGAATCAGGAGCACGACGAACGCTACGACCTCAACAAAGCCACCGTGGCCGTGTGCCGGTTTCTGCGCGACCTCCACCGCGAACTAGGCTCCTGGACGCTGGTGGCCGCCGCCTACAACGGCGGGCTGGGTCAGGTACGTAGCCGCATGATTCAGCAGCGCGAAAACAATTATTACAGCCTAAAACTATACCGCGAAACCAGCCAATACCTCTACCGGGTGCTGGCCTACAAGGAGTTACTTTCCAACCCGACGCAATACAAGATGTTGCTTTCCAACGACGTGATCGGGTACCTCACCCGCCCGTTGCCTGCCAAGCTGCAACCTCTGCCCGGCACCAGACACAGCCCCGTGGCGGTAGTAAGGGCCGATTCTGAGTTGGCCGATATCACCGATATCGACCCTGCCTGGGGGCCACGCAAAGGCGTTTCGTTTCTGGAAACCCCCACCCTGGCCGATATTCTGCTGGCCGGGGCGCGATACCTGGGCACCCAGCCCGACACCGACCTGCCCGACGATCTGACCCCCGAACAGAAGGGGCAGCCCATCCCCAAACTGCTGGGCCTGATGGTGCTGCGGTTCCGCAGGCCGCGTTTTTTGCGCCAAACACCGGGAACCGGAAGCCGCCCCCGCCACCGCTGGGAGTGGGTATAACGTACCTGGAACGGGTTTAGCCGTGGCCACGCCCCCGCCGTTTTTTTAAATCGGAAAGGGGCGGGCTAGAGGTTAAACCCTTTTTTTTGGGCTAATTTTGGCTCTCCGTTGTTGATACCCAGACTACCCTCCTCCGTTATTATGGCTGAATTAATTCGAATGCCCAAAATGAGCGACACCATGACCGAAGGGGTGATCGCCGAATGGCATAAAAAAGTGGGCGATCCCGTTAAATCGGGCGATGTGCTGGCCGAAGTAGAAACCGACAAAGCCACCATGGACCTGGAATCGTATGAGGAAGGCACGCTACTCTATATCGGCATCGAGAAAGGGCAGTCCGTTCCCGTAGACGGCATCATTGCCGTGATTGGGCAGCAGGGCGAAGATTTTCAGGCCCTGCTCAGCGGCATGTCGGGCGGGAGCGTGGAAACCGCACCGGCACTGGCTACCCCCGTGACCCCCACCAATGCCCCCGCCCCCACCGGGGCCGACCCCCAACAGGTGAACACCAACATGGCCGACCCCAACGCTATTTCGGCAGCCCCCACCCTGGCCGGCGATGCGACCGTGATTCGGATGCCGAAGATGAGCGACACCATGACCGAAGGTACCATTGTGGCGTGGCACAAAAAAGAGGGCGACATGGTAAAAGCCGGTGACGTGCTGGCCGAAGTAGAGACCGACAAAGCCACCATGGATCTGGAGGCTTACGAAGAAGGCATGTTGCTGTACGTGGGCGTGAAAGAAGGGCAAGCCGTGGCCGTGGATGCTGTAATTGCCGTGATTGGCGAAAAAGGTGCCAACTTCAAAGTACTGATCGACGGCAGCAACAGCTCTGACAGCCCGCCCGATAGCCATGCCCCGGCAGTAGCCGCCACGCCCGCTGCCTCCGCCACGCCGCCCTCCGCGCCGGAGGCAACACATGCTAATGGCCGCACCAAAGCCTCGCCCCTGGCCAAAGCAATGGCCGAACAGAAAGGCATCGACCTGACTCAGGTACACGGCACCGGCCCCGAAGGACGCATTATCAAGGCTGATGTGGCCGCGTTTACGCCCACCGCCCGGCCAGGTACGTTGCCGGAAGCCCCCGCCGCAAAGGCCCCCGCACCCGTCCCGGTAGCACCGGCACCTGCCCCGGTGGCAAGCGCGCCCGTTTCGGCCCCGACTCCAACTGCCGCGCCCGCCCCCGCTAGTCCGTTTGAGGACGTACCGGTGAGCCAAATGCGGAAGACCATTGCCCGCCGCCTGAGCGAAAGCCTCTTTACCGCCCCCCATTTTTACCTGACCATGGAAATAGACATGGACAAAACAATGGCTCTGCGCGGGGAGGTAAACAAGGTAGCCCCGGCCAAAATATCCATCAACGATTTCGTGATAAAAGCTGCCGCGTTGGCCCTGAAACAGCACCCCAACGTGAATGCCTCGTGGCTGTCGGGTACGCCCACCGGCGACAAGATCCGCAAGTACGGTTACGTGAACATTGGCGTGGCGGTGGCCGTGGAAGATGGCCTTTTGGTACCCGTGGTGCGCGATGCCGACCGCAAAACGCTGTCAAGTATAGCGGGCGAAGTGAAAGACCTGGCCGGGAGAGCCAAAGAGAAAAAACTCCAGCCCAAAGACTGGGAAGGCAGCACATTCTCGATCTCCAACCTCGGCATGTTCGGCATCGACGAGTTTACGGCCATTATTAATCCGCCCGATGCCTGTATTCTGGCCGTAGGAGCCATTAAACAAACCGTGGCTTTCGAGGGCGACACGCCAAAGCCCGTCAACCGCATGAAAGTAACCCTCTCCTGCGACCACCGCGTGGTAGACGGTGCCACCGGCGCGGCCTTTCTGCAAACCATGAAAGGGCTGCTGGAAGACCCCATGAAAATGCTGATTTAGCCCACCGAAATCAGTACGCAAAAATGCCCGGCTCTTTCAACAGAAGCCGGGCATTTTTTATGTAATACTGTTCAGGGTTTACAGCAAATCAGTAAGCCGTTTTCCGTGCCGACCGGTGATGGCGTTCTGAAATTCGCGGCGCAGGGCGGCCATGCGGCGGCGGGGATGCGTGGCCACATACACTACCCGCATTTTCAGCAACGAGCCGATGAGCAGGTACAGGAAGAACATGGCGATGATGATGATAGCCGAGAGCGAGTTATGAATGTTTTGGTGCAAAAACAAAAACGCCAGCGTGTTCACCAACGACGCGCCGCACAGCACCGTAGTAGCCCCGGCATGGGTCAGCCCGTTGTCGAGCAAGATGTGGTGCATGTGGTTGCGGTCTGCCGAGAAAGGCGATTTTTTGTTCAACAGACGTACCAGGAACACCCGCAGCGTGTCGAAGATGGGGATGATGAGCACTACCACGGCAATGATGGGGGCGTTGAAAAACGCGCGGGGGTTAGAGCGGTATTCGGCGTTGAGATTCACGAACCGAACGGCAAAAAAGGCCAGGAAAAACCCGATCAACAGCGACCCGGTGTTGCCCATGAATATCTTGCTGGTTTTGGAAAAATTAAACCGCAGAAACCCCACTAAACCGCCCGCCAGTGCAAACGCCATAGTGGCCATGGCGAAGTGTTCGGAAAATAAAAACCAGCCCCCAAACGTGACGCAGGCAATAGTGGCAATGCCCCCGGCCAGCCCGTCTACCCCATCGATGAGGTTGATGGCGTTGGTAAGGGCGATAAACACAAAACAGGTAAGCAAAATACTGGCCACATCGTTGATGCTGTACAAGCCCATGATGCCGAAAAGGTAGTTGAGTTTCAGCCCGCCCAGGAAAATGAGCGTACAGGCACTGAGTAACTGAAACAGGATTTTTTTGTTGGGGTCAATACCAACCAAGTCATCTTTCATGCCAATGAAAAACAAAATAGCCGCCCCCACAACAGATAAGTTCGTGACATACAGGTCTTTGGGGTCGTTGATGGGCCAGATAAAATAGCTGATGAGCACCCCGGCGAAGATGGCTACACCGCCAAACGTGGGCGTGGGTACTTTGTGCGACCGCCGGGCATCGTCGGGGCTTTCCATGAGCGATTTCATCTCCGTGATTTTAATCACAACCGGGATGGAAATTACCGACACAAAACACGCGACCAGAAAGGCCATGATGGCATGGTATAACCCCTGCTGAAACACGGCCTCGGATAATCGCTGTTGGATGAACGTAAAGAAAACGTCTGGCTTCATAAAGGAAAGGTAATCAGCGGGTTTGCGTTCGAAAACCGGTTGTTTTGCCGCTGGCGTTACACAAAAATTGCACTTAATTCGTTATTGACAACAGAACACCGCCGTGGTTTAATGGTACTTATCGAACGGTTGGTTGGCGGCGGTGCCAAAATTGACCCAGCTTACGGAGAGGCTTCAGCCATAAAGTAAGTACGCCGGGGCGAATTTTGTTTAGTTTCCAGGCAATACGGTCTTCGCGGTTGGCCCGCAGGCGGTTTTTCAGACTACTGTTGCTGACCCCACCCAACCGCATCACCACCACCACTTCGTTGAGGTAGGCCACCCGGATGGTGTGCTTATGCACTAGCCGGAGCATCAGTTCATAGTCAGCGGCGGTGCGGAGGTTGGTGTTGAAATAGCCGTACTTCCGGTACACGTCGGTTTTAACGAAAAACGTAGGGTGTGGCGGCATCCAGCCCCGCAAAAACGCCCCCGGACGGTAGCGGCCCGCCTGCCAGTAGCGCATCACCCGGTTGGGCGCGTCGCGGCGGGAATACACTAAATCGCCGTAGACAGCATCGGCTTTTTGGGCGGCAAACGTGGCCATAATCCGGCTCAGCGTGTCGGGGTGGCGGTAGAGGTCGTCGGCGTTCAGAATACCCACCACCTCGCCCGTGGCGCGGCTCAACCCTTTGTTCATGGCCTCGTACAGCCCGCCATCCGGCTCCGACACAAACTGACTGATTCGGGCACCATAACGCTGCACAATGGCCTGCGTACCGTCTGTAGAACCGCCGTCAATCACAATGTATTCTACCGTTGGGTACGTCTGCTCCAGCACCGATTCGATGGCTTCAGCAACGGTTTCGGCCCCGTTATAGACTACCGTGATGATAGAGACTGTCATGATTCAATAACGCGCTGACGCACCGCCACCGCCGGATTGCCCTGGTAAATAGTGTAAGAATTGAGCGAACGGGTAGCCACCGACCCCGCCGACAGGATGGCGTGGCTTTGCACCACCACACCGGGGCAAACCGTGGCCCGCGCCCCAATCCAGGCACCGGCTTCCAGGGTGATGCCCATGACCATCAAATCGAAGGTGGGGCGGGTGTAGTTATGATTTCCCGTTAACAGCATGGCTCCCTGTGATAGACAAACATCGTCGCCAATTGTCACATATGTTAAATTATCAATCCAAACATTTTCACCAATCCAGACGTGGTTGCCTACGGAAAGTAACCACGGGTATTTGATGTTCACCGCCGGTTTTATGAGTACGCCCGTGCCCACTTTGGCCCCAAACCAGCGTAAAATACTGACCTTCAGCCCGGAGGGCAACGGCCAATAGGAATTGAACAGCCAGGCGTTGGTAAAGTGCCAGAGCAGTATTTTCCAGCGCGGGCCGGGGTTGAACCACGAGTTGTCATAGGCTGACAACTGGGTGCGGCCCGCCTCAGCGAACGCCCGATGTGAGGTCTCTTCCGTATTCATCTTTGAAGTATGCAATAATGGCACCTTTCTCGCGCCCGGCTTTGTGGTAGACCTCCATCAGCTTGGCATCGACCAGAAACCGGTACCAAAGGCCCTGCAAAAAATGCCAGACAAAGCCCTTGCGCCCGTCCAGAAAACCCAGTTGCCCCACGTACCGGAACAAAAAATAGAGGATGGGGCGGGTGAAAAGGGGCAATCCGGCATATTTTTCTTTCAAATACCGCTTACGTTCTTCCTGCGCCCCAAACAGCCGGGGAGCCACCCGCGCCGTTTCGTCGAAATTATACCGGATGTTGAGCAGGTCAATCACCTCGCGGGTGGCGTAGTTGTTGTGTTTTTGGGTCCACCACGTCAGGTTGTTCAGGTTATGGTCTACCAGGTCGTGGCTGAACTGCACCGTTTGGGCGGGTGCCCCCCCGGTTGGGTCGAGTTTGATGTGCTCGTCCATCCAGGTTTGCTCACAAATGCCCTGCCCCTGCCGCCAAAGCCGCAGCAGCCAAATGGGGTAGTAGCCGCCGTGCCGAATCCAGCGGTTCATGAACATGACCCGGCGTTTGACGTACACCCCACTCACGGCAGCGGGCAACGTACCCAGCCGCGCCTGAATCTCCTGCGCCAGTTCGGGCAGAATATACTCGTCGGCATCCATCCGCATGAGCCAGCTACCCCGAAACGGCGTATGAGTGATGCCGTAATTGAACTGCACGGCATACGTAGACCAGGGGTTTTGCACCACCACCGCTCCCATCGCTTCAGCAATGCGAACGGTGTTATCGGTCGAAAAAGAATCCACAATGAAGATTTGCCTCGTAATGGGCCGCAGGCTTTCCAGGCAACGGGCAATGTGTTTCTCCTCGTTGTGGGTGAGAATAATGACGGACAAGCCGCTCATAATATACCGTTTAATAAAATTCAGGTAATAGAAATTGACCGCTCGCTGTAATTTATAAATTCAGATATACCTTTTCTTGATATATACTACACTAAATCGCAGGCGACGTACCTGAACAGTAAGCTCCTGCAATTTTAACGGAAAAAACACACTTATGCGGTATATCGGCCCCAGGGTCGGGCATCCGTTCAGAGTCCACGGTAACGTACCTGTGGCGCGTGGCTGGCCTGACCGGCCCAGACCGTTTGGTCAACGGGAAACCGGGCAACCTGGTTGCTGCCCAAGTCGGTACCGGGCCTGTATATGCTACGAATAGTACCTAACGATGGTACCGCCACAAGCCACCTGCTGCCGGTGCGCTGAGCGTCTTTTTTCTTCGAAACGCCCCACCTTGAACCGCTTACTCGAATTAAATCGCGACGACTATCAAAAAAGTAGGTAGTGTGTTTCCCAATAGTCCGTCTATGTTTGGGTGGCTGGCCCTGGTTTTCACCCCTCAAAATACGCCTCCTTATGGCTCCTTTTCTTACCGTTGTGGTGGCCATCTCCACGCCAGACCAACCATTGGCCCAATGCCTCAACGCCCTACGGCAGCAACAGTTACCGCCCACCCAGTTTGAGGTAGTGGTGATAGACGAGGCCAACAGCCCAGAAACGGCGGCTCTGGTGGCGGCGTTTGCCCAAAGTAGCCACATCGAAACCCGGTACCTGGCCCAGCCCAAACCAGCCGGACTGGCCGCCGCCCGCAACCGGGGCTGGCAAGCCGCCCGCAGCCCCTACATTGCCTTTACCGACGTAGACTGCTTACCCCAACCGGGTTGGTTATTGGCCGCCCAAACCATGTTCAGGCGCGGAGCGCAGGTACTAACCGGCCCTGTGCGCACCCTTGTTCCGCCACAAGCCGGGCGGCAGACGCTGGCAACGAAGAAACCGGCAGAACGAGCGGAGTTCCTGGCGGCTAATTGTTTTTGTGGGGTAGAAGCCCTGCGGCGGGCGGGTGGTTTCGAGGAATCATCGGCGTTGGCCTGGCGGGCCGAAGCCGACTTTCAGTTCAAACTGCTCGACATTGGCATTCCCATTGTGCCCTGCCCCGAAGCAGTAGTTTTTCGCCCGCAGGGAGTAAAAAACAGGTACGAAGCCCTAAAAAACGAACATCGCCACCGGCACGATGCCCTGCTCTACAAACGCCACCCCAACCTGTTTCGGCAACGGATTCCGCGCAACGAAGGGCTGGCCCTGCGCCATTACGCCACCCTCATCAGCCTGGTTGTGGCCCTGATTGCCGCCGGTATGGGGCAACTTCCGGTACTGTTATTCGGTGCGTTGACGTACCTGGCCCTCACGGCCTGGCTCGCCCTGGACCAATGGCGAAGCCACACCAGCCCCACGGCCAACGCCTGGCAAACCGTTCAGGAAACGCTGTTGACGGCCCTGGCCACGCCGTTTCTGAGCATTTTTTGGCGGGCCTACGGGTCGGTTAAACACCGGGTGTTGTATTGGTAAGCAGAAAATCGAGCAGGAGGCAGATACCAAACGCGGTGGCATTTTTTTGCTGGCCGAACTCAGTATCGGCGAAGGCTACCCCGGCAATGTCGAGGTGCACCCAGGCGGGGTGTTTTTCGGTGAAAACCTCCAGAAATTTTGCTGCCGCAATGGCCCCGTTGATGGGTTTACCGCTGAAATTTTTCACGTCGGCCACGTCCGAAGTCAGGTCGTCTTTGTAGTCGTCCCAGAGGGGCAGGGGCCAAAGGCGTTCGCCAGTGCGGGTGCCAGCGGCCAGCAAATCAGCCGCCAGGGCCTCATTTTGGCTGAACAGCCCGCCCGCGTGGTAGCCCAGGGCCGCAATCACGTTCCCCGTCAGGGTGGCCAGGTCAATCAGAATGTCGGGTTGAACGTGACGCACCATGTAGCCCAACCCGTCGGCCAGAATCACGCGGCCTTCGGCATCGGTGTCGATGATTTCGATGGTCTTACCCAGGTACGTCGTAATCACGTCGCCGGGTTTGGTGGCCATGCCGTCTACCACGTTTTCGGTGGCGGGCACCACCCCCACCACCCGGCGCGGCACCCCCAGGCGAGCGGCGGCTTCCACCGCGCCCAGCACCGCCGCCGCCCCGCCCATGTCGCTCTTCATCAGGTGCATATTGGTGGAAGGCTTGATGGAAATGCCGCCCGTGTCGAAGGTTACGCCCTTGCCCACCAGCCCTACCGTGGGGCCAAACGTACCTGCGGGGTTGGTCAGGGCGGGGTTATAGTCCAGAATGAGCAGCAGGGGCGGGTTTTCGCTGCCCTGCC
>JAYUKZ010000404.1:0-6165 GCA_043763995.1 Fibrella sp.
GTTCCGGCGTTTCCGGGGGCCACAAACAGGCGGCTGCACAGGTTGCTCTGGGTCATTTTCCAGGCAAACGTATGCTCGCGCCCGCCGGAGCCAAGTAAGAGTATGTTCATGGGGTGGATATTAGTTGGCTACTTCCGAGAGGAACTTGATGCGCATCAGGCGCAGCTCCTGCTCGGTAAAATCATCACGCTCGAACTCATCAAGGGCCACGGCGATATTGTCGGTTTCAGCCCGCATGAAGTAGTCGAAAATTTCGTCCTGCCGGTCTTCGTCAATCATTTGGTCGATGTAATAATCCAGGTTGAGGCGGGTGCCAGAATAGCAAATGTGCTCCACTTCCTCCACCAGATCAACCAGCGACAGCCCTTTGGATTCGGCAATTTCGTCCAGATCAACCTTCCGGTCGATTTGCTGGATGATGTATATTTTTATTTTCGATTTGTTCACCGTCGATTTCACCACCACGTCTTTGTCGGTCTCGATCTCGTTCTCCTCCACGTAGCTGGTAATAAGATCAACGAAGGGTTTGCCGAATTTCTGCACTTTGCCCATGCCCACGCCGTTAATTTGGGCCATTTCCTCCCGCGTAACGGGGTAGGTGGTTGCCATTTCTTCCAGCGACGGGTCCTGAAAAATGACGTAGGGGGGCAGGTTTTTTTCTTTGGCTACTTTCTTCCGAAGGGCTTTCAGCAGGCCCAGCAACTCGGGGTCGCAGGCGTTGCCGTTGGCGGCGTTGGCGGCGGCATCTTCGGCTTCCTCTTTAGCATCGGCGGTTTGCTGCTCATAATCGTGGTCTTCCGAGAGCATAACCGGGTAGGGGTCTTCCAGGTACGTATGGCCCTTCGCAGACAGTTTCAGCACCCCATAAGCGTCGATGTCTTTTTCCAGAAACCCCAGAATCGTGATTTGCTTGATGAGCGAGCACCAGATATGGCCGTCGGTACTGAACGCTTTTCCTTTACCGTAAAGGGCCAGTTTATTGTGCTCATAACTGGTAATATACTGATTTTCAGTAGCCGTAAGCACGTCGGCCAGGTGGTTCCCGTCGAACCGCTGATCGGTTTGAAGCACGGCTTGCAGGGCCAGCACAATTTCGGCTTGCGCCTTGAATTTGGGCGTGGGTTTCAGGCAATTGTCGCAAAAACCGCAGTCTTTGTCTACGTATTCGCCGAAATAGCCCAGCAATTGCCGCCGCCGACACGTACCCAGGTTGGCGTAGGAGACCATTTCGGCCAGCAGGTGGCGGGCATTGTCGCGCTCGGTAACGGGCTTGTCTTTATTAAATTTTTCCAGCTTCAGAATGTCGTCGTAGCTGTAAAACATCACGCAGTTACCTTCCAGCCCGTCGCGCCCGGCGCGGCCCGTTTCCTGGTAGTAGCCCTCCAACGATTTGGGCGCGTCGTAGTGAATCACAAACCGCACGTCGGGCTTGTCGATGCCCATGCCGAAGGCAATGGTGGCGCAAACCACGTCTACTTCTTCGTTCAGAAACGCATCCTGGTTGTTGATGCGCGTTTGGGGGTCAAGGCCGGCGTGGTAGGGCAGGGCTTTCACGTCGTTTACGCGCAGGAGTTCGGCAATGCCCTCGGCGGTTTTTCGGCTCAAACAGTACACAATGCCCGACTTGCCTTTGTTCTGTTTCACATACTTAATCAGGGCCTTGCGGGCATCTACTTTGGGCCGGATCTCGTAATACAGATTTTTTCGGTTGAACGACGTTTTGTACACGTCGGCTTCTTCCATGGTCAGGTTTTTCTGGATATCCAGTTGCACTTTGGGCGTGGCCGTGGCCGTGAGGGCAATTACGGGCAAGCCCATCCGCCCCGAATGGTGGCCAATGTTATCAACAATGCCCCGGATTTTGCGGTATTCCGGCCTGAAATCGTGGCCCCATTCCGAAATACAGTGGGCCTCGTCGATGGCTACGAACGAGATGACGGCGCGTTTCAAAAAATCTAGGTTTTCTTCTTTCGTCAGCGATTCGGGGGCAATGTAGAGCAGTTTCAGCGTGCCGTTCAGGGTGTCGCGCTTCACTTTAGTCATCTCCGATTTGGAGAGCGTCGAGTTCAGAAACTGCGCGTTGATGCCGAAAGCGTTGAGCTGATCGACCTGGTTTTTCATCAGGGCAATCAGGGGGGAGATCACAATGGCGGTGCCTTCGGAAGTGATGGCCGGGAGTTGGTAGCAGAGCGATTTACCGGCCCCGGTGGGCATGATGACGAACGTGTTTCGGCCCGCCATTATGTTGTGAATAATGGTTTCCTGATCGCCCCGGAACTGGCTAAATCCGAATATTTCTTTTAAACGTTCTTTAAGGGTCGTCTGAACGGACGGGTCAATCTGGATCATGGTACGCTACTACGGAAGGTGAATGGGCCTGCGCGAGTCTCTATCTTTGGTAACTAAATGCAGGGGGTGGGGTCGGAAATACGACGAAACCCATAGTTAATTGGGTTTGCCGGGGGTTAGTGGTGCCGAGGTAAGCGAATTTACGACCCATCTTTGTTACCTAAGCCTTTCCAAACGTTGAATCTACCAAAAAATATACAATCTATTGGTCGGCAGGTGCTCTTGGCCGAGGCCGAAGCCATCCGGCAAGCCGCCGATTTTCTGGACACCGGCTTCGAGCCAAGCGTAAACCTGATTCTGCAAACATCGGGCCGGGTAGTGGTTACGGGTGTGGGCAAGAGCGGGCTAATTGGCCAAAAGCTGGTGGCCACCCTGAACTCGACCGGCACGCCCGCCCTGTTTATGCACGCCGCCGACGCGATCCACGGCGACCTGGGCATGGTGCAGGAAAACGACGTGGTGCTGGCCATTTCCAAGAGCGGCAACACGCCCGAAGTGAAAGTGCTGGTGCCGCTGATCCGGCGCACCGGGGCCAGGCTCATTGCCCTGGTGGCCGAAGCGACTTCCTACCTGGCCCAACAGGCCGATTGTGTCCTGCTGGCCCCCGCCCCCCGCGAAGCTGACCCCCTGAACCTGGCCCCCACCACCAGCACCACCGTGGCCCTGGCCCTGGGCGACGCGCTGGCCGTGGCCCTGCTCACGGCGCGGGGATTTACCCGGCAAGATTTTGCCCGCAATCACCCCGGCGGCGCACTGGGCAAAAAACTCTACCTGAAAGTGAGCGACTTATACCCCCACAACCAATGCCCGCAGGTACGTCCCGATGCCAGTATCCACGACACCATGCTGGCCATGTCGACGGGGCGGCTGGGGGCCACGGCGGTGCTGGAACCCAGCACAGGTACGTTGCTGGGCATCATTACCGACGGCGACGTGCGGCGGATGGTGAGCCAACACCAGGACTACCGCCACCTCTGCGCCCGCGACATTATGACCCCCAACCCCCGCTGCATCTTGCCCGACGACTATGCCGTGGTGGCCCTGGAAATCATGCAGACCCGCAACATTACACAACTGCTGGTGGCCGAAAACGGAACGTTGCTGGGGTTCATCCACCTCCACGACCTCCTCCGCGAAGGGCTGGTGTAGGTGCTTCTTACCAGAATTTTGTTGCGAATGACCCGCCCCCTACCGACCTTTATGGCCTTGACTACGTACTAACTTTTACATGAAAAAGACAATTTTGTTGCTTTGCGGATGGCTTACGGCCTCCGTTGCTTTCGCCCAAATGCCCGCCGCACCCGCCGCCCCAA
The DNA here is from genome assembly GCA_043763995.1 of Fibrella sp. Lineage (GTDB taxonomy): Bacteria > Bacteroidota > Bacteroidia > Cytophagales > Spirosomataceae > Fibrella. The sequence goes on from JAYUKZ010000404.1 coordinate 3,663, forward strand.
CCTCGGAACCACAGGCTCTGGCCACTGCTTTTTTCAAAGCTTTGGAAGCCGAAGACGTACCAGCATTAACCAGTATCACGACCGACGATTTCGCCATTGTGAACTACGACGGGCAGGTGGCCGACCGCGATTTACTGGGTCAGGGCCTGGGCGGGGGTTTTTTGGTGGTTGAAACCGCCACGACCAGCAACCTCCGCACCCGCACCTACAACAACGACACGGCCATCGTCACCGGCGAGTCGGCATTCAAGGGTTCGTTGCAGGGTACCAATTTCAAGACAACCGCCTCGTTCACGGTCACGTGCGTGAAGGGAGCCACCGGCTGGAAAATTGCCAGTGCCCAACTGTCGGGTGCGGGGCAGTAAAGGTGTATGGGTGTATTAGCATCGGCTTAGCTTCGCGTATCGGCGTAGGGCAGGGGCAAGCCCAGCCCCTACAATGCCGTCATTTCAAGTATTGGCCATTTTGTGTGACGGTGCCTGTGTAGGGGCTGGGCTTGCCCCTGCCCTACGCCGCGTCTGATACGCCGATGCGCGAAGCCAACAACGAATTATTCAGTTCCCAAAATTTCCTCCGCCACACGTTCGCCCGAACGGATGGCCCCTTCGATGTAGCCGTTCCAGACGGTAGCGGTTTCAGTACCGGCCCAATGTACCCGCCCCACGGGTTGGCGCAGGGCCGGGCCGTGGTTGGTCCAGGTGCCGGGGCCAAACAGGGCCGCGTAACACCCCAGGCTGAAAGGTTCGTTCAGAAAACTATGGTCCAAGTACGTTGTAGGGTGCCGGGCGGGTTCACCGAAGAACGTGGCGAAGGCATCGAGCGCAATATTTTTTCGTTCTTCATCCGAAAATTCCGAGAACGCGCGCGCCTGATTTCCCAGTACAAAGCCCATCAAGATTCCCCGGCTGGCATCTTGGGGAGAAGTATCGAACGTAACGGTGACGTAACCGTCGGGGGTGGCGGCGAGGCCGTTTAGGGGTGTTTTGCTTTCGCGCCAAAACGGGCGGTCATACACGGCGTAGCATTTCCAGACCGCCCCCATCGGCAGGTTTTCCAGCAGTTGGGCACGGGCCACAGGCAAAGGTGGCTCGAAGTGAATTTGAGTTTGAAGCGGCGGTGGAATGGCTACCACCACGCGGGAAGCCACCACCGAAAACCCCACGCCCGACACCGTTACGCCTTCACTAGAATACTCAATATGCGTCACGGGGCTGTTAAGCCGGAGGCTATCGCCCAGTTCGCGGGCCATATGGTTGGCCATCGTTTGAGCACCACCCGCAAACCGCGCCTCCTGCGCCCCGTCTTTCACGTTCATCAACCGCTCCAGCCCCCCGCCCGACCGGACGTAGAACAGGGCGTGAAGCATGGAGATATCGGCGGGGTCGGCGGCCCAGATGGCTTCGGCGGCAACCCGGAAAAACTGCCGTGCCGTATCGAACCCGATGGTCTGCTGCATCCAGGTTTCGAGCGTCATCGAATCGTACAAATACGCATCGGCACTGGCCCAGGGAGCCTCAAGGTCAATGGTTTGCGCCAATTTATTCATGCGCTTAATGGCCTTGTCCAGACTCAGCAGCGACAGCACCGACAGGGGCGGAATGAGGCCAGTGTAGCGTTTTACGTTTCCCCGAAAAAACTGCGTACTCTTGCCCGTGTCATGCGTGGGGAAGGTGTCAACGCCAAATTCGGTGGCCAGGGCCAGGAGGCGGTCTTGCGTGGGGCCAACCCAGGCTCCGCCCAGGTCCAGGTACGTGCTATCGGGCAGGTATTTAGTCCAGACGCGGCCCCCCACGCGGTCGCGGGCCTCCAGCACCAGCACCGTTTTGCCCGCCCGGCGCAGGCTCCGTGCCGCCGTCAGCCCGGCATAGCCCGCCCCAATAATCAGGACATCGTGGGGTAGCGTTTGTTCCATTGGGGCGTGGGCAACCGAAAAGTCAGAGTATTTTTTCCAGCACAATAAACGAGAGCGGCATTTTGGGCAACCCAAACCGGGGGTCGTCTGCCGGAAAGGGGTGAGTTTCGCCCGTTGGCCGGTAACCCCGCCGTTCATACCAGGCCACCAATTCGGTGCGCTGCGGAATGACCGTCATCCGAACGGTTTGGCAGTTCAAATCGCGCCCATGCGCTTCGGCGGCTTCGAGTAGTGTTCGGCCAATGCCTTTGTCCTGGTACGTTGGTGATACCGTCAACATACCCAGGTAAAGGCTGTTGGCCCGTTTTTCTACGTAAACACAGCCCAAGCATTGCTCGGCTTCGATATAAAGCAAAATTTGGGCGGCTGGGTTAGCCATCATCTCGCGCAGACCTTCTTCATCCGTCCGAATCCCGCCCAGCAAGTCCGCCTCGGTAGTCCACCCCCGCCGCGAACTCTCGCCCCGGTAGGCACCATTCACGAGTTGGCTCAGCGCAGGTACGTCGTTGTTGGTAGCGACGGCAAAAAGGGCCTGAGGCATGGGGAGGCAGGTTTGAAAGGGGGGCATGGATGCTACTCAGCCTATTTTTT
>JAYUKZ010000405.1:0-1771 GCA_043763995.1 Fibrella sp.
CTTCATCGCCGTTGGGTTTCTCCACGAGGCGGTACTGGCCAAACACCGATACCGTTTGGCCAAAGCAGGCCGTGAGCAGATCGGCCCCCCGGAAACCCAGTGCTGTGAGGGTACGTACCTCCTCGCGCACCGCCCGCTCAATATCACGCTTCACCTCCCGAAAATCGCCAACCCCCGCTTGCTCCGTTGGCCGACACGATACCGTAACCGACGAAGCGAGTGCTGCGGTGCCAATTGATACAGTACGCCCATCTCGCTCTGTATCGATGGCCCAACTGCCGGTAATGTTCATCCGGCTTCCCAGAATGGAGTTGCAAAGCGTTGTCCAGGCTTCGGTACTTTGATGGGCAAACATAATACTGATTACACCCGACGTTTGCTGTTCGATGGCACTGAAAATCTGTTGCAACTTTCCTTCAAAATGTTGTTTGGCAGCCTGTTCGCTTCCGTTACGGTGATGCTTTAGTGCTGTACACTCGTCTGCTTTTGGTGTCTGCGGAAGGGCAAACGTCAATGGGTATACATCGCCCAATGTTCGCTTGAGCCAGACATAAAAGAAGTCGGACAAGTCAGCATAAGCAATGGCATCATAATAAGGCGGGTCCGTAATGACCGCGTTGATGTATTTAGGACTGAATTGATGTACGTCGCCGCTTGAAGCATTTTGACAGTTGACCGTAAATGACGTTTCGCTTTCTGCTTGGATATATCGTAGAATCCACTCCAACTGATTCGATGCACTACCTGTCACATTTCCAAATGGATGAGCCTCAGGATAATCAAAAACCATTTGGATTGCTTGCAGACTGAAAGGGTGCTGTAGGTTCTCCCTATTCACGTTCCACCTTCCAAGTGATGTTAAGATCGGTGCGATACGGTCAATAAATATGCCCAGGTAAGTGAGTACGGCTTTGTGATACTCAGTAAAGTCATCTTTGTCAAGAAGCAATTCAGCCTTGATTTTTTTTAACTGTTCAACTAAAGAGTTGAGAGTTAATAATTGACGGTCATTGATAATATCGCCCCATCTCGAATATCCCCAAAGGCAAAATGCCATAGCCTTTGTGTATTTAACAGGAATTGATTCCGTGGGACGGGTTGATTCATCTATTATGATTTTAGATGCTTCAATTTCAGCTTTTGATGGCAAACGATATACTTTTCCATTATCGCTTTCCTCAATAACAGCAGTCAAACGTTCAGATGAAGTGCCGTTATTGAACTGCTTTTTTAATTCAGCATTGTGCGTGGTATTTCCACAACATGGACAGAGCATATTTCCACGTTTAACCCAGGCTCCTTCTTCAAAGAAGCCACTAAATATCTGGAAGTCAATTTTTTTACCGGTAATGACAGGCTTCAGATAAATCTGTTTGCCGGGGATGTTGCAGAGGTAAAACTGTTTCAGCAACGGCACTTCGGCGCGGCAGGAGGGGTTGGCGCACGTACCGACGCGGGTCCAGTAGTAGGCAATTGGTTTGCGGCCATTCACGGTGGGGTAATACTGGCCCACGGCGGCTTCGGCTTCGCGCAGCAGGCGTTTGGCGTAGAAGGCTACGTCGTGGCTAAGGCGGTTTTTGAGGTGTACGGTCTCGTCCTGCTTCGTCTGTCCCTGCTGTTGTTTGGTCAGGTACGTGTCGGGGCCGTAGAGGCGTTCAAACTCGGCGCGGCTATAGGTGATGGGTTTGCCGTAGCGTTGCGGAAACTCCAGACTGCCCCGCTGAATGAGGTGGGCCACGGGGTTGATGTCGTTGCCGAAGGTGCGGCACCC
>JAYUKZ010000406.1:0-1770 GCA_043763995.1 Fibrella sp.
CACGCCCCTGCCCGCCGCCTTCACCACCCCCGCCAACGGGCAGTTTGGCCTTTTCGACCCCGCTCCGGCCTTTATTCCCATGCCCCAAACGCCGGATGCTTCCGGGGCCGACGACCTGCCGTTTTTATTCGGCGATGCCCCCGCCCCGCCTACGTCTGCCCCGCCCGTGGCCACAAATTCGGCGGTAACCAACGTACCTGACCCCGCCCCCACTTGGGGCGACGATGCCCACGAGCAGGCACCCGACGAAGCCTTCGCGGCCACGCCCCGAAAAAACATCAACAATGTGCTTCACGACTACCGCCTGGTGGATACCCCCGCCCTGCACCAGAATCTGCTAACGTACCTGAACGCCCAAACCCGCGTCTGTTTCGACTCGGAAACCACCGCCCTCGACCCCGTGGAGGCCGATTTGGTCGGGCTTTCGTTCTCGTACCGGCCCGGCGAGGCGTTCTACGTGCCGGTGCCCGGCGACCGCGCCGAAGCCCAGGCGGTAATAGACGTGTTCAAGCCGTTTTTTGCCAACGAAGCCATTGAAAAAGTGGGACAGAACCTGAAGTACGACCTGCTGATGCTGAAAAAATACGGCGTTCAGGTGCGCGGCCCCCTGTTTGATACCATGCTGGCCCACTACCTGATTGAACCCGAACAACGCCACAACATGGACGTGATGGCCGAAGTGTACCTCCACTACACGCCCGTGCCCATCGAAAGTTTGATCGGCAAAAAAGGCAAGGGCCAACTCACCATGCGCGACGTGGCCCTGGAGCAGGTGGTGGAATATGCCGCCGAAGATGCCGATATCACGCTGCAACTGCGCGAAACCTTTGCGCCGATGCTCAACAAAGACAGCTTGCGCAAACTGTTCGATCAGGTAGAGATGCCGCTGGTGCAGGTCCTGGCCGATCTGGAACTGGAGGGTATCACGCTGGATACCAGCGCCTTGAAAGAACTCTCTGGTACGTTGGAAACGGACATGCGGCTGGTGCAGACCGAGATTTATGCCATTGCGGGCGGCGAATTCAACATTGGGTCGCCCAAGCAACTGGGCGATATTTTATTCGACCGGCTGAACCTGGATAAGAACGCCAAAAAAACCAAAACCGGCCAATATGCCACCGGCGAAGAGGTACTCTCGAAGTTGGAAGCCGAGAACCCCATCATCGGTAAAATTCTGGATTACCGCGAGTTAATCAAGCTCAAAAATACCTACGTAGATGCCCTGCCACTGCTGATTTCGCCGCGCACGGGCCGGGTGCATACCTCCTTCAATCAGGCGGTGGCGGCCACAGGGCGGCTTTCTTCCACCAACCCCAACCTGCAAAACATCCCGATCCGAACGCCACGCGGGCAGGAAATCCGCAAAGCGTTTGTGCCCCGCTCCGACGATTTCCTGATTATGTCTGCCGACTATTCCCAGATCGAACTACGGATTATGGCGGCTTTCAGCGGCGACCCCACCATGCTCGAAGCCTTCAATAACCAGATTGATATTCACACCCAAACGGCCAGCAAAGTCTTTCACGTACCCATTGCCGAGGTCACGGGTGAGATGCGGCGCAAAGCCAAAACCATCAATTTTGGCATCATCTACGGCATTTCGTCGTTCGGGCTGAGTCAACGGCTGAACATCTCGCGCAAAGAAGCGAGCCAAATCATCGACGAATATTTTCAGGAATTTTCGGCGGTGAAAGCCTACATGGATCAGAGCGTGGAAAAAGCGCGGGGCTTTGGCTACGCCGAAACCATTCTGGGTCGCCGCCGCTACCT
>JAYUKZ010000407.1:0-24885 GCA_043763995.1 Fibrella sp.
ACCGCCAACGGATCGGGAAGCAGTAGCAACAGCAGCACCCAAGAGGTAAACATTGCCAAGCCTACCGTGGCCGCACCCGTGGCCGATTTCACGTTTCCCGCCACCGATTTCCGGTTTCCAACTGAAGTGCCGTTTACCAATGCCTCCAAGAACGCCACGTCCTACACCTGGGATTTTGGCGACGGTACGCCCTGGTCTTTCGAGGTATCGCCCAAATACACCTACAAAAAGACCGGCACCTATACCGTGAAACTAACCTGCGTTGGCCCCGGCGGCACGGCCCAGATTACGAAGCCGGTCACGATAAAAGAACCGTGCCTTTCGATGACGCTACACTCGGGTAACAAGCAATCGTGGGATAAAGCGCACCTGGGTATCTTCACCACACCCATCGGCGTATCGGTGTCGGCGGGGGCTGGCCCGGCAAAAGAGGGTACCGTTGTAACCTGGAAAACCAGCACAGAAACCGTAGTCACCAGCGTTGGCACGCGCGGGCTGGCCTATTTCTCCCGCACCAGCAAAGCCAGCACCGAATTACCGGGTGTGGTGGCCAGCATTGAAGGGGTTCCGGGATGTAGCACGGAACCGCTTTCGGTCACGTTTACGGATGATATCAACGTACCTACCACCATTCAGCTTGTCAGTGCCACCCTCGACCAGAAAGTGTCGCCCTGCGCGTCGGGCGGAAAAAACGGGACACTCGTTACGCCCACCATCACGTTTTCAACGCCGGGCAATTTAAGCCCCTATTTCATCCGGCTGGTTGAACAATTCCGGGGAGGGTCTTCGCTTGTGTTCAAAAATACAAACTGGGATAGTAAATCAGCCCCCACGTTTACGGTCAGCAATAACACCATCCGGGTATCGAGTTGCTATTTGTACGGCAATGATTTGTCGGGCAATTTTCAGTATTTCATTGAGTTGTACGAAAAAGACGCGGCAGGAAACCCGATTGGTAAAGCCCGAATCAGCAACACTTCGATTCTCATCAAAACAACCAAGTTACCCGACTCCGGCCGCATCGGGCAGTAGCCCGGTGGCTCCATGCTACCACGTTTCTTTACCGTTTACTAAGTCGTTGGCACCTTCTGGTTCGGCATTGTCATATATTGATGGCCTGTTTGTTGCGCCTGCTTCGCCACTCAACCATGACCATGACCGCTACTATCCGCCTACTGCTTGTTGACGACCACCAACTGATTCTGGACAGCCTCCAGACGCTGTTTGCCTCGGTGCCCGCCGTGGAGGTAGTGGGTACCCTCAACGATAGCCGCCGGGTGGCCGACGTGCTGGCCAAACTACCCGTAGATGTGCTGATTTGCGACCTGCACATGCCGGTGCTATCGGGCATTGACCTGACGTTGGCCCTGCGGCGGTCGCACCCCGGCCTGAAAGTGCTGCTGCTGACCATGGCCGAAGACGCGGCCACCGTTGGCGAGGCCGTGCGGGCGGGCTGCGCGGGCTATGTGCTTAAACGGGCCGGGCGCAGCGAACTGGAACTGGCCGTGACCACGGTGATGGCCGGGCAGCGGTATTTCAGCCCCGCCGTGCTGGAACAACTCACCCAACACGCCAACCACACCACCGACGACGGCAACCCCCTGGCCATGCTGACCGACCGTGAACTGGACGTGCTGCGGCTCATTGCCGACGAAAAACCAACGTACCTGATTGCCGACCAGTTGTTTATCAGCATCCCCACGGTGGAAACTCACCGCCGCCACCTGATGCAGAAACTAGGGGTCAAAAGCGTGGTGGGCATGGTGAAATTCGCCATGAAACACGGCCTGGCCACCTGACCTAAGCCGGGTTGGGTGCGGCAAAGAGTTGAAAGTCTACCCCGCCCCCCCTACGTACCCGGCGGTAGGCCAAATATCAGCCTTGCGAAGAAACAGTCAGCTCGCGCACCGGCACGGTAATCTGGTTCAGGATGCCGCCAACGGGGCCGGGCAAGGGTACCCACGTGCCGGAGAGGGCGGCCACCCGCGCCGCCACGTTCTGCAACCCGCGCCCACCGGTAGGCGGCTGCGGCAGGCCCCGCCCGTTGTCGCTCACCTGCATCTGCAACGTACCCGCACTGAGGCCGAAACCAATGGCCCCCTCAGTGGCCCCGGCGTGTTTAAGGGTGTTGTTGACCAGTTCCAGGCAAATACTGTACAACTCAAACTCGGTTTGGTGGTCCAGCCGGGGCAGCGCGTCGGTACCGGTGAGCTGGAAGCGCATGGAGGTGTTTCGGTTCAGCTTCTCTACCAACTGATTCAGGGCCGTGGCCAGCCCTTGTTTGGCCAGTTCGTCGGGCAGCAGGTTGTGCGACAGTAACCGGACATCGGTGTAGGCCTGCCCCACCTGCTCACGGATGGCGGCGTACACGGCCCGCTCTTCGGGCGTGAGGCTGGCTTTGTTGGTAGCATCCAGCATCCATTTCAGAGCCGTGAGGGTGCTGCCCAGGTTATCATGCAGATCGGCGGCAACGCGTTGGCGTTCAATGGTTTGCCCTTTTAGTTGGGCCGTTGATAACTCGGCATTACGGTTTTTCAATACGCCAATCAGTTCGTGCTGCACCTGTTGCTTCTCCTGCTGCGTGAGGCGGTATTCGTCGGCCAGGGCGGTGGTAAAAAACAGCATCTCCAGGATACACCCAATGTTGAGCGACTGGCCAAACCACGACCCGCTGGGCAACAGGCCCATGTGCCAGCCCACGGTGAGGGCAATGCCGCCGAAAAAACACAGCGTGGCCAACAAAAAAAACCGGGCCGGGCGGTAGCCGCGCCACCACACGTAGGCGCAGGCCACCAGCACCAGCAGGTCGGAGAAAAAGGCCGTCAACAGTACGTGTTGCACCACGTTGGTGGTCTGGGCATGGAGCAACGCCCAACCCGCCAGCAGCACTGCCAGCGCGGCATCGACCTGAAGGGCGCGGTAGAGCAGGGGCGAATAGTGTTTCAGGCGCAGACCACTGGCGTAGAACCGCATACCGAGCACGGTAGAAAGCGGCACGGCCAACAGCAAAATGTTGCTTTTGAACCAGGTAGCATCGGGCCACAGGTAGCGGTCGGCAACCATGCCGTTGCCCCGGCTCGTTTCCACCAGCATAAACGCCAGCAGATAGAGCAGGTAATAGAGCGAGTTGCGGTTTCGGGTAAGGGCGAAGAAGATTATCTGCACCACAATCATAGTCAGGCAGAAGCCGATGTAGCACGCCCACCGCCAGGTAGATTGCTGATAATGAGCGTAGTAGCGGTGCGTTTCTTTCACGATGAAGTTCATCATCTTTGAGTTGCGCCCGCCCACCCGAAAATAAACCGTGAAGGTCTGGTTGGGCCGAAGCTCAAGCGGAAACACCCGGTCGTGGGTATCAATGCGCTGCCCGCCGTGCGGAATCAGCCGCCCGTGTTGTTGGTGCGTGGTTTGGCCGGTGGCCTCGTTGATGAGGTAATAATCGAGCGTGTCGATCAGGCTAGTGGTAGAGCCAATAATACGGGCCGTGGGCTGTTTGCTCTCGTTGCGCAACCGCAGCCGTACCCACAAGCTACTGTTGGTAAACCCGAAGTTGCCCCCGTGCCCCGCCACCGCCCGAAACCGCTGTTGCCGCACCTGCGCCAGGGTCATGTGTTGACCCTTATCTTCGAAGTAGGACGTACCTGGGCTGCGCCAAAGATCGGTATCGCCCGTTGAGTCGGTCAGAACAACCACCGGGGCCTGTGCCTGTGCGATTACAGACATGCCATAACTCGCTAATAATAAACAGATTAGGTAGCGCATCATTCGGTTGAAATAGACCGAAAGGTAAGCCATGCCGGGGTTATCTGCGAAAAAACCGGTCAAATATCATGGTTTACCATGAGGCTCGATTTCAAGGTAAACCATGACCCGATTTCAGGGTAAACCATGAGAATTGGGCCGGGGAAGAGCGGCAACCTTTGACCAAGCAAATGCAGGCGACTTATTGCTGCTTTCTGCCACGCCTATGACCCTCACCAACCGCCAACACCAGGTGCTCACCCTCATTGCCGCCGAGCAAACCACCGCCCAGATTGCCGGGGTGCTGGGCTTGGCCATACCCACGGTGGAGACCCACCGCCGCAACCTGTTCCAGAAAGCGGGTGTGCGGTCGGTGGCCGGTCTGGTGAAAGAAGCCATGCGCCAGGGGCTTATTGCCTGACACAATACGCTGGTAATTAGTCAATTGTGCTTTCTCATCTGAAAACATACCTTACCCATACCCATTTTTTCAATCACTTTTTTTAATCCAGACAAACCATGAAAAACAAACTGATTTACCTCGTGGGGGCCTACGCCCTAGGTGCCGCGCTGGCAGCGGGCCTTTACTCGTGCAAAGGGGAGCAAGGCCCCACCGGCCCGCAGGGCAGCACCGGAACCGCCGGTACACCAGGCACTGTTGGTGCAGCAGGCCCCACCGGCCCCGCAGGTACGTCGGGCGCACAGGGATTGCCTGGAACACCCGGCAAAGACGGCAATGCCAACGTAGTGTATACAGAGTGGAAAACGCCACCAAACGAGTTGTATGCCAGAGCATCGAGCAATCAGGTTGCTCAGCTAGCTACCAACGTCACGTCACAAACGGTGCTGACACGCGAAGCCCTCGACCAAGCGGCCATCTACGTCTATTACAAACTAAATGTACCCGTGTTCGACAGTCAGGATGGCGACTTCAAGCTACGGGAACGAATCAGCTCGAACAACAATGTACTCTCTTATGTACCTATCCCCGGCAGGCCTGCTACCGCCTTCAACAGTTTCATGCAGGTGAGTATTTTTCACGATGAAATGGGGCTGAACTTTTATAAACCGACGGTTTTGCTTTACACCAGCGAGACAAACGCCGCTAATGCACGGGTAGCTCTTCCCGAATTTATTGGGCGCGATGCGGCCTTCTTCCGAAACGTCGTGAAGGACAGCCCGCAATACCGCATTATGGTGGTCTACGGCACCACCAAAGGCGGGCGGGCCAGCTACGAGGGTCGCCCCGTCGATTACACCGACTATGCGCAGGTGAAAGCTTATTTCGGCCTCCGCGACTAACGTACCTGCCGCTCCATTTATGCTTATCCTCCGCGCCGGGCCACCCCCGGCGCAGAGACCACCCTACCCCCACATGAAAACCACCCGCTTACTTTTCGCCTTCCTGCTCCTCAGCGCAGGTACGTTCGGCCAGACGGTTGCTGACGAGACGGCCATCAAAACGCTGCTTGAACAATCGATCAGGGATGCCTTTGCGCTCCGGCAGGCCGACTACGACGCGGGCTTTGCCAACCGCCCCACCACGCTCATTGCCTACAACACCCGGTCGGGCTACAACTTACCCGCCACGGGGTCGCTGGCAGAGATTTTTGGTACCAAAGCCCGGCAGGTGAAACCCGTCTGCGAGAACTACGTCATGAAATTCTACGGCCCCGCCGCCGCCCGTGTCTCGTATGACCAGTACCTCTACGGCAAGGCTAATAACAAGCCTTCCAAAGAGTTTAGGCTGGTGGAAAAAGTGAACGGTGCCTGGAAAATTGATGCCATTATTGCGCTCTGGGATTACGGGCAGAACGCCTACGAGGAAGGGCTGGTGCGCCTGGCCATCGAAGCCGAAACGCGGGCCTACCTCACGGCCAACAAAGACACGTACCTGGCCCAATGGGCCGAAAAACCCTACAACGAACGCCAACACGCCAGCCTGACCAGTATGGCAGGAGCACCGTATTTGAAAGGCGAGCGGCTGGTTGCGTTCGGAGAAAACTTCTTCAAAACCTGGAAAGGCACCGACCACACCGTGCGCCACACCGACTACGACGTGCATATTTCGGGCGAGACAGCCTGGGCTACCTACACGCAGGAGGAACTGGACAAAGCCGGCGTGGTGGTAGCCAAACAGCGCGAAATCCGTATTCTGGAACGGACACCCACGTCGCAAAAAGCCGCCTGGAAAATCGTGTTTTTGGGTCTACAGGACATGAAGTAGTACCCGGCAGGGTCAACTAGCCCACCAACGCCAGCCAAACGTTCCAGCCGCCCAGCACCGCCGTGACCAACACCACCGAGGCCATTGCCACGTTCTGCGACAGTGAATTGACGTGTTCCTTCAGCAACGCCCGGTTATTGACGGCCATAAACAGAAAAACCGTCACGAAGGGCAGCAGGATACCGTTGATGGCCTGCACCGCCACAATGACCGGAATGGGCGTGACGTTGGCCAAGCCGAAGCCCACGCCCGTTAGCAGCACCACCCCCCAGATTAGCCGGAACGTACCTGAGCCTTTGGGCACACCCAACAGCGAATGCGCCGTGATGGCCGCCGCCAGCGGGGCCGTGAGCGACGAGGCAAACCCCGCCGCAAGCAGCCCGAAGGCAAACAACGACCCTGCCCACGGCCCCAACCGCCCCGCCAGCACCGCCGCCATGTGGGGGTAGCTGAAATCGCCGGGGATGAGCAGGCCCGCCAACAACAGCACCACCGAGATGATGCCGCCCAACACCACCGCCACCCAGATGCCCAGCCGCATATCGGCCAGGGATTGGTTGGGCGATATGCTGGACCCGAAAAAGAGATTGTACGGCACAATGGTGGTACCGATCAGCCCGTTGACGAGCAGCAACGACCCGCCAGGTACGTTCGGCATGACCAACGCTTTCAACACCGCGCCGGGCGTAACGGGCGTACCGAACGCCACATACACAAACGCCCCGCCCATGCCGAACACCACCAGCCCCAAAAAATTGGCCAGGCTTTGCGTTGACCCCACCCACAGCAGCGCGGCACACACCAGCCCCACGGCCACCGTCAGGTACGTTGTAGGCAGACCCGTGAGCAAAGCCAAACCCGCCACAGCCCCCAAAATATTGCCTGCCTGGTAGGCCGCACAGCCCAGAAAAATGGCCAAAAACAACGCCCAGGCCACCCACAGGCCCTTTCGGCCCCGATTCGGCCCGGAATAACTCGCCCGAATTACCTGCCCCAAATCGCGCCCGGTAGCAATCGTAATGCGCGAGGCGGCTTCCTGCAACCAAACCGTGCCCAGCGTGGCAAACGTAAGCACCCAAAGCAACTTCAGCCCATACCGCGACCCCGCCATGGCGCAGGCCGTAACCGACCCCGGCCCGATGAACGCTGCCGAAATGACCGACCAAAACAGAATACTGCCAAGACCGGCACGAAGGGAAAGGAATTTGGGCATGAAAATTGGTTTACGGGCGGGTTGTATTCAGCGTATTAAGGTCGGCATACCCGCCCTAAAACACACACGCCCCTTCATCACCCACCACATAATACGATTTGTAGTTTTTGGCCTTGCGGTTCATGCAGCCTTTGAGGGGCAACAGCCGGATGTTGCGAAAATCGATGGGGTGGCTTTCGGCTTGCAGGGCAATGTAGCCTTCCCGCAGGGGGGTGCCCGCTTTGGCCCGCCATGCCGCCGCCTTTACGATGCCCGCTTTCTCGAAGTCGTTTTCTCTGTTGATGAACACCCCGTCGGTCACGGGCCGTTCGTAGGCCAACACCGTGCGCCCCGCCACCCGGTGCTCAATCAGCGAATCGGCCAGGACGAGCACTTCCACGGCCACCCACCGATCGCCGTCGTAAGTTTCCGAGGTCGATTCAATACAATGAAGGGGGTTTAGCTGCCCTTTCTGCTTCACCAACGTACCTGGCGAACACAGGTTGGCCGTGGGGCGCGGCTTACCGTTGCTCAGCCCGCCCAGCGTCTGCACTTCCAACGAAACCGGAAAATCCTGCTTCAACTCCACACTCTCCGCCGACTGCGAGTGGAACATGACCCCGCTGTTGCGCACGTTCCAGGTAGCACCGCCCGGCGTTTGGGTGCCTGTAAACCGGTACTCGAACCGGAGTTTGTAGTATGAAAAAGGTTGTTCGTAATACATATGCCCAAACCGTCCCTCGAACCGGTCGTACTGGTCATAAGCGATTCGGATCATGTCTTTTTCGACCCGAAACGTGTTGCCGTAGTTTTCGCCCAGGGGGTAGCCCGTGATTTTAATATCCCAATTGCTCAGGTCTTTACCGTTGAAAAGCGATTGCCATTCTTCCCGGTCGGCCCGTTTTTGGGCGAACGTTGGGCTGGTCAGCAACGTCAGCAGGAGCAGGGCGTAGGGAATCTTTTTCATACAGTCAACGCATCAGTTGGTGCAACGCCGCCATGTTCGCGGCCTTATCGAAAATGGCCCGTACCGGAATAGCGAACTCGGCAAGAGCCTGACTGACAAGCGTTTGCTTGATGGAATACGTACCTGTGGCGACGTATTCTTCCGTATCGGCATCGATGGCAAACTGCTCTACCCGCTGCCGGATGGGGTCAACCAGCCAGTATTCGGCCACGCCGTGGGCGGCATAATCGATGGCTTTGGTTTCGCGGTCGTGCTTTTTAGTGCTTTTCGACAGCACTTCCACCACCAAATCAGGCACGGGGTAGTAGAGTTGGTCGGGCTGAATTTGGGCCGCTTTTTCGTTCCCCCAAAAACACACGTCCGGTTCATAGCTGTTGCGCGTTAATTCGACCAGGGCTTTCTCCATTCGTACCAGGCCAAGCTCGTGCAAATCAACAAATGTGCTCATGAGCCGACCAATGTGCATCACCGCTGCGGTGTGCCGGTCCAGGGCGGGGGAATGCACCACAATCTCGCCGTTGATGAACTCGGCTTTCATGTCGTCGTCCAGCCATTCGTAGAAAGCCCGGCGTTTTTCGTTTTCGTTGTTGAGAATAACCATCGCCTGCTGAATGATTAGCGGTGCCTTGGGCGTGTCCAGAAGTTGATACAGTAGCTCGGTCATGGGTGGTGGGGTGTTTCACCAAAGATACCTTTTTTCGCAATCAATCAGCCAAAGCCGGGGGCACCCCCACGCCGCCACCGCCGGGGGTTTCCACCCGGATGCGCTCGCCTACCGTTAGCTGCCGGGTGAACGTACCTGGCAGGGATATTTCCTCGCCATTGGGCAAAAGCAGCGTTTGTTGGCCCACGGTACCGGGCAGCCCGCCCGCCGCGCCGTAGGGAACCACCAGCCGGTGTTGGCTCAGCAACGTCACCTGCATGGGGGCCAGAAACTCGATCTCGCGCACAAGCCCATCGCCGCCGCGCCACTGCCCCGCCCCACCCGACCCCGTGCGCAACCCGAACCGCCACAGCCGCACGGGGTAGCGGCGTTCCAGCGTTTCGGGGTCGGTGAGGCGGGTGTTGGTCATGTGCTGATGCACCCCCGACCGGCCCGCCTGTCCCCACACGGCCCCCGCCCCGCCGCCCAGCGTTTCGTAATAGCCCAGGGTGTCATTACCGAACAAAAAATTATTCATCGTCCCCTGACTACAGGCCACGGGCCGCATCCCGCCCGCCCCCAACGCCTTCAACAAGGTATCCACCAACCGCTGACTCACTTCGGTGTTGCCGCCCACCACCGCCGGGCAATGGCCGGTCGGGTCGTCGGCAAAAACGGGGTTCAAGAACGACGATTGGGGCAGTATAAACCGCACGGGTTCCATCAGCCCTTCGTTGAGCGGAATGTGCGTGGCATCGATCTGTTCGCCCACCCACAGCCGCAGCACGTACAGCACCGCCGAATGCAAAATAGACACGTTGGCGTTGAGGTTGTTGGGGTGCATCGGCCCCGTGCCGCGCAGGTCTACCGTCAGGGTTTGGCTGGCCGGAACGCCGGACCGTACCGACATACGTACCTGGATGGGGTATGGGCCGGTGTTTTGGTCGTCGTCCAGAAATTCAGTAGCCTCAAACGTCTGCCCTTCGTACCGAGCCAACACCCCCGCAAGGGCCGCCGTGGCCGATTGCTGAAGGCGGGCCATGTAAGTACGTATGGGGGCAAGGCCGTGTGCCGTAACCAACTGATGTAGAGCTGTTTCACCCGTTTTCAGCGAAGCCATTGCCGCTTCCAGATCGGCCCGATTCTCGGCCAGTGCCCGCGTGGGGTACGGGGCCTGGGTGAACAGCGAGCGGATCGTTTCCCATAAAAACTGGCCGTTGCGTACCAGAAACTGCGGTTCCAGCACCACGCCCTCTTCGGCCAGCGAGGTAGCATCGGGCGGCATGGAACCGGGCGTTCTGCCCCCAATTTCGGCGTGGTGGGCGCGGTTGATGACGTACCCAACCAACTCGTTTTCTACGAAAACACCCTGCAACAGCGTCACGTCGGGCAGGTGCGAGCCGCCGTACTTGGGGTGGTTGGTCACGGCCACGTCGCCGGGGCCGAGGGGCGTACCGGCTTGCCGAAGGTGGGCCAGCACCAGCCGGGCACAGAGGCCCAAACTACCCAGATGCACCGGAATGTGCGGCGCGTTCACCACCAGCCGGGCCTGGGCATCGAGCAGGGCGCAGGAAAAATCGAGCCGTTCGCGAACGTTCACCGAGAAGGCCGTTCGCTGCAACTGCGCCCCCATCTCGTCGGCCACGGCCCGGAACCGTTGGGTAAACAATTCAAGCTGAATCACGTCCTGCTCCACTCCTGCCAACGGCTCCGTGGGTTGCGTTTCGGCCACGGCCACGGCGGTTTTGTTTGGCTGAATACAGACCGACCAACCCATTTCGATAAACGCCGACGAGGTGGCGTTGAGCAGCAGGGCGGGGCCGCTGAAGGTGTCGCCCGGTTGCAAGGTTGTCCAGTCATAGGCGGGGCAGCGGTCGGTCTGGAACGAAGCAGTGGCCGGTTGCGTGGCGGTTGGCGGGGGCAGAGTCGGGGCAACGGACGGCACCGTACTGACCGCCGCCCGGATGCTGACCAATTCCAGAGCACGGCCCTCTGGTACGTATCCATAAAGCCGGTTGTAAGCCTGCCGAAAAACCGTCTCCAGGTCGGCCATCGGGGTTTTTTCCACCGAAATTGGAAGCGTATTTTCCTGGCCTTCCAGGCGAAGAAACACGGTTTTTTCCACCACCGAAACGGGCACCACCGGCCCCACATCTTCGCGTAACTGGCTGGTTAACAGCCGAATTTGTTCATCGAAGAAACCTGGCAAATCAGGCAGGGCGTAGGTTAAGGGTTGCAAAACGGGTTGGCTGGCGCGGCGTTCCACGGGGGCCATCCCGATGCCGTAGGCACTGAGCAGCCCGCCATCGTAGGGCAGCAGCAAGCGGCTCATGCCCAACAGCCGGGCAATGGCGCAACCGTGCAACCCGCCCGCCCCGCCAAACACCAGCAGCCCGTAATGCGCCGGGTCGAACCCTTTGGAGACCGATATGTTCCGAATAGCCCCGGCCATGCGTTCGTTGGCAATCTGCTCGAACCCCCGCAATAGGGTCAGCGCGTCGGGTGCCTGGTACGTTGTTTGGGCCACCTGCCGCACCACGTCGTCCAGGGCCTGTTGCGCATTTTCGGGGTATATAGGAATGCCGAACTGCCGGGGGTGGAGCTTGCCCAACAGCAGGTTCACGTCGGTGATGGTCAGCAGGAGCGGTTGCCCGGCGGAGGTGCCCACTGGGGTAGCCCCGTAACAGGCCGGGCCGGGGCTGGCCCCCGCGCTATGCGGCCCCACCCGCAGTTGGCCCGTGAGGGCATCGAACCAGCAAACCGAGCCGCCCCCCGCCGCCACTGTCTCAATGGCTAACGAGGGCAGTTGCAACTCGAACGGGCCAATAGAAGTCATCTCCCGGTAGTCGGGTTGGCCGTTTTCGAGCCGGGCTACGTCGGTGCTGGTGCCGCCCATGTCGAGGGTAAGCAACTGTTGACCGGGAACATTCTTGGTTGCGCCATAAGTCTCCGCCGCCACGGCTGCCGCACCCACCACACCTCCCGCCGGGCCACTGAGGAGGCTATCTTTGGGCTGAAAAAGGTCGGCCCGCACTAGTCCCCCCGTGCTGCTCATGACGTGAACCGGGTGCCCGCCCAATTGCGCCCGGATGTTGCGCAGGTACGTGTCCAACACGGGCGTGAGATAAGCGTTGACCACGGCGGTTTGGGTGCGGGCCAAGTAGCCCGGTGCCGCCGATATGTCTGTCGAAAGGGTTATTACCCCGAAACCCGCCGCCGCCAATGCCGCGCCCAACTGCCGTTCGTGCCGGGGGTTTCGGTAGGCGTTCAGCAACGAAATGGCAACGGCATCGGCATCGGGCCGGGCGGCACGTACCTGAGCCACCACCTGCCCAACGTGGGCATCCGTCAATGGAAGCAATACCTCGCCGGTGGCGGTCATTCGTTCGGAAACGTCCAGCACGGTGTGGTAGAGCACCTCGGCGGGCGGAATGGCCAATTGAAACAGGTCGGGCCGTTGCTGAGTGCCAATAACCAGCAGATCGCGGAAGCCTTCGGTCACGAGCAGGGCCACCCGCGCCCCGCGCCGTTCCAGCAGGGCGTTGGTGCCCCGTGTGGTGCCCAGGCGCATAGCCAGGGGCGGAAACGACTGATTCAGTGGCGTTTGCGTCAACAGCCGGGTGGCCAGCACGGGGGCTTCTTCGTGGGTAAACAGCTCAACCGTTCCGTCGGCCAGGTACGTTCCCCCGGCCACCGCCAGCGTCCCGTCTGCCCCCAGCGACTCGACAAGATATGTCTCGCCCGTCTCGACCAGCCGGAGTGTGTAGCCCGCAAAAATGGGGGCCTTCAGCCACGAAGCCCGCACCCGCCCGCCGCTGAGTTCGCCCCGCAACCGGCTGCTGCTCAGCACCTTTGCCCTGTGCAGTTCCCCGCCGGGATCCAGGGCCAGCCCATCGGTGAAGGTGCCGCCGGTATCGATCCAGATTTGCCACATGGGAACGAAAAACCCTGATTTTAGTGATTGAAGTCTCTAAATAACTATGTTTTTAGAGACTTCAATCACCGAAATCAAGGTTTTGGCCAAAGTGCGGCTCCTACTTTTTGGTAATTACAAACTCCACACGGCGGTTTTGTTGGCGACCGGTGTCGGTGTCGTTGGGGGCTACGGGCTTGCTTTCGCCGTAGCCTTTGCTGGCCACGCGGTCGGGTTCAATGCCTTTGCCAATCAGGTATTCGCGCACGGCATCGGCCCGGTCTTGCGAGAGACGGGCGTTTATTTCCTTCGAGCCGGTGTTATCCGTGTGGCCACCCAGTTCCACGCCCAGCTTGGGGTTCTCGTTCATCACCCCCACCATCCGGTCCAGTTCCGGGGCCGATTCTTCGCGCAACGTGGCTTTGCCCAAATCGAAAAAGACGTTATTGAGCCGAATGGACTGCCCCACGTCAATGGGCACGAGTTTCAGCTCCTGCCCCTTAATCTCCTGAAAGCCAGCCTGTTGTTTACCCGGCACGGCGGTCAGATCAATGTTTTCGCCTTCGGCAATAAAGTCGGGGGCAATGGCCCGCATGGTGTATTTCTGGCCATAGGGCAGCACAATCTTGTATTCGCCGGTGGTAGGGTCAGAGGTGGTTTCGCCCGCTTCGGCCCCGTCGGGCAGGGTCTGGTAGGTGATGCGGGCGGCAATGGGTCGGCCCGTTTTCTGGTCAATGACCCGCCCCGACAGCAGGGCCACGGCACCGGGCCGCAACCCCGCCGCCACCGCCGGAGAGGTTGCGCTGCCCGGCATACGTACCTGCGCCAGCGTGGCCGAATCGGTAGGCGCGGCGGGCAGTGCGTCCAGCAAGTTGATCTGCACAATGTCGCCGCCTTTGCCGCCCTGCGTGTTTTTGAACGTTGTCAGGAACGCTTTGTCGCCCAGGGTCGAGAGCGAATAGTAGGCATCATAGCCGTCGGTGTTAACCGTGGGGCCGAGGTTTTGGGGCCTCGACCACCGTTTCCAGGTTTTATCGACCCGGCGCGAGACCCACACGTCGTTGTCGCCCTGCCCACCGGGGCGGTTGGTGGAGAAGTACAGCGTGTTGCCATCGGGGGCCAAAAAGGGCGTTGTTTCGGTAAACTCGTCGGTGTTCAGGTCAGGGCCGAGGGGCATGGGCTGGCTCCAGGTGCCGTTTTTTTGCCGAAACGAGACGTACAAGTCGTCTTTCAGGCCGTTGCGTTTTTCGCTGAACGAGAGCAGGAGCGTCTTGCCGTCTACGGTGAGGTAAGCAAAGTCGAACTGGCCCTTGCTCATTTTTTCGTAGTTGGCAATGGCCAGTTGTTCGGGGGTGCTCCAGGTACCGTTGGCGCGTTTGCTGGCCGAAAAACCGCGCGTTTCATACCGCCCGTTCAGGTAGGCTCCGCGCAGCAGCAGCGTATTGCCGTCGGGCGTAATGCTGAACACGGCGTTGTGGTTGAACTGATTCAGGGGGGCACCCACGCGCCGGGCCGGTCCCCACTCGTTGGTGGGTTGCCACTCGGAATACCAGATGTCGGTGCTGCCAATTTCTTTGTCGGCAAACATGGTGTTGTTAGGGTGGTCTTCGCGGGTGTAGTAGAGGGTGCGCCCGTCGGGGCTGATGAGCGGGTTGCCCTCGTTATAGTCTGAGTTGACCTGCGCCCCCAGGTTTTGGCCTTTGTAGAGGGTGGAGGCGGGAAGTTGGGCCTGCAACAGGCCGGGCAAACAGGCCAACAGACCCAGCAGAGGCCGGTAGGTACGTTTCATGGACGGAAGGGGGAGACTGGCTTTATCAGGAAACGAAGATAGGTCTTACCTTCGTCTATCATTTAAGCTCCCACCCCTTCATGGCACAATTCATGCCGCAGACGTACCACTTCATTGCTCTTGGCGGGAGTGCCATGCACAACCTGGCCTTGGCTCTTCAACAGCAGGGGCACAACGTCACCGGCTCCGACGATGAGATTTACGAACCGGCCCTGTCACGGCTACAAAAAAATGGGCTGCTGCCCGCCGCAATGGGCTGGTTTCCAGACCGAATTCATGCCGGGCTGGATACCGTGATTCTGGGCATGCACGCCAGGGCCAACAACCCCGAACTGGCGCGGGCGCAGGCACTGGGCCTCCCGGTTTTGTCTTATCCCGAATTTATTTTCGAGAAAAGCCGCCAAAAACAGCGGGTCGTCATTGCGGGCAGCCACGGCAAAACCACCATCACGTCCATGATTCTGCACGTGCTGAACACCCACCACCGCCGGTTCGATTACCTGGTGGGGGCGCAACTGGCAGGTTTCGAGACGATGGTGCGCCTCACCGACGACCTGGCCGCCAATGCCGCGCCGGTCATCATCATCGAAGGCGACGAATACGCCACCTCGCCGCTGGATGCGCGGCCCAAATTCCTGCACTACCAGCCGCACATGGCCCTCATCAGCGGCCTGGCCTGGGACCATGTGAACGTGTACCCGACCTACGAAGCCTACGTCGATCAGTTTGAGCTACTGGCCGACCACATGCCCAAATCGGGGGTGCTGCTGTTCGACGAAACGGATAATATGCTGGACGTGATTGGCGAAAAGGAACGGCCCGACGTGCAAAAAGTGCCCTACGATGCCCACCCGCACCTGATTCGGGCCGGGCATACGTACCTGACAACGCCCACCGGACAGGAAGTGCCGCTCCAGATTTTTGGGCTTCACAACATGAAAAACATTGCCGGGGCCATGGCCGTTTGCCACCGCCTGGGCATTACCGACGCGCAGTTCTACGCCGCCATCCAGACGTTTGCCGGGGCGGCGCGGCGGCTCGAAACCGTGGCCCAAACCCCCACCCAAACCGTCTTCCGCGACTTTGCCCACGCCCCCTCCAAAGTGGAGGCCACCACCGAAGCCGTGAAGGCGCAGTTTCCCGGCAAACGGCTGCTGGCCTGCGTGGAACTGCATACCTTCAGCAGCCTCAACCAGTCGTTTTTGTCGGAATACAAACACAGCCTCGACATGGCCGACGTGGCCGCCGTGTATTACAACCAACACACGCTGGAAATTAAGCAACTCGCCCCCATCTCACCCGACGACATCCGGGCTGCTTTCGACAAACCAGGTCTGCACGTGTTCACCCAAACGACTGATTTAGAGGCGTTTTTACAGCAAAATAATGCTTCGACCGATATTTTTCTGATGATGAGTTCTGGTACGTTCGGCGGGCTGGATTTGGCCGGTTTGGTGTCGTAAAACGAACTATTCATTTGCTCACTTTCCCCTTTATTTTCCCCCTTTCTGTATGCAAAGCATTGTGGTTTATTGCGGTTCGTCGCCGGGCACCAAGCCCATATTTAAAGAAGTGGCCGTTGAGTTAGGCCAGAAAATGGCCGTCCGCAACATCCGCCTCATCTACGGCGGGGGCGGCTTCGGCCTCATGGGTCACGTGGCCGACACGGTCATTGGCGCGGGCGGGCAGGTGACGGGCGTGATCCCGAATTTTCTGGCCGAACTGGAAGTAGCCCACAAAACCCTGACCGAGATGCACTTCGTGGAAACCATGCACGAACGCAAATACCGCATGGTTACGCTGGCCAAAGGGGTCATTACCCTCCCCGGCGGCTACGGCACCTTCGACGAACTGTTCGAGATTCTGGCCTGGCGGCAACTCAAGCTCTACGACGGCCCCATCGTGGTCATCAACGTGGGGGGTTATTACGACCTGATGCTCCAACAACTGGACCGTTGTGTAGCCGACGGTTTCCTCAAAGCCGAAAACCGTGCCCTGCTGGTTGTGACCGAAACCGTAGACGAAGCCCTGGATGCCATTGAAGCATTTTGGAATGGGCCGACCGCGTAGTCTGAGACGCGATACTCGCGTCTCAGACCCGCGCGAAGCATTACGCCGAGATTGATTCTACCCCACTGCTTCGCGCGGGTCTGAGGCACAAATATTGCGTCTCTACGGGTGCCCCATTCGTTGATGAAATGATTCGTACACCAATTACTGACTATATTTGTGTATAATCTACATCTCCCATGCGGACGAATATCGATCTGAACGATCAACTTATAGAGCAGGCATTGCAACTAAGCCATGCTAAAACGAAAAAGGAGGTAGTAGGGTTGGCATTAGCCAATTTCGTCCAGATGCTGCAACGTCAACAACTACTTGGCTTACGCGGAAAGGTAGCCTGGGAGGGTGATCTGGACCTGATGCGGCAAGAATAGTGGAGCCAATTTTGGTTGACACATCGGTCTGGATTGATTGGTTTAGGGGCATTGACACCCCGCAAACCCAGCAAGTGGCGGTTTACCTGGCCGCTAACCAGCCAATTTGGGGTACGCCTACAATTTTACAGGAAACCTTGCAAGGCATCCGGGACGATCATCAATTCGAGGTGGTTAAAACCAGTCTGCTGGCGTTGAACTACCCTGATGTTGATCCGGCCAGAATGGCCATAGCGGCAGCCTCATTATACCGAACCCTTCGAAAAAGTGGCATTACCATTCGCAAGCCAAACGACTGCCTGATTGCAGCCCATGCCGTGATGGCAAACGTAACGCTACTACACCATGACGTTGATTTCGACCAAATTGCCAGCGGCACACGGCTGAAAGTATTCAGTTTGTAGCTTTTTTCAATTTAGCAGGTAGATTTAGCAGACAAGCTTGTTAACGGCGAGGTGGGCATAGCGTGGTAGTCGTGGAGCGTTTGGGTCAGCCCCGGCGCGGGCAGCAGTACACCCAACAGGCAACAAATCGAGAGGCAGGCTTTCATGAGTTGGCCAGGGGCGGCGGGTATACCACTTAGCGGATTTCCCACACCCCAACCTCGTAGGGTGCCAGCCCCACGGTGCCTTGTGTGCGGGTGGGCGAGCCAAGCAGCAGTTTGCCGGGTTGGCCCGGCCCGGTCAGGGTTGTTTGTTGGGGTTGGTCGGTCAGGTTGACCAGCACCAGCACTCGCGCCGGGCCGTTGGTTCGGTAGAAACCGTAGACCGCAGCGTTGGTATTTTCGGCGTTTTGGTAGCGTCCGGTGGCCAGCGAGGGGTTGTTTTGTTTCAGGGCAATCAGCTTTTTGTAGTAACTCAGCAACGACGTTGGGCTACCCGTTTGCTCGGCTACTGACACGCCATCGTTGGCTTTCAGAGTACTTTGCGCCCACCATTGGCCCGTGTTTTTGTACCAAACTGCCGTGCCGGGACCCTCGCCTCCTGCATACCAGTCCATGGCCTGCCGACGGAGAATATCGTTGCCGTCGGTGTTGCCAAACGACCCGTTGCGCCCCTGCATACCAATTTCCTGCCCGTAATAAATAGACGGAACACCGCCGATAAGAAGTTGCAGAGTTGCCGCCACCCGTTGTTTTCGCGCGTCGGGCTCCAGCGAAGCAAAGCGGTCCAGGTCGTGGTTTTCCAGGAAAATAAGCTGGTCTTTCCCTGCCGGGCGCAACCCTAAAACCGAGTCGGCCTTGTTGATTAACTGCTGTTTGTTGAACGAAAGAATGGCCCGTTGCAAGCCAAAACCAAACATCCGGTCAACGCCCGCGCGTGCAAAATAATCGAACCCAACGTCGGCCCAATCGGCTTGTTCGGCCATCATAGTCACGGCGGGGTTAACCCGTTTCAGTTGGGTTATCAGGGGTTTCCAGAACGTGGCAAATAGGTTGGTCAGGGTAGGTTTCCCGTCCAGATGGTCCATGGCATGGTCGAGCCGGAAGCCATCGGCCCCGTCCTCGAATTTTCCATCTTTATTCGGGTCCAGGAAATACGAAAACAGCTTGACATTGTAGGCCAGCACATCGGGGTTTTTCAAGTTCACGGTCGTGATCGGAACAACGGTTCCGTCGTAGCTGACCAACTCCCGCAGGTTGAAAATCATGGTCGCGGGCATTCGGTGGGCCGCATCGTCGAACAAAATGTAGTCGCTGAAGGGCGAGTTGAGGTTGCCCACCGCGTCTTTCCACCACCGGTGTTTGGCCGCCACGTACTGCGTTTCCATGTCGAGATAAATTTTCATGCCGCGCCGGTGTACGTCCTTCACCAGCCGGATGTAGTCATCTGTGGTGCCAAATTCGGGGTCTATTGTCTCGAAATCACTGGCGAAATAATTGTGGTAGCAGTCAGCTTCGTAGAGCGGCAACAGCAAAATGGACGTAACGCCCAACCCCTGGAGGTAGTCTAGTTTTTGCCGCAGGCCGTTCAGGTCGCCCTGCGTATCGCCGTTGCTGTCGAAGAAACTCCGTTGGCAAACGTGGTAGATTACCTCGCCTTTCGGGAGTATGGGCACCGCTTTCTGCCCCAAGCCTGGCAGACTAACGGCCAAAAACAGCCCGACAAATATGGTGTATCTTGTCATTTTTTTTGTTGATAATCAATGTTTTACGAATTGCCTTTCGTCAACTCATGGGCCACAGGTACGGTAGAACAGCACCGGATTCAGGGAGGTGTCAATTACCTGCCCCACCGCCGCGCCGGGGCACCAGGTATGCCAGTCTACCTCCTGATTTTTGTTTTCGGGCTGTTTCAGCACCATGTCTTTGTCCATATAAATCACGGTCATCACCTTCCGCATTTGGTCCGTCACGTTGGCCCCCGCCCGGTGAAACACCCAACCCGAATGGAAACTGACTTCGCCCAGATCGAACGGCTCAATTACATGGGCGAAGTTGGTCAGGCGCAGTTTTTCGGCCATCTGCCGTTCGCTGTCGTCGCCAATTTTCAGGTCGCGGCCTTCCACCAGTTGGTGGCTCGCTACGCTGAACTCCAGCGGCCCCATATTCAGGGGCGTAGCCTGGAGCGGAATCCAGGCCGTGACGGTACGGTCGGTGCTGAGGGGCCAGTAGTACTGGTCGGCGTGCCAGGGGGTTATGCCGCCGCCCGCTTCCTTAAAAAGTGCCTGATCGTGGTAGAGCCTCACCCCGGCCACCTCCATCAGATCAGCAGCCAGTTTGGCCAGCCTTCGGCTGAAAATCAGTGGTTTAATGGCCTCGTCGTGCTGCCAGAGGTTGAACAGTTGCAGGAATGCTTTGCCGTAGGTGTCGCGGCTATCCAGCCCAACGGTGTCTGCCGTGGCGTGGGCTACGTACTTGGTTATGAGCGCGTTGTAGTAGGCCAACGCGGGGGCATCAAAGACGTTTTTCAGCTTGATAAACCGGTTTTGTCGAAAAAAATCGACCTGCTCCGGGCTGAGGTCGTAGGGGGAATCGAGCGGGTTTGCAGACATCGGAACCGGACACTGTTGGGGCTAGTCCCCGCAGCATACGTACCTGCAAAGGTCAGCCGGATGGGCGCAGACTGTTTGGCGTATTTAATCTAGTTTTATACCGATATTACCACTAAAATAAATTTTTCTGACTTTTTGAGGTAATTTGAGTCATGAAACCTGCTTTGGAACCCGGTATCAGCAACCTCACCGACGCGTCGTTCAAAGCCTTCAGGCTGTACCAACCCGCCTTCGAGCCACATTGGCATTACCACCCCGAAGTTGAACTGGTGCTTTTCTTGCGCGGTAAAGGGATGCGGTTTATTGGCGAAGATGTGGCCCTTTATGAAGAAGGCGAGGTTTACCTGCTGGGCAAGAACCTGCCGCACACCTTTGTTACCTATGCCGATGCCGCCACGCCGCTAGTCGAGGCGTTGTGCATTCAGTTTCCGGCCACACTTTTCGGCCCGTTCCGGGAATGCCGGGCGGTGCAGGCACTGGTGCAGGAAGCCAACCGGGGGTTGGTTTTTCCAGCTGTGCCTCCGGCCCTGGTTCAGGACATTCAGCGGGTACTGAACAGCCACGGCGTGGAGGCACTCGCGGCCTTGCTGCACACGCTAAACCGGCTGGCGCAAACAGCCCGCCAGCCGGTAATCCGGCAGCCTCACCAGCCCACCAGCCTACCACTGGAAAACCCCACCCGGATTCAACACGCGGTCGATTTCATCCAGGCAACGTACCAGCGGCCTGTTACCCTGGCCGAAATTGCCGACCACTGCCACCTGTCGCCCAATGCGTTTTGCCGGTGGTTCAAAGCGCAACTGGGCCTCACGTTTGTGGCCTACCTCCACAGCGTTCGGCTGGCGCACGTCTGCCAACGCCTCCTCTCGACTGATGAAGCCATCGGGCACATTGCGCTACAAACGGGTTTTGAGCACAGCAGTACGCTGAACCGGCTTTTTCGGCAAAAAATGGGCACCTCACCAGGCCAGTACCGCCGCAACCGGCCTGGCCCGACCACTGGTTAGTTGTGTAGAGACGCGATGCTCGCGTCTGGGTAGTGCGCGAAGCCTTGGGCTGAAAAAATGCTTCGCCCACGGCTAAGACGCGATGTATCGCGTCTCTACATGCGCCGCTTAACCATCTCATCGGCAACGTGTTGCGAATCTGGGTCAGCACGTTGGCGGAGGTTTTCTACGATGGCGGCGTGGTTGGTATCGTCGCGGTTTTGGCTCAGTTTGGCCGTGCCCTGAAGGGTGTCGATGGCTAGCGAAAAGGCTACCAGACCGCGCATTTCTTTCCGAACATACGCCTCGGTCATACTCTCGATACTGACGGGGCAAGCCGAGGCTTTTTCGTACCGATCAGTCTGGTTCCGAAGCAGTTGCAGCGTTTCGTCTTCCGTCAGCACCCGCGTGGGGCCGTAGGCGTGAACGGCGATGTAATTCCAGGTGGGTACGTTTATGTGGTTGTACCAGGAGGCCGAAATATAGGCGTGGGGGCCACTGAACACCGCCAACGCAGGTACGTTGCTACCGAAAAGTTTGGCCTGTGGGTTGGCTTTGCTGACGTGCCCCACCAGCCGCGCCGCGCCGTCGGGGTCGGTTTGCAGTTCAACGGGGATGTGCGTAGCCACAGGAATACCCGCCGCGCTGGTCATAACGAGCAACGCAAACGGCTGTTGCTGAATGAGTTGAAACATGACCTCGCGGTCATTCTCCTGAAAATGTTTGGGCGTATACATTAGGTGGGGGACGGGTAAAAAGCTCGGTGTTCTTTGTGTCTCTGTGTTAAAATATAGTTCGTGAGCCACTTACCGGGCCAAATAAACGAAATTTGCAGACCAATTCCCAATACGTACCCAGCATGGTTCAGGTAGCTTTTTTCTCGTTTGTGGCCCTCACCCTGGGCAGTGCCGTGGGCGTGTTGCTCACCCGCAACGTACTCTACTCGGCCTACCTGCTGTTGCTCGCGCTGTTGGGCGTGGCGGCCCTGTTCGTCTTCGCCGGGGCCGATTTTCTGGCCGTATCGCAACTGGTCATCTACGTGGGCGGCGTGCTGATTCTAATTTTATTCGGCATCATGTTGACCCAAAAACCCGCTTTGCCCACCGCCAACGACCCCGCCCCCAGCGAACGGCCCAACGCCGTACTGACCGAAAGCCGCCGCGTTTGGCTGGGCGTGGGCCTGGCGTTGGGGCTATTTTGGGGCCTGAGCCGGTTGCTGGTGGGTGCCCGTTTCAGGATGTTTGACCGCCCGCTACCCCCCGCCACCGGCACCATCGACACCATCGGCAAGCAACTCCTGACCAACTACGCGCTGCCCTTCGAGGTGGTGAGCCTCCTGTTGCTGGTGGCGTTGGTCGGCGCGGGGTATCTGGCTAAAAAACAACCCGAAACCCCCAATCGAACACGCTGATGGAACCACAACTCTCTGGTTATCTGCTGCTTGTGGCGGCGGCATTGTTCAGCATCGGGCTGGCCGTGGTGCTCACCAAACGCCACGCGGTGGTGGTGCTTATGGGCATCGAACTGATGCTGAACGGCGTAAACCTAAACTTGGTTACGTTCAGCCAATATGACCCCGACGGACTTCAGGGGCAGGTGTTTGGCTTGTTTGTGATAGTGGTGGCGGCGGCAGAGTCGTGTGTGGCCCTGGCCCTGCTCATTCAAGTCTACCGCCATTTCCGCACCGCCAACCTCGACGAACTAACCTCCCTGCGCCAATGACAACGTACCTGGAAACCGAATTTGACGGATTGGTAGACGGTATCCTGGAAAGGGGCTACGGCGTGGCGGATTCGTTTCTGGCTCCGGCTCAGGTGGTGGCGTTGCAACAACAGCTTACGGCGCGGCGGGCAGCAGGTCAGTTTCGGGCGGCGGGCGTGGGGGCGGGCCAAACCACAGTCGAGAAAAGCATTCGCGGCGACGATATCTTGTGGCTCGACACAGCCACGGCTACTGCCGAAGAAACGGCTTTTCTGGCCAAAATAGAGGCATTCATGGCCTACCTCAACCGAACCTGCTATTTGGGGCTGGCGGGCCACGAATTCCACTACGCCCATTACCCCGCCGGCAGTTTCTACAAACGCCACCTCGACCAGTTTCGCACCAACGCGGCCCGCAAACTGTCGGTCATTTACTACCTCAACCTGGCCTGGCAACCGGCCCACGGCGGACAATTGGCGGTCTACCTCCCCCAGCCCGACGGCACCGAAAAGACTACCCTCATTGACCCCATTGGCGGGCGGCTGGTTTGTTTTGATAGTGGGCTGCTGGAACACGAGGTGCTGCCCGCCCACCACGAGCGGCTGAGCCTGACGGGGTGGCTCCGCCGGGCAATCTAGCCCCTCCAGAGACGTACCTGGCCTTATTCCACCAAAAAAGCCCGCAGGGCCTGGGTTGGTTTACCGTCTGCTCCCCACGCGCTCAAGCCATACTGGCTCCAGCTTCTGGCTCCCTGTGGCTCCCAATACAGCACCCCCAGGCCCTTTTCGTTGGGCACCGCCCGCGTTTTTTGCTGCACGGCCACCAGCATATCATACGTGTTTTGCGGCTTGTTGTCTTCACCGCCCACTTCCACCACCATCACCTCTTTGCCATAGCGGGCGGCCAGGTCGGTCATGTTGGCCCCCAAGTCGTTAATCGACAGCGTATAGTCGGGGTTGCCGGGTAGCCAATAGGGGTAGTAGGAGAGACCAATCACGTCGTATTTTACGCGCTGCGCCGTGGCTTGGCCGAACCAGTACCGGAACCGCGCCCGGTCGTTGCCCTGGTCTACGTGCAGCACCACTTTCGAGGCCGGACTCACGGCTTTCACCGCCGCGTAGCCCGCGTTGAGCAATTGACCCAGTTGCGGCCAATTATCCGTACCGCCTTCGGGAAGCAAAAAGCCGCCCGGAATTTCGTTGCCTACCTGCACCCATTCGGGCGTTATGTCGCTGGTTTTCAGGGCGTTCATCACCTCGCGGGTGTAACGGTCAACGTCGGTCAGGAGGGTAGGAAAATCGTGGCTTTGCCAGGCGGCGGGCTTGGCTTGCTTGCCGGGGTCGGCCCAGGTATCGCTGTAATGGAAGTTGAGCATCAGGCGCATTCCCCATTTTTTGGCCCGAACGGCCATCGCCACGGTTTCGTCGCGGCTGCAATGCCCGTTGATGGGGTGGCCGGAGGGGTTGACCCAGGTACGTAGGCGAATGGTGTTGATGCCGTGGTCTTTCAGGATCTGGAAACAGTCTTGCGCCACGCCCGCCGCGTTTCGGAACACATAGCCGCTGGCCTCCATTTGGGGCAACCAACTGATATCGGCCCCTTTGGCAAAAACCCGGGGCGCGGGTGCGGGTGGGGTCACAGGTACGTTGGCGGCAGGTACGTTGGCAGTGGCACAGGCCAGGCAAAACCACAGCAGCGTCAGCAGGGCAACAGGTTGGAAACGGAACATAGGGGTTGATTGGGGGTGAACGGGTTGGGTATACAATGCCATTGGGGCGAAACCGGGTCGGGTTAATTTGCAACTTAATCGAGATGCGTATGGCAGTGGAAATACCCTCCACGCTGGTTAACAAGCAACGCAAAAGACGGTGGTGCGCAGTTCCCCGCTGGGACATTCCGGCCTGAGAGCACACGACACAAACGGCTACATAAAACTAAATTCAGTGCAGTAAGTGTTGATTATCAGGCATCAACGTACCTGACAGATGGCTTCAGCTGCTTCTTTGTCGTATATTGTTTGCCTAAACCTATAGCCCCATGCAAGGCACTGTTCTGAACATACCGGATTCGCTGGAAGAAGATGAGTTGTTGCGTTTGCCAGCCACCTGGGAAGAATACCTCGACGTAGTTGATAGTGTACCCTACACCATCCAATTTTTGACCGACGAGATTATTATGAGCCAGGCCTCAGCCGACTATGGTGCGCCCCATATTTAGGACCACTTGTTAAGTTGGATAACGGGCTAAATTTAGACCCGTATGAAAGGCAAGACCAAGCGCAAGTTTACGGC
>JAYUKZ010000408.1:0-24854 GCA_043763995.1 Fibrella sp.
GCAAAGGCGCAGCCGGGGCTGGGGTTCATCAGATCGGGCAAACGTCCACCAAAAATAAACGCCCATGCGCTACAGCATAGCAAGAAACTGCCTCTGCCCGGCCAACGCCTTGTGCCTGACCTGGAAACGAATAAACCATCTGCAAACCAGCATTCATTTTACACCTTAACCAAACCTCTATTTCCCCATGAAAACTGCCCCATTTGCCCGGCTGCTGGCCGTAATTATGCTCCCGGCTGCCACACTTACCGCCTACGCACAATTGCCGAACCCAGAGGCCGTGGCCTTCGTGAAAACGTACCAGACCGCCTACAATAGCGGCAACCTGCCCGCCCTGATGCCTCTCTTTACCGACAACGTGGGCTGGGTAAACCCCGATGCCAGCGTGAAAACGTACACCAAAGCCGATGTTGAAGCCGATTTTGTGCGCGATTTTGGCGAAACCGCCGGGTCATACATGGACTTCGCGGTGGTCAGCACCGAAGCCCAACCCAATGGCAAACTGAAAGTGGGCACCACCGTCAGCGGCTATGATTTTCTACGGAAAACCAACGCGAAGCTGAACCCTACGGCGGGCACCTACGAAATGCTGCTTGACAAAGTCGGCAAGCAATGGAAAATTAGTCAGGTGAAGTGGAACATGAACGTAGTGGCCCTTGAGATGCGCGACCTGGTGAAGCAGTTTCAGGGAGCCACCAACCGCGAAGACGTAGCGGCCATAAAAGGCATGTTTGCCACCAACGCCGTACGGACAGACGCTGAGGGAGTTACCACAAACGGAGCCGATGCCATCAGTGAGGTGTATGCCAAAAGCTACGCCAACGCCGACGTGAACACCCTCATCACGATGGCCAATGTGGTGCCGCAGTTCGATGGCAGCGTCCTCCTTACGGGGGCCTACCACGCCAACGGCCGGACGGTGAAAGGCAACCGGGTGGCTACCGACGGAGCTTTCAGCAACACGGTAGTGAAGGAGAACGGGCAGTGGAAAGTAAGCCAGATGAAGCTCACACCCATCACTAAAACCATGATTTACCACAACGTGGCAGACTACGCCGCCTGGAAGAAAGGCTTCGACCTATTTTACAACGAACGGGCACTGGCGGGCGAACTGAGTGCCGAAATCGGAACGCTGCAAGACGACCCCAACACCGTCTATGTCATCAACGAGTGGGCCTCGCCCGAAGCCGCGAAAGCCTTCTTTACCCGCCCCGAACTGGCCGCAACCATGCAGAAAGCAGGCGTGAGCGGCAAGCCTACGTTTCTGATTATGAGCAAGAAATAAGCCCATCTATTCTCAATGTTCACTACGTTGTTTCAAACCTGCAACTCTGAAACAACGTAGTGAAACCTCACGTCAAAGCCTTAAATTCACTATGAAAACGAATCTACTCGCCCCCGTTTTTACCGCGCTGCTGCTGCTGTGTATTGCCGCTGGCTGCAACGTACCTGGCAAAGACACAGCCGCCACTGCTGAAGCCACCAGACCCGATAGGGCTGCCGTGAAAGCGGAGATTCAGGCCATCGAAACCGAGTGGGCGAAAGCAGCAACCGATAAAGACATCAACAAGCTAATGTCGTTCTACGCCGATGATGCCATCGAAATGTCCGACGACGAACCCATGCAGGTGGGCAAGGCCGCTATTCAGCAGGCAGTGGCTAAAAGTATGGCAACCCGCAAGCCGGGCACCACGGTGTCCTACGAGACAATGGACGTGTACGGGGAGGGTAACATTGTGACCGAAGTTGGCAAAACAACGACCAAAGACGCAGCCGGGAAGGTGGTCAGTTCGGGCAAATACGTGGGCGTATTCGAAAAGAGAGACGGCAAATACGTCTGCATCCGGGATATCAACAACGACGATCAGCCACCGGTGAAGTAGCCACTCGATTTGGACCTAGACCCAATTAGTTCGGCCAGATACGTTATGCCTCCTCAGACTTAATCTGACAGCCTCCGCGCTGATAAGTTGGCTGCCTTTAGACAAATCCTTACTCGAATCCCAATGAAAACCACCCTCAAATCCAGCCTGCTGGCCGGCCTGTTTGTGACCGGCCTGACCGCGCCCCTGCTGGCGCAAACTGTAACCAACCCGCTCTTCCGCATTGCGCCTGCCGAATACGCGACGATGGCCGAGAAGTCAATGACGCTATTAGCCGCTGCTGATTTTGACGCGTGGGAAGCCATGCTGGCCGACAACGTGGAGTTCGATTTCCCCGATGGCGATCCGAACACCCGGACCAAGCTGAAGGGCAAAGCTGCCGTGTTGGCGTGGTGGAAAAACTACCGCAGTATGCCCGCCGTGAAGTCGATGACGATGAGTGAGTTCAACAACATGCCCATCGAGGTAACGGGTAATGCCAAAGGCGGGGCCACGAAGGGCATCTACGTGATCTCGTACTTCACCAACACGCAGGTCATCAATGGGCAGCCGTTGGGCATACGGATGAACTTCTCGACGCACTTCAACGCAGCCAAAAAAATTGACCGCTACACCAGCTACTACGACCGTACGCTACTCGTAAAAGCCCTCGGTCGGAACGTGCTGGAGGAGGCAAAGAAATAACCGCGTAACCTTCCCCTGCTGTTGCAGACGTACAATGGCCCCATTCACTACCCTTGCTCAGTCGCAACCGGACTACGACATTGTCATTCTCGGTGGGCGGGTGATTGACCCCGAAACCAAACTCGATGCCGTCCGAAACGTGGGCATCATGGGCAACCGGATTGCCCAGATTTCGGCTGAACTGTTGCGCGGCAAACAGGTCATCAACGCGAGTGGGTTGGTGGTAGCCCCCGGTTTTATTGACCCGCATGTTCACGGCATCAGCAACAAAGAACAGGAATACCAACTGCACGATGGTGTGACGACAGCCCTTGAATTAGAGATTGGCGTGTTCATTGGGTACGTACCTGGGGCAAAACCCGAAGAGATTTTTCGGGTGTACCAACTGGCGGGCTAGATGCAGGCCACCAGTTTTAGCCACGTCCGCAAACCAAACCTTGCGGCCGTTCAGCAGGCCATCTCCGATGCCGTGCTAACCAACGCACCCTTGCACCTTGTCCACCTCAACAGCATGACGCTGGCGCAAATCGAGGTGGGCATCGAGATGGTGCAGACGGCCCAAAAGCGGGGCTTTCCTATCACGACCGAAGTGTATCCGTACACGGCGGCTGCGACGGGACTATACAGCACTATGTTTGCCGATGGCTGGCAGCAACGGCTGGGCATGGACTACAAGGACCTGCAATGGGTAGCCACCGGCGAACGACTCACCAAAGAATCGTTCGACACCTACCGTAAAACCAAAGGCCATGTAATCATGCACCTGATGAAGCCCCAATGGATCAGCGCAGGCATCGGCGCGAAGGGCGTACTGATCGGCTCGGACGGTATGGGGTATGCGCCACTGGCCCACCCGCGCACGGCAGGTACGTTTGCGCCCATGAGCCGATTAGGTGTTGTATTCGGCTCATATTCTTTACATATTTGAGCCGAACACAACACCTAATCGGCTCACGATGTACAACTGGGAACAAGCTGACTGGCAACAATTTCACTACAACGAACCTGATTTCACCGCCATTGCGTTGTCGTTTATGGCTCTGGCTGGCGAGAGCAAAGGCTACCTACAAAGTTTGTCGGGTCATGAACAGGCCGAATCTGTAGTCGAGTTGTTGGTTAAAGAAGCCATAAAAACGTCGGCTATTGAAGGAGAGTTTCTGAGCCGAACGGACCTGGTTTCGAGTATTCGCAGGCATTTAGGGTACACAACGCCGAGCTACCGGATCAAAGACAAACGGGCCGAAGGCATCGCCGTTCTGCTGGTAAAAGTCAGAGAAAGTTATGATCGTGATTTAGGTGAGGTACAGCTTTTTGAGTGGCATCGCTTATTGATGGCCGGCAACAACGCCATACAGGTGGGTCAGTACCGGAGCCATGTTGAACCGATGCAGGTGGTTTCGGGATCAGTTGGCAAAGAGATCGTCCATTTTGAAGCCCCGCCCTCCGCACGGGTTCCGGTTGAAATGCAGACTTTTTTTGACTGGTTCAATGCGACAAAACCCGGTGGAGAACTGGCCATTCCAAATTTGCTGATTAGGGCCGCTATCGCCCATGTGTATTTTGAAACGATACACCCTTTTGAAGATGGCAATGGTCGAATGGGGCGAGTTATTGCCGGGAAGGCATTAGCTCAGGGCTTAAAAAGACCCATCCTGATGAGCTTATCGACCACCATCGAAGCCGACAGGAAGGCGTATTATGCAGCCCTCAGGCAAGCCCAACGAACCAACGATCTGACCCGCTGGATAGCGTATTTTTCCGAAACACTTGTCAAGGCCCAACAGGATTTCATCAAGACTATCCAGTTTATATTGAAAAGAACCGCCTTTTTTGATAAATACCAATCGTACCTGAACGAAGCCCAGCGAAAGGTGATCAATCGAATGCTTGACGAAGGCGAAGAAGCCTTTGAAGGGGGAATGAACGCCCGGAAGTATCAGTCGATCAACGGTGTATCGAAAGCAACAGCCACCCGGCATTTACAGGACATGGTCCAGACAGGAATTTTAGTCTCAGACAAAGGAGGGCGTAGCACCAACTACCAGGTTAATCTACATTGAGCTATTATGAACAAACACCTACGTTCAATCCGTTGCCATTCCCTGAAATTCATACTGACAGCTTTGGTTTTCCCCGCGCTGCTCCACTCATGCCAATCCAAAAGCGACACGTTCTATATGCCCGCCGAATGGGAACCCCACGAGGCCGTTTGGCTGGGTTGGCAACCCGACAGTACACTCGGCTTTTACCCGGTGGTGGCCAAAATACACACATACACGGCAAAAGCATCGTATGATATGCCTGCCAGTCGGTTTTACAATGCCGAAGCACCTCATGTTGGCGACACCCTGCTTCGGGTGCCTGCTTCGAGCTATTTGAATTATCTGGTAACCAACGGGCTTGTGCTCATGTCAAGCTACGTTGCCGAAGGCTCATCAAAGGCAAAGGAAGACCGGGTACGCAGCATTTTTGAGGAGCAATTTCCTGGCCGAAAAATTGTATTCATAAATGCAATGCCCCAAAACTGGGACGGTGGCGGCATTCATTGCACTACGCAGCACCAGCCCAAAACAAAGTAACACCACGCAGAAGCCCTGAAGGGGCGGCATCCCTACCCGGGCCTGATGGGCCGGGGTAGGCGAAGTCATCGCCGATGAAAAACTAGATTCAGCAGTAACTTGCCTGTCCAGGTACGTACCTGCCCCCTCCCCCCATAACCGATGCGCTTCCTGTTATTGCTGTGCCTGTTACCGGTACTGGTTTACGCCCAGCCAAAGCCAATCCGCCGAACAACGCCTTATTTCCCTGATGCTAAAAGCTGGCTCCGCCGAACACCGGCCGAACTGGGCTTATCGGCCACTGCCATTGAGCAGGCGATCTTGTTTCACCGGCAAAACGAAATCAAAAATCCGCGCAGCATGGAGCAGTCGCACTACCAGTCGTTTGGTAAGGAGCCGTTTGGCAACGCCGTTGGCCCCTTCGCCGACCGGGGTGAACCAACCGGGGTGCTCGTGCACAAGGGCTACATTGTGGCCGAATGGGGCGACCCCGCCCGCTGCGACATGACCCACAGCGTGACCAAGAGTATGCTCTCGACGGTAGTTGGCCTGGCCGTAGAGAAGGGACTGATTTCCAGTGTGAACGACAGTGTGTATCGCTACCTGCCGCCCATTGAGTTGTATGGCCAGCCAGCCCTGCGCCCCGCCGACGAGTTCGGAAAACCTGAACTGCTAACGCCCTTCGAGACACCCCACAACCGAACCATCACCTGGGACCATCTACTTCGCCAAACCAGCGATTTTGAGGGAACGCTCTGGGGAAAACCCGATTGGGCCGACCGCCCCGACCCCGACCCGACAAAGTGGCTCAACCACCCCCGCAACGTACCTGGTTCGGTCTATGAATACAACGATGTGCGGGTGAATGCTCTGGCCCTGGCCGCCACCAGCGTTTGGCGCAAACCGCTGCCGGTGGTCTTGAAAGATGCCATCATGGACCCCATCGGGGCCTCGACTACCTGGCGTTGGACGGGCTACCGAAACGCCTGGATCGTGCTCGACGGGCAACCCGTGCAGTCAGTAAGTGGGGGTGGGCACTGGGGCGGGGGCTTGTTTATCCACGCGCTCGACATGGCGCGATTCGGTCTGCTGACCCTGCATCGGGGCAACTGGAACGGGCGGCAACTCCTGTCGGAGCAATGGGTTCGGCAGGCCACTACGCCCACGCCTGCCCAGCCAACCTACGGCCACATGAATTACTTTCTGAACACCGACCGTAAACCGCTCCCCTCGGCCCCGGCCAGCAGCTACTACCACCTGGGCAACGGCACCAACATGATCTATGTAGACCCCGAACACGACCTGGTGCTGGTGGTCCGCTGGATCGATACGAAAGCCCTCGACGGCATGGTGA
The DNA here is from genome assembly GCA_043763995.1 of Fibrella sp. Classification (GTDB taxonomy): domain Bacteria; phylum Bacteroidota; class Bacteroidia; order Cytophagales; family Spirosomataceae; genus Fibrella. The sequence goes on from JAYUKZ010000408.1 coordinate 6,480, forward strand.
AGCGGGTACTGGCTGCGTTCGAGAAGTGACAAGGTCCAGGTACGTTGCCGGGCACACTAAAAAATTTGCCCTAAGCCGAAGTAGAACAGGCGGTCTTCCCGTGAGATACCGTAATCGAAAATGACCATTGTTGAGAGGTTCCAGGCGATGCGGGCACCGGCCCCGTAGGAGGTTCTGACGTGACTGAACCCCAAATCCTGCCAGCGGTCGCGGACGGTGCCTGCGTCGAAAAACGGGGCCACACCGAGACCGAAATTCTGTCGGCCAATCTTCAGGTCGGCCAGGCGAACGCGCAATTCTATATTGGCAAACGCCATTGAGCGGGCCAGAAACCGGTTGGCGCGGTAGCCCCGCAACGATTGCCGCCCGCCCAGCGCGTTGATGCTGCCATCGGGACTCCATTGATCCTGAAACTCGAAAAACGGGGCCTGATCCCCGAAGATGGAGCCAATGCCAAGCCGCCCGGCCAGCACGGTGCGGCTCCCCACCGGCAACCGCCGGTAAAAACGGCCCTGCAAAAACAACTTGTTGAAACTGAACGCCGAGCCTATGAGTGGACTAGAGTATTCGTTGGCAATTTCGGCATATACGCCCCTGGTGGGGTCTGGCTCGAAGTCGCGGGTGTCGTAGATCAGTGCGGTCTGCACCAGCGAGACGCGGCCGCCGTTCAGGCCAAAAATCAGCCCCTGCTGCGCATCGCGGGCGAGCAGCGAGGTGCCGTTGGGTGCTTTAGTTTTTTCGCCGGTAGCGGGGTTTACTGCATCCGTCAACACACCCTGAAAGGTTTTGTACGACAGAAATTGCAACTCATACCCACCCATAACGCGCCATCGGCCCTTACCCAGCGCGTAATCGGCTTTCAGGTTGAGCATGAACTCGGTTTCCCGAAAGCGGTTAGAAAGGGCATCGCTGACCAGACTCTCCTCACCAGCCTGCCCAGCCCGCAACAGGCTGCGGGCCGTGTTATACGCTTCATACGTGACAAAGGTTCGGTTAGGGTCCGAGGGCAACCGGAGCGACCCCAACGTGCGCTCACTGGAGCCGAAATACAGGTTGGCGGGGTTCTGCTGCGCTTTTAAATCGACCCGGAACCGCCAGCGGGTGCCTCTGTAATAGGGCATATCGACCGAGAGCGTCAGTTCGCGGGCGTTAGTGGTATAATAGGCGGCGTTGGCCCGGAGCCTGACCAGGTAGGGCGTGTAGGCAAAAAGCGGGTTCGTACGGCTCCCGTTCCAGTACGTATTGGTTCGGATTCCCACGCCAAAACCCGTGACCGGGTCCGACGACAGGTCGGGCAGACCGGTGGTGAATCGACCCTCCCGCTTCTTGGCCAGATCAGCCTCCGACATTCGTTTGGCCCGGATAAACGAGAGTGTATCAGGCGTTTGCGCCCGTGCACACGCGGCAACCAGAGCGATGAACAGGATAAAGCAGCTAGTTTTTTTCATTGCGTGTTCGAAAGTGTTTTTGAGCTCTAAGAACCACCATTCAACCAGGCAAAAACCCAGATGGTCTTCGCATAGAACAACCGGCTTGGGGCAGTAATAACCTCACACCTGCCGAACTAGCTACACCTTCCCCACCATCTCGACGGGCACTACCCACTGATCGAACTCGTCGGGGGTGACGTACCCAAGGACCACGGCGGTTTCTTTGAGGGTCGAGCCGTTTTTGTGGGCCGTCTGAGCAATTTCGGCGGCTTTGTAATAGCCGATCTTCGTATTCAGGGCCGTAACCAGCATCAGCGAATTTTGTACGTGCCTGTCGATGTTGGCCTTGATCGGTTCGATGCCCACCGCGCACTTATCATTGAACGACACGCAAACGTCGCCAATGAGGCGGGCCGAATGCAGGAAGTTGTAGATCATCATGGGCTTAAACACGTTTAGCTCAAAATGGCCGTTCATGCCGCCAATGTTAATGGCCACGTCGTTGCCCATCACCTGCGCCGCCACCATGGTCATGGCCTCGCATTGGGTGGGGTTCACTTTGCCGGGCATAATGCTGCTACCCGGCTCATTGTCAGGAATATACAACTCGCCGATGCCGGCACGGGGGCCACTGGCCAGCATTCGGATATCGTTGCCGATTTTCATCAGGCTGGCCGCCACGGTTTTCAGGGCACCGTGGGTCTCCACAAGGGCATCATGCGCGGCCAGGGCTTCAAACTTATTTTCGGCGGTAACAAAGGGCAACCCCGTCAGCGCGGCAATGTGCCGGGCCACGTTCTCCGAATAGCCCGGCGGCGTGTTGATGCCCGTGCCCACGGCAGTGCCGCCCAGGGCCAACTCGCTCAGGTGGGCCAGCGTGTTGCGGATAGCGCGGAGGCCGTGGTCGAGTTGGGATACGTACCCGGAGAACTCCTGCCCCACCGTGAGGGGCGTGGCATCCATGAAGTGGGTACGCCCAATTTTCACCACGTGCATAAACGCCTTTGCTTTGGCATCCAGCGTGTTACGCAACTTTTCGATGCCAGGAATAGTCACCTCGGTCAGAATCTGGTAGGCCGCAATGTGCATCGCCGTCGGGAAGGTATCGTTGCTGCTCTGCGACTTGTTTACGTCGTCGTTGGGGTTCAGGATCTTCTTCTCGTCGGTGAGCGAACCGCCGTTGAGCACGTGCGCCCGGTAGGCCACCACCTCGTTCATGTTCATGTTGCTCTGCGTGCCCGACCCGGTTTGCCACACCACGAGCGGAAACTGATCGGCGAGTTCACCGGCCAGAATTTCGTCGCACACGCGGCCAATGAGGTCGCTTTTTTCCTGGGGGAGCACGCCCGCGTCGAGGTTGGTGAGAGCGGCGGCTTTTTTCAGCACGGCAAACGCCCGGATAATCTCGCGGGGCATTTTGTTGGTCTCCTGCGCGATGCGGAAGTTATCAATCGAACGCTGCGTTTGTGCGCCCCAATACACGTTGGCGGGCACCTGCACCGGCCCCATGGTGTCTTTTTCTATGCGGTAATCCATAATCTGACTGTATAAAAAAGTGGTGCGTAAAGGTAGTTTGGTGGTCGGGAAATTTAGGGTGTAGGTGTAGGTTGGTGCGGTGTGGCTTCGCGCGGGTCTGAGACGCAAGTATTGCGTCTCTACGCAAGGCCGCCCACACGTAGAGACGCAACACTTGCGTCTCCACCGAGCGCGAAGCAAACACGCCAAAGAGTATTTGTGAGAGATAAAGCGGCTTTAATTTCTAAAAATCCTCGTGTATTTGTTCACAAGTCATTATCCTAGTTGTCAATCGACTTACATCTTCACTTGTATATTTTTCTGGCAAAGACTTCATGCGATCAATTACATCATCTATGTCCTGATCGCGCTCTACAATAATATATTTTACATCTTTTGGACGAAAAATAAGCATGTGATTTTTTATAATTGCTTCTTCATACTTAGGTTTTTTTTGTATCTGATCTGGAAAAGAATCAGAGAAAATTACTGGTGCATCATGGCCTGATTTATACGTACCTGGAACAACAAATCTCCATTCTCTCTCATCATAATATCTCAGACCAGTTTTTATATCTTGATAGGGCTTCGTATGATTTAAAGCTGCACCATTCGCTGTTAATACTCTTTGAATATTAAGCAATGTGTACACTTTTTCCAACTCACTGTCATTATAACTTTCAATATCTTCAGCCTCTCCTCCTTTCACTTCTATTATATTTTGAACTTCTTCGTCAAAATGCCGAAACATCATTAGCAGGGTGTTATTTGCGTCTAATATGGCCTCTAAATTATGAGAATTGTTAGTCGTATATGATACTGGATTTAATTTATAAACGATACCCCATTCTTTTGTCATACCTAAACCAAACTTTCCATATCCAGAAAACTCCTGCTTACTTTCTTCATAAGCCCAGCTATGCCCATTAATATGTTTATCAATATTGGAGAGCGGCAAATCACAAAAACATACCATCGGGATGTGACATTCCTTCAATCTACCATTCATTGATTGCCCAAACTCACGACTGTACGATGGTCTAAAGCCAGTTTCAAGAATACTAAGTAAACTAGATTTTTGCTTGGTAAAATGAAAAAGAGTATTGGCACTAAGAATGGACATACTAGAAAGTTTTTAGAATATTTAGATTCAAATATAAACAATATTATTTTCGAAAATTGTTTTGTTTACAGACTGACGCAATATTTGCGTCTCCAACCAACGCGAAGCCAACATACACCCACGCAAAAAAAGGCTGGCCGGGCACCGTTTCCAGCACCCAACCAGCCATACGTACCTGGAAAGCAGGTCGTTCTTTACCTATCAGGCCGTGGCCAGATCAAACCGATCCAGGTTCATCACTTTGCTCCAGACGGCCACAAAGTCGGTCACAAACCGCGCCTGAGCATCCTGGCAGGCATACACCTCGGCAATGGCCCGTAGTTCCGTGTTCGAGCCGAAGATCAGGTCTACACGGGTGCCGGTCCAGCGGCGTTCGCCCGTCATCCGGTCAATGCCCTGGAATACGTCGTCGTCTGCCGAAAGGGCTTGCCAGGTGGTGCGCATGTCGAGCAAATTGACGAAGAAGTCGTTGGTGAGCACTTCCGGGCGGTGGGTAAACACGCCGTGCGGCACCTGCCCGCTGTTGGTATTCAGCACCCGCATACCGGCCAGCAACACGCCCATCTGCGGGGCGGTGAGGGTCAGCAACTGCGCCTGGTCAACGAGCATTTCTTCCGCCGAAACGTTTTGCCGTGCTTTCAAATAGTTGCGGAATCCATCGGCCAGCGGCTCCAGCACCGCAAACGATTCCACGTCGGTTTGTTCGGGCGTGGCATCGGTACGGCCCGGTGTGAACGGCACCACCACGGGCTGACCGGCGCGGGCGGCGGCTTGCTCTACGCCCACGCAGCCACCCAGCACAATCACGTCAGCCAGGGATACCTGCTTGTTGCCGGTCTGCGCCGCGTTGAACGCCGCCTGAATGCCTTCCAGCGTTTTCAGCACGGCAGCCAAATCAGTAGGGTTGTTTACCTCCCAGTATTTTTGGGGCGAAAGCCGCAACCGGGCACCGTTTGCCCCGCCCCGCTTGTCCGAATCGCGGTAGGTGGCGGCAGAGGCCCAGGCTGTGCTAACGAGTTGAGACACCGTGAGGCCCGATACGAGGATGTCTTTTTTCAGTAACTCAACATCCTGATCATCAATCAGTTCGTGCGTAACGGGCGGCGTGGGGTCTTGCCAAATCAGTTCTTCGGCAGGTACGTCGGGGCCGAGGTAACGCGCCCGTGGCCCCATGTCGCGGTGGGTCAGTTTGAACCACGCCCGCGCAAAGGCATCGGCAAATTCGTCGGGGTTTTGGTGGAACCGTTTCGAGATAACCTCATAATTGGGGTCGGCCCGCAGAGCAATATCCGTCGTGAGCATAAACGGCGCATGGCGTTTGGTGGGGTCGTGCGCGTCGGGGATGGTACCGGCCCCGCCGTTGTCAACGGGTTTCCACTGGTGGGCACCGGCGGGGCTTTTGGTCAGTTCCCACTCGAACCCGAACAGGTGGTCGAAATAATCGTTGCTCCACTGCGTGGGCGTGGTGGTCCAGGCTCCTTCCAGGCCGCTCGTGATGGTATCTACGCCGTGGCCGGTGCCAAACGAATTTTTCCAACCCGTGCTTTGCTCCACCAAACTACCGGCGGCAGGTTCCTTGCCCACATATTGGCCGGGGTCGGCGGCACCGTGGGTTTTGCCAAAGGTGTGCCCACCGGCAATCAGGGCCACGGTTTCTTCGTCGTTCATGGCCATGCGCCCAAACGTTTCCCGGATATCCCGCGCCGAGGCAATGGGGTCGGGGTGGCTGTTGGGGCCTTCGGGGTTCACGTAAATGAGGCCCATCTGCACGGCGGCGAGGGGGCTTTCCAGTTCGCGGTTGCCCGTGTAGCGGTTGTCGCCCAGCCATTCGCGCTCCGACCCCCAGTAAATATCCTGCTCCGGTTCCCAAACGTCTTCGCGCCCACCGGCAAAGCCAAACGTTTTGAAGCCCATCGAGTCCATGGCGCAGTTCCCGGCCAACACCATCAGGTCGGCCCACGATATTTTCTGGCCATATTTCTGCTTGATGGGCCACAACAGGAGCCGCGCTTTGTCAAGGTTGGCGTTATCGGGCCAACTGTTGAGGGGAGCAAACCGCTGGGCACCGGTGCCACTACCGCCGCGCCCGTCGGCAATGCGGTACGTACCGGCACTGTGCCAGGCCATGCGCACAAAAAACGGCCCGTAATGGCCGTAATCGGCGGGCCACCAGGTCTGTGAGGTGGTCATCAACTCGGTCAAATCTTGCTTCACGGCTTCTAGATCGAGCGATTTAAACGCCTCGGCGTAGTTAAATGTCTCACCCATCGGGTTCGACAGGGCCGAGTGTTGCCGCAATACGTTCAGCTTCAATTGGTTGGGCCACCAGTCGCGGTTGGCGGGGCCGCTGCCTGCGGCTTGGTTCAATTTGCCGCCCATAAACGGGCATTTACCTTCGCCGTTTGTAGCGGGGTGGCCGTTGGTCGGCGGTAGGGTGGGGTGAATGGTTGGTTGCATTTTCGAGTGAATTTCTGTTTTCGGAACCCAATTTTCCGACATTTTCGGCACTAATTTTTATTGATTGTCGCTATGCCGTATCAGTAAAACTTATTGGTAGCCTACGTACCTGACGGTCAGGACGTTCTGATGCCACCGGGCCAACTGGTTCTCCTACCGGACGTAGCCCAGTTGGCGGGGGATGGTGTAGATCTCCTTTTGCCGCCCGTCGATATACCGGAAGGTTTGCCCGTCGAAAAAACCGTCTTCTTCCAGCATAATGCGGACTATCTTTTTCCATTCGGGAATTTCCACGGCAGCATTCAGTTCAATGGAATAGGCCGTGTTGGCCAGCAGCGGGTAATCGCCGGGGCCAGCCACGCCCTTTTGCTGATCCCAGAGGCCAATGGTGGGGCCGGCGGCGTGGCCGTGTACACCAATGGGGTGCGAATAGATGGTGCCCTTAATGCCTTCTTTTTCGGCTTGGGCCAGTGCCGCCAGCAACAGTTGATTGCCGGTTTTACCCGCCACAAACTGCTCCGTCAGAATATCCTGCAAACGGTTTCCTTTCTTAAAAGCGTCGCGAATGCTTTCAGGTACGTTGGTTTCGCCCGGTTTCAGCACGTAGGCGTGTTGTTGCTGATCGGTGTTGAGCCGCAGGTACGTGATGCCGAAGTCAACATGCAGCAAATCGCCCGCCTGGATGATCTCTTTTTCGGGTTTCCTGGCAAACGTGCGCAGGTGGTTAAAGTCCTCACTACCTGCTCGTTGCACATCTACCGTGGGGTGAAACCAGGTGCTCAGACCCAGGCTCGTGATCCGTTGGCGGTACCACCACACCACATCGTCAGTGGTGGTTACGCCGGGCTGAATCACCTGTTCGGAAAGGCCCTCCTGGATAATCTGGTGCGAGAGGCGGCAGATTTGCGGGTAGAGGGCCATCTCTTTGGGGGTGCGGGTTTCGAGCCAGCCCACGGCCAATTTTTCGGCAGAAACAATACGTTTAGCATACTCCTGCGGTAGTTTCTGGGTGAATTCGGCCTGTTCGGTGGCCGTCAGCCCGTCGGCGTGGGCATAGTTTGTGGAGCGGTTAAGGCCAATTTTTTTGGGTTTACGTTCGGCAATTATGGCCACCAGCGCGTCCCACTGGTTAGGCCGCACGTCAATATCCCAGGCTCCTTTCAGCAACGTACCTACGTCGTAGCGGGCAATAGCCAGTTTTTCAACCCCACCGTCGGGCTGGCCTTCTTTCTCGCCCCGGTCGAAAAAAACCATGATGGTGCGCCGCCGCGCCGAGAGCCAGGTGCTGGGCAGCATGGTTTTCAGCACCGGGTCTTCATTGTATTCCCTGGAAATAATGATCCACATATCAACACCTTCGCGGCGCATGAGCCGGGGCAGCAGGGTCGTGAACCGGTCTTCCAATACCTCGTCAATAACCCGCGCCCGGTCGCGTTCGGGCAAAATAGTCGTGGTGTTTTGGGCGAATAAACCGGTAGATAACAAACAGCAGAGCAACAGGTACCGCATAGCCATAGTGGGGTGATTTTCAGGCAATATAACGCCCGTTTGCCACCCCACCACACGGGTGCTATGTATGGGTTGGCAACCGGGCGGCGGCGGCCCGGTCCAGAAACCACACCGTTTGGCCCGTTATAGGCCTGATCTGCTGGGCGGGGAATTTATCGGGCTGATAAGGCCCTTGCAACACCTCCCGAACGGCCTCTGCTTTGGCCGCACCCGCCACCAAAAACACCACCGCCGCCGCCCGGTTTACCACCGGTGCCGTAAGCGTAAGCCGGTACATGGCCTGTTGTTCCAGGTAAAACGCCTCCGTCCAGGTACGTTGCTCATGCACCACTGCCGTGCCCGGAAACAGCGATAACGTGTGCCCATCGTCGCCCAGGCCCAACAACACCAGGTCGAAGGTGTGGGGCTGGTTGTCGAAATAGGTGTGTAACAACTGCTCATATTCCACCATCGACTCGGCGGGGGGCAGGTCGGTTTTCATGGCGTGAATCTGCGCCGGGGGTACTGGTACGTGGTTCAGCAGGGTTTCACAAGCCATGCGGGCGTTGTTTTTTTCGTCCGAAAACGGGACAAACCGTTCATCGCCCCAAAAAACATGCACCCGGTTCCAGTCAATACGGTTGCGCAGGGGCGGCTGTGCCAGCAGTTCGTGCAACGCTTTGGGCGTACTCCCGCCCGACAGCGCAACCGTAAAGCGAGGCTGTTTGGCCAGGGTTTGTTCCATGTACGCCGCAACCCAGTTGGCAGCTTGTAATGCCAGGGAGGCGGGCGTTTCGGCAATGTTGAGGGTCATAGCAGCAGTTTTTTTCGTAGAGACGCGACACTCGCGTCTCCCATGCGTCAGCCATACGCCGTGATGGTTTACGCCGTGATGGTAACGGGCGTAATTGCTTTTGCGAGAGTAAGACGCGAGTGTCGCGTCTCTACGTGTTTAACCAGCTAAACCCGCTTTTCTCAACCAGGGCGTTGGCCTCGTCGGGTCCCCAACTGCCAGGTACGTAGGCGGGCATGGTGGCGGGGACGGTTTGGGTGGCCCAATGGTCTAGAATCGGCATCACCACCTGCCAGGCTTCGTCTACCTGGTCGGCCCGCATAAACAGCGTCGCATCGCCCGCCATCACGTCCAGCAGCAGGGTCTCGTAGGCTTCGGGCTGCTGCTCATCGAACGAGGTTTTGTAGTTGAATTCCATCTCCACGGGGTCGATAGCCAGGGTTTGGCCGGGGCGTTTGGCCTGAAACCGCAACCGGATGTTCATGTCGGGTTGAATACTGATGATGAGGCAGTTATGCTGCCACGTTTCGGTAGCCTCGGTCGGAAAAGCGTAGTGCGGCGCGGGCCGGAACTGCACCGTAATGACCGATGATTTTTCGGCCAGGTGCTTGCCCGTCCGCACATAAAAAGGCGTTCCCTCCCACCGCCAGTTGTCGCAAAAAAACGTTACGGCGGCATAGGTTTCGGTCATCGAATCGGGAGCCACGCCGGTTTCCTGCCGGTAGGCAACCGAGGGGGTTGCGGGGTCGGTTGTTGAGGGTTTGGTACCCGCCGCGTATTGCGCCCGCACGGCAATCTGGTCTACTTTTTGGGGGTCAACGCGACGCATGGCCCGGAGAACGTCTACTTTTTTGTTCCGAATTTCATCGGCTTCAAACGAAGTGGGCGGCTCCATGGCCACCATACAAAGCAGTTGCAACAGGTGGTTCTGAATCATGTCGCGCAGGGCACCAGAGCCTTCGTAGTAGCCGCCGCGCCCCTCCAGCCCCACGGTTTCGGCGGCGGTAAGCTGCACATATTCCACATAATTGTGGTTCCAGAGCGGCTCGAACAGCGTGTTGGCAAAGCGCAACGCCAGCAGGTTCTGCACCGTTTCTTTACCCAGATAATGGTCAATGCGGTAAATTTGTTCTTCGGCAAAGTGGCTCAGCAACAGCGCGTTCAGCTCGCGGGCACTGGTCAGGTCGTGGCCAAAGGGTTTTTCCACCACGATACGTACCCGGCTTTTGTCGCAGCAAAATGGAAGCTGACTCAGGTTGGTGGCAATGCCCGGCACCAGTTGCGGAGCCACCGACATGTAGAAAATGATGTTGGCCGGGCCACCCCAGGCCGTTTCGCGGTCGTGAACACGATTGCCAATCAGCGAGTAGGCAGCGGCATTGCCCCCATCCAGTTGCAGGTAGCTGACGTGGGGCGAGAAGTCGGCCCACCGGTTGTCGGGGCCATTTTTTCGGCGCGAAAATTCCTGCACCCCGGTCAGCACCCGCTCCCGAAAGGTGTCGTCGGTGTAGGCGGTTCGACCAATGCCGACGACCTCGAATTGGTCGGGCAGGTAACCGTCCAGAAAGAGATTGTAGAGGGCGGGCGTGAGTTTGCGAAAGTTGAGATCGCCGCTGCCGCCGAAAATAAAAATAATCGTAGCCGGGGGGCGTGATGGTGTTGAAGAGGCTGTCATGGAGTGTTTCGTTCGGTAGGTAAACGCCAACCGGGGGGCAATTTGTTAGCTTTGAGGCGTAAAAACAACCTACCCCGCCCATGCTCACCCACCAGGACCTGCTTCAGGCCCACGACCGAATCCGGCCCTACATCCACCGAACGCCCTGTTTCACCAGCCAATCTATTGACAAACTGGCGGGGGCCACGCTGGTGTTTAAGTGCGAAAATTTCCAGAAAGTAGGGGCTTTCAAAGCACGGGGCGGGCTGAACGCGGTGCTGCAACTAACCCCCGCCGAACGTACCTGCGGCGTGGCTACGCACTCGTCGGGCAACCACGGGCAGGCCGTGGCCTGGGCCGCGCAACAACGGCAAATGCCCGCCTGGGTGGTGATGCCCCACACCGCCCCGCAAGTAAAAAAAGCCGCCGTGCGGGGCTACGGGGCCACCATCGTCGAGTGCGAACCCACCATTGCCGCCCGCGAAGCCGCCGTGGCCACCATCATCCAAAAAACCGGGGCCACGCTCATTCATCCTTTCGATGATGAACACGTGATTGCCGGGCAAAGCACCGCCGCGCTGGAACTGCTGCAAGACAACCCCACCAGCAGCCCGTTCAACGTGGTGATGGTGCCCGTGGGCGGCGGCGGCTTGCTGAGCGGCACGGCCCTGGCGGTGCATTTTGTAGCCGGGGGCCAAACCCGCGTGGTGGGGGCCGAACCCGAAGGTGCCGCCGATGCCGTGCTGTCGTTCAAGAGTGGGAAACTGGAAAAAGCCCCCTACCTCAACACCATCGCCGACGGCCTGTTGGCTCCCCTCAGCGAACGCACCCTGGGATACATTCGCCGGTACGTAAGTGACATTAAATTGGTGAACGACAGCGAGATACGCGCCGCTCAACGCCTGATTTGGGAACGGATGAAGCTCATCATCGAACCGTCCTGCGCCCTGCCGTTGGCCGTGGTGCTACGCTACAAAGCCGAGTTCGCCGGGCAAACCATTGGCATCATCCTCACGGGTGGCAACGTGGATCTGGGCGAAACCCCACCGAAACGTCGGACCGCCCCAACCCCTCCCCGTTAGGGAGGGGAGTTTCCTCGGCCAAAAGCGGAGCATTGCTCCCCTCCCTAACGGGGAGGGGTTGGGGCGGTCCGACGTTTCGGTGGGGTTTCGCCCAATCCCAGGTACGTTCCCATTTCGTTTAAAGTTATTTCAAACTGCCCATGCCGCCATCGATACCGATGATTTGGCCGGTGATCCAGGAGGCTTGGTCGCCGAGGAGGTACGCGGCCATACCGGCAATGTCTTCGGGGGTGCCAATCCGGTTCAGGGGGTGGCGTTTGTCGGCAGCTTCGCGCTTTTCGGGCGTACCCAGCAACCCCTTCGATTCGGCCAAGGGCGTGTCGGTCAGGGATGGAGCTATGGCATTGACCCGAATATTGAACGAAGCAAACTCCGCCGCCAGCGATTTAGTCAGCCCCTCCACCGCCGATTTGGCCACCGACACCGACGAGTGCATACCCATACCCAGCTTGGCAGCCACCGTGCTGAACAGCACAATACTGGCCCCTTTCGACTTTTTCAGCGGGGCCAGAGCCACGTGAATAGCAGAGATAGCACCCAACACGTTAATCTGCAAATCGGCCTGGTAATCAACCGGTTGTAGGCGTTGAAACGGTTTTAGGTTGATGGTTCCGGGTGCGTAGACCAGGCCGTGGAGTACCTCCGGCAGTTGGTTGAGCGCGTCGGGCGCGGGCTGGGTCACGTCCCAATGCATATGCGTGGAGGTGATGCCCTCCGGCTGGCGGCGACCCGCCGTGAAAAGCGTGGCTCCCTGCGCCTGCAACTGCACCGCCAGCGCGTGGCCAATGCCCGAACTGGCCCCGATGATGAAAATGTTTTTATCCTGCATATTTCTGGCGTTAAAGCCCCCTAACCCCCAAAGGGGGAACTGAGTTCGCGGCCATTGCTGCCGCAAGCGTAGCTTTTACTACGAACTTAGTTCCTCCTTTGGGGGTTAGGGGCTTTTGTTTTTTTACATGGTTGGCTTCATGCCAACGTACCTGAGAAACTCCTGGCGGGTGGCTTCGTCATCGAATTTACCGCTGTAGGCCGCCGTGAGGGTAGACGAGGCCGTATCGTTCACGCCCCGCGTAGATACGCACAAGTGCGCCGCGTCGATGATAACGGCCACGTCGTCGGTCTGGAGGGCTTTTTTCAGTTCGTCGGCAATCTGCATCGTCAGGCGTTCCTGCACCTGCGGGCGTTTGGCAAAGTGCTGCACAATGCGGTTCAGTTTGGAAAGGCCAATCACTTTTCCGCTCGAAATGTAGGCCACGTGCGCTTTGCCGATGATGGGCACAAAATGGTGTTCGCAGTACGACTGCACCGTAATGTCGCGCTCCACCAGCATTTGGTTGTACTGGTATTTATTCTCGAACAGCGTGGGAGCAGGTTTGTTGGCCGGGTTGAGGCCCCGGAAGGTCTCGTTGACATACATTTTGGCCACGCGCCGGGGTGTACCGTTCAGGCTGTCGTCGGTGAGGTCGAGGCCCAAAATAGTCATGATCTCGCGGAAATGGGCTTCGATCAGGTCAATTTTCAGGCTGTCGCTAAGGTCGAAGGCATCGGGGCGCAGGGGCGTTTCCAGGTTGGCACTGGCGTGGTTGTCGCCCTGTTCGTCCAGCAGTTCGTCAATGGCGGCGTGGTGGTGGCCGTTGCCGTTCAGGTACGTTCCGTTGGTGGGGGTAGCCTTATTGGACTGGGTAGTCAACGAAGTTCCGTTCGGTTTCATAGAGACGTATTTTCAGGTCGAGCGAAGGCTCAAGGGTGGTTCGTAGTATGTTGTAAATGACAATGGCCATGTTTTCCGCCGAGGGGTTTATGTCCCGAAATTCGGCGGTATCCAGGTTTAGGTTTTTGTGATCGAAACGGTCAGTGACGTGCTGTTTAATCAGGTCGCCGAGGTATTTCATATCGATCACGTAGCCCGTTTCGGGGTCTACCGAGCCTGTTACCTGCACAATCAGGTCGTAGTTGTGGCCGTGGTAGTTGGCGTTGTTGCATTTGCCGTATACCCGTGCGTTTTTTTCGTCGCTCCAAGTAGGGTTGTGGAGGCGGTGCGCGGCGTTGAAGTGTTCTTTTCGGAACACGGCTACGCGCTGGGGTAAAGCCCCTGGAATTTCCGTCATGTGTAGTTTTGAATCAATTCAGTGATCCAACCTGTCGTTACAAAGTTTGTGTACAACACAGGCAGACCTGGGGGCGGTGGCGATTCACCACAATTTCCGCCCGGAGGAGTGCGATGGTTAACGATTTAACCAACAGAAGGGGCGTTTTGTTCAACGTTTTGGCCCAACGGTTAAACAAGGCAACCCCCTTTGGTGCCTATCTGTAACAGGGACGTACCTGGGTTTGTTCCGGCAGAAAAATGACGAAATCAGCCGTGGAGTTCAATCACCTGCCCATCCTGACAACGCAGGGTGCGCCCCGGAAACTTGTGAATCAGGTCGTAGTTGTGGGTGGCCATCAGAATGGCCGTACCGGCGTTGTTGATTTGTTTAAACACGCTCATGATCTGATCCGACACGCCGGGGTCGAGGTTGCCCGTGGGTTCGTCGGCAATCAGAATCAGGGGTTCGTTGAGCATGGCGCGGGCAATGACAATCCGTTGCTGTTCGCCGCCCGAAAGCTGGTGCGGCATTCGCTTTTGGGCCGTTCCCAACCCCACCTGCATCAGCACTTCCGAGATGCGGTTGCCCATCTTGGTCTTGTCCGTCCAGCCGGTGGCCCGCAACACAAACCGCAGGTTTTCCTCCACGTTTCGGTCGAAAAAGAGCTGAAAATCCTGGAAAACGATGCCAATTTTTCGACGCAAGAACGGTATCTCGACGGGCTTAAGGCGTTCGAGCGAGAAGCCCGCCACATGGCCTCCACCCTGTTTCAGCCATAAATCGGCGTACATGGTCTTCAACAACGACGATTTGCCGCTACCCGTCCGGCCAATCAAATACACAAATTCGCCCTTGAATACCTCAAACGACACATCGCCCAGCACCAGCCGGGTGTCCTGGTAAATATCGGCCTGAGCAAGCGACAAAACGGGGTCGGTGTTGAACATGGGGGAAGGTTTTTTTGCCGGGTTGTGTAGAGACGCGATACATCGCGTCTAGGTAGTGCGCGAAGCAGTGGGTATGAAAATTTGCTGTGAAAATTGCTCACGCGCACTACCCAGACGCGAGTGTCGCGTCTCTACACGGGCACGGCCAATTACATCGTACCGGCTTTTTTGTGGTCGGCCAGGAATTTGGCCAGGCCGATGTCGGTGAGGGGGTGGTTCAAAAGGGCGGTCATTACGCTGAGGGGGCCGGTCATTACATCGGCACCAATTTCGGCGCACTGCACCACGTGCATCGGGTGACGGATGGACGCAGCAAGCACCTCGGTGGTGTAGCCGTAGTTACGGTAGATGGTCACGATTTGCTCGATCAACTCAATACCGTCGGTCGAAATATCGTCTAGCCGACCCACAAACGGCGACACGTAGGAGGCCCCGGCTTTAGCGGCCAGCAGAGCCTGCCCCGCCGAAAAAACCAGCGTACAGTTGGTGCGAATACCTTTTTCCGAAAAATACTTCAAGGCTTTCACCCCGTCTTTGGTCATCGGAATTTTGACCACGATGTTCTCGTCCAGTTCGGCCAGTTCTTCGCCCTCGCGCACCATCTCGTCGAAGGTCAGGCCAATCACTTCGGCACTCACGTCGCCCGCTACAATTTCGCAGATTTGCTTGTAGTGACGCATCACGTTGTCTTTGCCCGTGATGCCTTCTTTGGCCATCAACGAGGGGTTGGTGGTCACCCCGTCGAGGATGCCCATATCTTGCGCCTCGCGGATATCGGCAAGGTTGGCCGTGTCAATGAAAAATTTCATGTCCGTAAGTGGATTTTATATTCAGGGGTAAAAATACGGCTGGTTTAAGTCGTAAACCTACAAATGCCCAACATGGCTAACTAATACCCCCACAAAGTTAGGCTATCACATGCGTTCCGGCTTCCAGTTGGCAGGTGTGCAATACAGCTTGCCGCCCGGTACGTTGCGCGTAGCCGGTCTGAATAGTTTTCTCGAAATCGGGCCGGGCGGCTTCATCTACCAAATTGATGGTACACCCGCCGAAGCCGCCGCCCATCATGCGCGAACCCAGCACGCCGGGGTGCGCCAGAGCCAGGTCTTGCAGGGTGTCGAGTTCGGGGCAACTCACTTCGTACCAGTCTCTTAGCCCCTGGTGCGACTCGTTCATCCGTTGGCCAAAGGCCGATACATCGTTGGCTTCCAGGTCGGCTACGCCGTTTAGTACGCGCTGATTTTCGAGCACCACGTAGGCGCAACGGCGAAACAGTAACGGTTCCTGGTCTTGCAAATGGCGGGTCAGCATAGGCAGGGTTACGTCTCGGAGGCTCTGGATTTGGTCGCCGTAAATTTGTTGAAGAATGGCCACGCCCGCCCCACACTCGGCCCGGCGGGTGTTGTATTCGGTGGCGGCCAGCGAATGACTCACGCCCGAATTACAAAGCACAATACGAATACCATCCATCGCCAACGGCGCGTAGGCATATTCCAGCGTCCGGCAATCGAGTTTAATGACTTGCCCGGCGCGGCCCATCATCGACGCAAACTGATCCATGATGCCGCACTGTACGCCCACAAACTGGTTTTCGGCGCGTTGCGACAGCAGGGCCATTGGCACCGGTTCCAGACCTAATTTATAGAGGTGATTGAGGGCCACCACGACCCCGTTTTCGAGCGCGGCAGACGACGACAGGCCCGACCCGATGGGGATAGTTCCGCCAAAAACCACGTTCAAGCCGCCGGGCAACGGAGCCAGGCGTTGCACCTGTTCCACCACGCCGAGCAGGTAGTTGGCCCAGGCTTTGTCGCTTTTTTCGAGCGTGTCCAGGTGGCCCAGGTACGTATCGTTGAGGTCGGCGGCGATGAAATGCAGTACGCGGTCGGGGCGGGGGCCAACGGCCAGAAAAATAGCTTTATCGATGGCGGCGGGGAGCACAAACCCCAGGTTGTAGTCGGTATGTTCGCCGATCAGGTTAACCCGCCCCGGCGACTGAACCAGCGTGGGCGGTTCGCCAAAAGTGCCTTTAAACGTTGCCGTGAGGGTGTCGAGTACCTGCATAGTTGAGTAAAGGGCATAAAAAAAGGCAAATCGAATGTCTCACCGCTACGACCACCTACCCTTGCTTCCGTCAAGACCTGGGGGATTCAGCAGGAGCTGGTAGCACCGATTTGCCCCCACAAAAGTAAGGCTTTCTTACGGATTTGTAACGCCGCACGGGCTAATTTTGTGTCATGCGCCAACTGCTCACCCTTGCCACCGCCTGTTTGCTGTCCCTCTTGCTTGCCTGTACCACTTCCGACGATTACCTGGCACAAGGGCGGCAGTTGCTGCGGGAGGGGAAAACCAAAGAAGCCCTCGCGGCCCTGAACCTGGCCATTGAAGCTGATGCCGACAATGCCGAAGCGTTCACGACGCGGGGTGTAGCTTATTTCGAACTGAAAGAATACGCCAACGCCCTTTTGGACTACCAACAGGCCCTGAAACTGAACCCCAACGCCTACCGCCCCTACTACAACCGGGCGTTGCTGAAAACGGCGCAGGGCGACATCCAGAGCGCGTTGTCCGACTATTCGGAGGCTATTCGGCTGGCACCCGATACGGCCCGGCGGGCTACCTCCGAGACGTACCTGAACCGGGGCCAACTCTTCGCCCTGCAAAACCAAACAGACCCCGCCCTGACCGATTTCGACCAGTCGATTCGGCTCAACCCGCGCAACGCATTGGCATTGTATAACCGGGGCAACCTGCGGTTCACGCTCAAAAACCTGCCCGGTGCCCTGGCCGATTTCCAGGCCTGTGTAGCCGTTGACCCCTCGTTTGGCAAAGCGTTTTACGGGTTGGGGCTGGCGCAGGTGCTGGCCAACCAACGCGATGCCGCCTGCCTGAGCCTGAAACAAGCCCAAAAACTTAACTACCCCGACGCGGCCAGTGCCCTGGCGGCCTACTGCCCAAACTAACCCAACCCCATGCATAAACCTCTGGCCCTCTTTTTTGCGGTGCTGTTCCTGCTTTTTGTAGCCGTGCAGTATAACGACCCCGACCCGGAGGTCTGGATGCCGATCTACGGGCTGGCGGTGGTGGCCTGTTTCATGGCCTACGCGCAGGTGGGGCACCGCTGGTTTTTTGGGGGAATGGCCGTGCTCTACCTCGGCGCGGCGGTGTTCCAGTGGCCCCCGGTTTTCGAGGGATTCTGGCTGAACCAGGCGGGCATGAAAAGCCTGAATGTGGAATTAGCCCGCGAGGCCGGTGGCCTGGCCATTTGCGCGGGGGCAATGGCTTTATTTGGCTTTTTGCCTCCCGCCCGGCAACGTACCTGAGGATAGGCATTGGCGTAGGAGTCGGCGTAACCCCCGCACCCGGACGCGGGACCGCCCCTGAAGGGGGCAAAAGCTGACGCGAACGTATTGGCATCAGCGTATCGTATTCGGCGTATCAGCATCGGCCAGGGCGGAGGCAAGCCCGGACGCGGGACCGCCCGCCCCTACAATGCCGTCGTTTCATGTTTTACCCACTGGTTTCGGAGACCAAATTGTAGGGGCGGACGGTCCCGCGTCCGGGCTCGCCTCCGCCCTACGCCGAATACGATACGCCGAATACGATATGCTTACGTCAGCTTTTGCCCCCTTCAGGGGGTTTGGAGGTTACGCCGCGTCAACAAACCCTTCACAGCTTCTCAAACGCCAACAGCGCATCGGGGTTGCGCAGGGTGTCGGGGCTGGCTACGCGGCTGGCTTGTTGGCCCATCAGGATTTTTTTGACCGGCGTTTCCATTTTTTTGCCGCTGATGGTG
>JAYUKZ010000409.1:0-6137 GCA_043763995.1 Fibrella sp.
GGTATTTTCTACGACGGCACCCACGCCGTAAAATTCAAAGGGTCGTGCAATTTTACCGCGTCGGGGTTGCTCGAAAACCTGGAAGAATTGGACGTTAAACTGTCGTGGAAAACCGAGCCGGATGCTTTTGCCGACTACGAACGTACCTACAACCAACTCTTCGACGGGCAAGCCAATTACGCCGAACTCATTCCGTTCACTGACATCGAAACCGCTATCGTGCGCGATTATGGCGGCAAAGACCTGGACGAACTGCTGGTGAACGAACAGAAATTAGCCGCTCAAAAAAGGCGGGAAGTCCGTAGTGAAACCCACCAACGAGCCATTGCCAAAATCCTGCACAAGATAGAGACGTACCTCACCGCCCCCCGCTTCCCCTACGAAAGCGGCCCCCGCGACTACCAACGCGATGCCTGCCAAAACTGGATCAGCAACGACTACAAGGGCATTTTTGCGATGGCTACCGGCACCGGCAAAACTATCACGTCGCTCAACTGCGTCCTGAACGAATGGGCGAAAACGGGTCAGTATCAGGCCGTTATTCTGGTGCCGACAACCGTGTTGGTAGAGCAGTGGACGCACGAGGCCCGCAAATTCAACTTCCGCGAGATCATCATCGTGTCGGGTAAATCGGCGGGGTGGCCTGCCGAATTGGGGCGGATTACGACCCAACTCAGTTTCGGCGTGGGTACGTCGTTTATCGTGATCGTGACCTACAAATCGTTCACCAAACCCGCGTATCAAACGTATTTCAAACGCTTACCCAAAACGACGATTCTCCTCGCCGACGAAGCCCACAACATCGCCTCGCCTTCTGTTACCCGACTGCTCGACGGTATTCACCTGCCAAAACGAATTGGCTTGTCGGCCACGCCCCGGCGAGTGTATGACCCCGAAGGCTCGGCGCACATGGAGGCATTTTTCAGCGATAAGGAACCCTACACATATAATTTTTCGATGGAGCGGGCCATTGCCGAAGGCATTCTTTGCCCGTACTACTATTACCCCCACATCGTGAATCTCACGCCCGCCGAGATGGTGGAGTATTCGGAGATTTCGGCCAAACTCGCCAAAGCGTATGCCCGCGCTAAGGGGAGCGATCAGGGAATGAAATCGATAGAAATGCTCCTGATGCAACGGAAACGCATTATTCACAAGGCGCAGGGCAAGTTGGCGGTTTTTGAAACGATCCTGAACGACATCATCAATCGGCGCGGACGGATCGACTATACGCTGGTTTATGCGCCCGAAGGATTCTACGCCGATACCGAAATTGACGATGAAATTTTCCCAAGCCGAACGTTTCCCGAAATGACCGACGATAACCGGATTATCGACTTCTACGCCTCGATTGTGCGACGGGTGTCGCCCGCCACGACCATCACGCAGTACACGAGCGATTCGGACGATAAAGAACTGGTTTTGAAACAGTTTGAAGCGGGCCAAATCAACGCCCTACTCTCGATGAAATGCCTGGACGAGGGCGTTGACATTCCCCGGACGGAGCAGGCGATCTTCTGTTCGAGCACGGGAAATCCCCGGCAGTTTATTCAGCGGCGGGGCCGGATTTTGCGCCAACACCCCGATAAAGGCTTCGCCTACATCTACGATATGGTAGTCATTCCCCGCGCCGACCCCAACAGCCCGACGTTTCAATTAGAGCGAAAATTAGTGCAAAAAGAACTTGAACGGGTGGTACACTTTGCGTTTATGGCCACCAATAAATACGAAGCCATGAACGTCTTCCGCGCTGTTTGCGACACCTACCAACTTAATCTTGACACCATTCATACCGAACTATCTGCCTAACGTACCCATGACCCAACTCGAACTTGTAAAATCCTTCCTGGACGACGCTGACATTCAGCAGAAATACGGCCTCACCCCCGGCGAGGTTAGCCAAATGACCCTGACGAGCCAACACAACCCCGACGCGCAGATATTGGTGGGGCTAATTCGGCAGATGGTCAACGTGGTGGAAGATGGCAGTACAGTTACTTTAGCCGCCAACCGCCTGAATGCTTACCTCAACACAACGCTCGTATAGCCATGCTTATCACCAAAATCAGTATCAACAATTTCCTGTGCTACTACGGAACCGACAATCACTTTGCCTTTGTGGAGGGGCTGAACATCGTGTTGGGGGCCAATGGCTACGGCAAATCGAAGCTGTACGACGCGTTTCAGTGGGTATTCAACGACGGCATCACCGACAATTCGCCCCGCGCCACGCCCGGCGGACTTAAACTGACCAATGCCGTAAAGGGGGAATTGGTGTCGGAAAAAGCCAAAGCCGAATGCGCCGTGGGCGATAGCGTGGAGACGAAAGTTATGGTGGAGGTGGAAGACCAACGCAACGGCAACCCCAAAAAATACCAGTTGGTCCGAACGTACCATACCCGCCGGACAGACGAAAAAGCGTGGGTAGAGCCGGGCAAAAGCGAGTTTCAGATCCTGGAATTCGACATTATTTCGTACAAACCCGTTGCCGAAGCCAAACACGCTGAGATTCTCGAACGCCTGATTCCGGTGGATGTTCGGCCTTATGTGTGGTTTCAGGGCGAACGGGGCATCAGCAATCTTATCGACACGTCGAGCAACGGATCGTTGCGCAACGTAATCAAACGGTTGTCGGATATTGACCGGTGGGACAGGTACATCGAAGTGACCGAAAAGGCTTACAACGCTGCCAAAAACGACTTCGATCTGAAACTGAGACAATCGGATAAGAATCAGGCACGTATCGGCGAGTTGCAGACCGAGCAGCGACTGCTGGAAACGCAGGTACGTATACAGGAAGAAAAAATTACCAACGCGTCGCAGAATCAGCAGGGGGCACAGGAGATCATAAACGCACTATCAGCAAGCATCGAGTTTGCCGAAACGATTGGTAAACTAAACCAAGCCCGCGATAAGGCCGCCGCCGCTTATGCCACCGCCGTGAAAGAGTCGGATGCGTTTGACGAAGGGCTGAGCCGACAACTGTTTACCGACAATTGGATGCTGTTGGGTACGTTGCCGTTGCTGAAAAAATTCGAGGATAAGCATATCGCCTATGATGAGGCAACTGCCATCCGTAAGGCCACGGCTAACCTGACCAGGCAACTAAGCGAGAAACTGCAAATTCGGCTGCCCGACAACGTACCTGAACCCATGTATGTGCGGCAAATGCTGGACGAAGAGCACTGCCGGGTGTGCGACCGCCCCGCGCCCAAAGGCAGCGAAGCCTACGAGGCTATTGCCAGTTTACTCCTGTCGGAACCCGAAACCCTACAGCCCGAACGCCCCCGGCAAAACCTGAAACCGTTTTTTACGAAGCTGTATACCAATGGGTTAGGCATGAAAAGCAGTATCGACAGCATTAACCAACGGGTGCAACAGTCTATTCAGGAACAAAACACCGGGCGCGACCGGGTGCGGGTTTGCAAAGACGAGTTGGACGCGAAAGCCCGCGAGTTGCAACAACAGCAGCAACTCAGCCACATCACCAACGCCCGCGACATTGTGAACTCGATGACCGGTGCCACGGCGGATATCAAGAAATTTGAAGGCGAATTGGTGAGTGCCCGCGACAAAAAGAAACAGCACGAAGACCGGCTGCGGGCCATCAACGACGAACTGAGTAAACTCTCGGAAGGGAACGTACCTGCGCACCTGATACAGAAAAAAACGATCCTGTTCGATTTGATGGAACTGGCCAAACGGGTGAAAAAGAACAAGTATCAGGAACTTGTTCGGCAACTTGAGGCCACCGCCAATACCCATTACCAAAACATAAACAAGCCCACGGGTGCGTTCTACGGCACGATCCGCTTCGTGGCAACGGGCGGGGCAGACCAAGCGGACGGGGGCTACCGACCGGCAATTCTGGATACCGACGGGCGCGAGGTGAGCAACCTGAACACATCGCTCGTTAGCTCGTTGAAATTGGCTATCATCATGGCGATTGTGTCGGCCAATAAAACCCGCAACTATGCCTCGTTTTACCCCCTGATTTCGGACGCGCCCGTGTCTGATTTCGACGTGGTGAAGACCATGACGTTCCTGCGAGAAACGGCCAACACCTTCCGGCAGAGCATCGTGATTGTGAAGGAGTTGCTCCTGGAAGACACCACCCGCACAAGCCGCTACAAACCCGACCTGCCCCGCCTCCGCGACCTCCAAACCGACCTCCAAACCACCGGTAAAACGCTGAACGTCTATCAGTTAGACATGCCCGACGGCGTGTCTAACGCCTTCCGCAACGAGATTGAAGTCACCATTCAGAAGATTGATTGTTAGCCAATGTTAGAAATTGATCTTTATTCTTAAAACGAATAGGAACGTACCCCATCTTTACCTTTGTTTACCACCTGTAATCGTCAACAACTTATGAACGTTAACTCACTGTCGCCGTTGCAGTTAGAGTTGCTTAAAGCCTTTGCCCGCCCTTCTGTGGACGATACAGACCTGCACGAAATCGGGAAAATGCTCTCACAATACTTTGCGAAGAAAGCGTCTGCCGAAGCGCAAAAATTCGTTGAGCAACGACAGATGACAGCGGATGACATCGAGGCAATTGCCCATCAACACAACCGAACGGCTAACTGAGTATGGCAAAAGACCTTTTCCACGACGCAGTTAAAAACGCACTTAAGATGGTTGGATTATAACTGACGATCCGTTGAGGCTTCCTTTTGGGAATCGTAAACTGTACGTTGATTTGGCTGCTGAGAAACTGATTACCGCAGAGAAGCTAAATCAGCGCATTGCAGTAGAAGTCAAAAGCTTCATTGGGCGGTCGGCAATGGCAGATTTAGAACGGGCGTTAGGACAGTACCTTATGTATAGTCAGGCGTTGAACAAGCATGAAGAAGGGCGCGTTTTGTATCTTGCTTTGCCCGAAGAGGTCTTCGATGACTTAACAAACGATCAGGTTATTAGTATCTTGAGTGAGCAAATGCAGATTCGATTACTTGTTTACGACCCAACCACCCAAATCCTTGTCAGATGGATCGGATAGCTCACCACGCCACGATTGTTCAGAAAGTCATTTTGGCGCACAAACAGTTTGCCGAACAGGCAGGTGTACAAGATTATGAAACGGTTTTTGACACGCTAAACCACCGCTACCTGCTGATTGAGGTTGGTTGGGAGGGAACGAAACGTTTCTACACCAACGTCATTCACATTGACATCATCGACGGCAAACTCTGGATTCAGCGCGACGCTACGGAAGACGGGGTGGTGAATGCGCTACTGGAAGCGAACGTACCCAAAGAGCATATCGTGTTGGGCTATCGGTCGCCCTTCCTTCGGCAATTTACCGAGTTTGCAGTGGCTTGATAACCAATACAGTATCTTTGAGTGTACCTAAAAACGGAAATTGTATGAGCGTAGCGGAAGCGTTCGGGGATATTGCTACTACGCTGGCGCAGGCGGCTCCAGAACGCATTATTGCCATGACAGCATCACCGGCGATGTCGGCGCGGGTTGACGAATTGGTTGGCTTGAAAAAGAACGAAAAACTATAGGGGGAAGAAGCTTCAGAGTTGGAGCGTTTCTTAGCCCTCGATCTGTTCATCAACTTGGCGAAGGCCCGCGCCCAACTTGCGTTGTTGGCATAAGGTGGCGGCAGTTAACAGCGAGTGGTATTGAGGCAATCGCGCATCAACATAACCAAGATTAATCATGGTAGCAGCAAGCAAATTGACCAATCTGCAACAGGAGTTGCTGAAATTGTATGCACAACAAGTGAGTGAAGCAGACCTACAGAATATTCGCGCACTGATCGGGCAGTATTTCGCGGATCGCCTGACAACGCTTGCCGACAAAGCCTGGGAACAGCAGGGTTGGTCTGAACAAACAATGCACAACTGGTTAACTGACAAAAATCAGTAGAGCAGCATGAATATAGTGCTCGATACCAACGTACTATTGGTTTCTCTGCCAAGTCATTCGCCTTTTCACCCAATCCTTTCAGGCACTCAGGCAAGGACGCTACACACTTTTCGTAACCAACGAAACGCTGACCGAATATGAAGAACAGATCAGCGTTCGGCTTGGTGTAACACGCACAGACTTACAACTACGTGAGTTGCTTAACCTGCCCAATGTGACGTTGATTGATGTCTATTTCAATTGGTACAAAATCAACG
>JAYUKZ010000410.1:0-1754 GCA_043763995.1 Fibrella sp.
CGCGACGATTTGCCCCGCCCCAGCAGGTCGGCCAGCAGATCGGCATCGGGGAAGCCTGGTTCAAAGCGGCCCGGCATGTGGTAGGCTTTGTAGAGCGCATTGAGCGGAACGCCCCCGGCGGTTTCGGCAAAACGGGCCTCGGTTTGGCGGGGTTCGGCGGGCAGGGCGCGGTGGTAGGTTTCTCCGGCAGGAATGGGTTCAAACCATTTTTGGCACAGTTGCTTTACCTGTTCGGTAGTCACGTTGCCCGCCACCACCAGAATGGCGTTGTTGGGCCGGTAGTATCGGTAGAAAAATGCCTTTACGTCGGCCAGCACGGCGTTTTCAATGTGGCTGATGTCTTTGCCTATGGTGGCCCAGCGGTAGGGGTGCTGCTGGTAGGCAAGGGGGCGCAGCCGCAGCCACACGTCGCCGTAGGGCTGGTTGAGGTAGCGTTGATTAAACTCTTCGATGACCACTTTCTGCTGCACGTCCAGCACCTGTTGATCGAACGACAGGCTCAGCATCCGGTCCGATTCGAGCCAAAACGCGGTTTCCAGGTTGGCCGAGGGCAGCGTGATGTAATAATTGGTGATGTCGGGGCTGGTGAAGGCGTTGTTTTCGCCCCCCACCCGTTGCAGGGGTTCATCGTAGCTGGGAATATGCCGCGAGCCGCCAAACATCAGGTGCTCGAAGAGGTGGGCAAAGCCGGTCTGTTCCGGGTTTTCGTCGCGTGAGCCAACGTTGTAGAGAATGTTTACGGCGGCCATGGGAGTGCTGGCATCTTCGTGAACGAATACCCGCAGGCCGTTGGTCAGCTCGAATTGGTTGTAGCGCATGGTCACTAAACGTTTTGGCAGTGGGGCCGGTTAATTAGCCGGGGCAAAGGTAACGCGTCGGGGGCGGTCAACAATAAACCCTGGCCCCGCCGCCGGGTCATACCAACACTGGCAACGTACCAGAGATCACCAAACCCGACTAATTTTTGCGCATACCCGATATGAACAGACTAACCGTACTGCTTTTCTTTGTTTTCTTGCCCCGGCTCCTGCCCGCCCAAATCCTGACCGACCCCGTGGCACAACAGTCGGTGGCTAAGGCCCTCAACCACATTTATAATTTTGAATTTGCCGAGGCCGCGCCGGTTATCCGGCAATTGCAGGCCAAGTACCCGCAGTCGGCGGTGGGGCCGGTGTTGCGGGCACTCACGCTCCAGTGGCAACACCTGCCCCTGAGCGAGAACCCCGGCATCACGGCCCAATACGTGCAGCAGACGAGCCAGGCTATTCGGTTGGTGGAGGCGCGGGTGGAGCAAACCCCCAACGACCCCGAAGCCATTTTCATGGGCCTTACCGCCCACGGCTATATGTCGATGAAACACAATTTCGACCGCGAGAGTATGAAGGCACTGGGCGAAGCCCGGAAAGCCTACGTGTACATGAAAGACGGGTTCGGGCTGATGGACAAAAGCGTGGAGTTTTACTTTTCCACCGGTCTCTACAACTACTACGTGGAGCGCTACCCCGTTGACCATCCGGTGGTGAAACCGTTCATGTTTTTTTTCAAGGACGGCAGTATTGCTACTGGCCTGAAACAGATGGAAATTGCCGCCAAACGGGCCGTGTTTACCCGCCCGGAGGCCAATTTTTACCTGGCGCACATCTACGTCAAGCACGAAACCGATTTCGCCAAAGCCATCGAGAACCTGGCTTATTTGGTGGCCGAGTACCCCAAAAACCCCATTTTTCAGCTCAGGTACGTTGAGGCACTGCTCT
>JAYUKZ010000411.1:0-1754 GCA_043763995.1 Fibrella sp.
GTGTAGGTCAGATTGGGGCCGGGCGGGCCTTGCAACGTTATTCTGGTGCCGCTGATAATGGTCTGGTTTGGCCCCAAATCGGGTTGCGGCACGCTAACAACCCGCACCGGCTGGCTGGTTTGGGCGGCGCACCCGGCTGTGCTCGTCAACGAATAGATAAGCGTATGCACCCCGCCCCCCGCCGCCAACGGGTCGAAAACCACGCCCCGGATGCCTTTTCCCGAAAAAATACCCCCCGTGGGTAAGGCCAACAGTTCCACGGCTTCGGCCCGCTCGCACACGTCGGGCGGGGGCCTGAAAACGGGCGCGGGCGTACCAAAAACCACTACCGGGTCGGCCTCAACCACACAGTCGCCATCGCTGACCGCCACCGTATATTGGCCGGGGGCGGGGGTGAACAGCACCGGGCTGGTGGCGGGCACCAAAAAGCCGTTGCGCTGCCACTGGTACGTCAGGCGGGCGGGGTCGGGCGGGGCGGTGCTGCTCAGAGCCGCCACCAACGACCCGCCCGTACAAGCCACCGTTCCCGACACTGCGCCGGTTGCCGTGCTGCTGATGGGCACCAAACTCACGGCCCGCAGGGTTGATTCGCCAATGGCCAGTTCATCGGTTTGCACACAGCCCGGAAAGGCGGTATTGGTCACTTCGAGGCGGTAGGTTCCCGGCGCGTCAATTAGCAACAAATAGGCCGTTTCGGTCGGAATCAGGGTGCCATCGCGGAACCATCGGTAGCGGTATTCGGGCAAAATATTAGAGCGTAGTTCGCCGGTTTCGCTGGGGCATAGGGTTGTCTTCCCGGCGGTAATATGGGCCGGCAAACAGGCTTTTCGGGCCAACGCAGGTACGTTACTCGGAAGACGAACGGCACGACGCACGGCCCGTTGCTGCCCACGGCCCGGAGCGCAGTGGAGAGATAAAACACTGATAGACAGAACTATACAGAAAAGTAAACGGCACATAACAGCTTGTGAGTGGGTTGGGGCGACACAGCGGGCACGGCCTGTTTGCGGGGGGCAAGCTCTTCGCAGGGTTACACACCTTCACACCATCATAAATCATGCCTGTTTGCGGCTCCTGCCGGTGGTGTTGGGCGGGGTTGCACGCTATTTTCACCCCACCAACAGGCCGTAGTTGCCAATGCGTGGGCGGGTGCCTACTTTTACGGCCTATCCGTTCCGCCCCATGCTTTTTCTGCCCGAAACACGCCTGCAACTGGCCCCCAACCAAGCCTCGTCGGTGCTAGGCGAAGAGACGATTCTGATCAATTACGAGGTCGGCAATTACTACGAACTCAACGAAGTGGGCGGCACCGTCTGGGCGTTTCTTCAGGACAACAAACCCCACAGCGTAGCCGACATTGAAGCCCACCTCCTGGCCGATTTCGAAGTTGACCCCGCCCACTGCCGGGCCGATTTACAGGCATTTCTGACCGAACTTTTCGACGAAAAGCTGATCCAGCTTGTTTCGTAATCATTTCATGTACAGACCATTAACCCCAGCTAAAATTCTGTTGCTAACAAAAGCACTGGGTTGGCTGGTGGCGTACCGCGTGGCCCTGTGGGTGGTGCCGTTCCGGTGGCTGGTGGGCCATGCACCCCGGCCAAACCCACGCCCGGCAACGTACCCGGAGACTTACCCCGCCGAAGTGGCCCACGCCATCACGGCCCTGAGCCACCGCTTGCCGTTGGGGTTCACGTGCCTGGTACAAGCCCTGGCGGCGCGGCGGCTACTGCGGGCCTGGCCACAAGTGCGGC
>JAYUKZ010000412.1:0-1752 GCA_043763995.1 Fibrella sp.
CCCCGGCATCACCTCCGATGTTATGGTGCCAAACAAGCCGCTACTCGCCTGAATAGTTGGTAACATGGCCCTGGGAATGTTGAGCGTAGCCAAAATGCCGTCGTCCCAAGCCAAGGTTTCCAGGTCCATAAGCTGGGTCCGGCTAGCGTTTGTCACGTCGGTTACGTGCTTACCCCCCTCCGGCCCACCGGTGAGGTTCCAAATCAGAAAACTGTCAATGTTACCAAACAAAGCCTCCCCGCGTTCGGCATCAGCCCGCAGGCCAGGTACGTTATCCAGTAACCAACAAAGTTTTAGGGCACTAAAATAAGTAGCAAGTGGCAAGCCCGTCACGGCTCTGAACCGGTCTATACCACCCTCCTGAGCCAGTTTTGCAACGGTGATTTCGGTACGGGTATCCTGCCAGACCAGCGCATGGTAGTAGGGTTTTCCGGTGCGTTTGTTCCAAACGGCGGTTGTTTCGCGCTGATTGGTAATGCCCACCCCGGCAATATCTTTCACGGTCAGATTTAGCTTTATGCGCGACTGGGCAATGACCTCCAGGGTATTATGCCAGATTTCTTCCAGATCATGCTCTACCCAACCGGGTTGGGGGTAAATCTGGGCGTGTTCTTTTTGGGCAATGGACCGGATAGTACCCTGTCTGTCCAGAATTATGCACCGGGTACTGGTTGTACCCTGGTCAATGGCAGCCATATATGTGGCCATAACGGTTTCAGGAAGTGTAGGCTCAGTGAAATTTATATACTGCCTGAAAGGTAATCAGAAAATAGCCATCTCGTTTACCGGGATTCCCCCGTTGTGCTCCGGCCACGTTCGGCTCCAGCCCCACTAGCCGCCGTGGGTCTGCTACCTGTGCTTCCAGCAACGGGGCAGCGGCTTTGTCTGTGTAAACGGTACTTACGTCATCCAGATAATCGCTCAATACATGCGTATATGTGCCTTCCACACGTATCTGCGTCCAACGGCTGAGGGCAAAGGGTATTCCCAACCCATACCTGAATTGGCCAACCCAACGGGCATATTTAGTACCTTCTGTGTTGAAATCAGTCAGCTTGATAACTTTACCGTTCAAAGTTGTTTGAGGGTCTAAATTAGTAATACCCCCTCCCAGTACACCATACAGGATATTTTGCATATTGAAGTCAACCGGCAACGCATCGATTTCTAGGTCCAGATTGAGAGACAGATTAGTCGTGTAAAATGCTAACATGTTGGCTGCATTCTGCGTGTATTGTTGCCGGGCGTGTAAATAATAAATGCCCGTTTCTGCTCGAATACAAAGCGATTCATGCAGTCGCCACCGGGCGTGCGCCTGTGCCGACCAGCCCAGTTGAAGGTGTTTAATATTGTAGCGTTCGCTTAAATCACCCGCATAACGACTGGCTGATGCCGTAACACCAATGAGCCAGTCACCGGGTTTTTCCTGCCGTCGGAATGCGGTAGGTTGAGCGTCCGTTAACGTGGCAGTCATTAGCCACATTAATAGAATGCCTAGTTGCTTCATACAGAGACACATACAAGCCAAATATGGCTTGAATATATTTCTAAATGCCTAGAAGACTGAAATTAAAGTAAACTTTTTTCAGTTAAGTTTATATTTACTGTAGAAGAATTATTTACAGTTACCTATAAACAATTACTGGTGACTTTCACTTACCATATAATTTTATTTGGTAATATTTTCTTTTGGCACAAAAAAAGCCCCCACTGTTTTCGCAGTGGGGGCTTATAATGATTAGGGGTGGCGAC
>JAYUKZ010000413.1:0-1752 GCA_043763995.1 Fibrella sp.
GTTTCCACCGCTCGCGGCCCAGGCGGTACGCCTCGAGTTTGGTCCGTTGCCCGCCCACTACCACCCCACGCAGGGGCAGTACCTCACCCGCTTTCTACCGGAACACAAAGGCCAGCACGATCTGGGCCTGTATCGACCCGACACCTACACCGGTGACACCCCCCGCGTGGCCGTCACTATCCAGCCCATCGGGAGCCACCATGACCCCCGCAACCAGGCTTTGAATATCAGTACCATTCGGCTGTTACAAACCAGCCAACCAGGCGGTACCGATTCGCTGCGTGTACCTGCCGACCAGACGGGCTGCATCTGGGGCCTGGCCCATGATCCGACCCGAAATTGCCTCTACGCGGCGGCACTGGCCAAACGGCACAGTGGCTATGGCCCCCTGGGCGCGGGGGGTATCTACCAGACCAACCTGGCTACCGGCCTCACCCGGCCGTTCTGTTCACTGGATGCACTAGGCATCCAGACCGGACCAGAACCCTGGGATCGGGCGTTAGGCGATGCCTATGAGGCTGCCATGACCGACTCGCTGATGTTTAGCCGGGTCGGTAAGATGGGGCTGGGTGGCATCGACCTCTCCGATGATGGCCACACCCTCTATGCGCTGAACCTTCATGATCGAAACCTCTACGCGCTCCACCTGCCCGCTACCGGCCAACCACCCGTGGCGGGGGATGTAAACCAGCTTGCGCTTCCGGTTGTACCCTGCCAGGGGGGCGATTGGCGACCCTTTGCTGTCAAGTGTCACCAGGGCCAGGTCTACGTGGGTGGCGTGTGCGATGCCGCCCGGTCGGGCCGACCCTCGGATCTCCGGGGGTACGTCTACGCCCTCGACCCGGCCACGGGCCACAGCCGGGAAGTCGTTAGCTTACCCCTTAACTACAAGCGGGGAGCCGTGGAATACGGTATCGGCGACTGGTTTGCCTGGACAGATGAGACCAGCCAGGTGATGCTGGCCGAACCCGCCTGGTGGGCCGTTCACCCCCAACCCATGCTCTCTGATCTGGAGTTCGACACCGATGGCAGTTTACTCATTGGGCTGATGGACCGGCTGGGCCACCAGATGGTTACGGGCAAAGGTACGCCCGATGGCCGATGGCGGCAGGTGGTGAGTTTAGCGGCGGGCGATGTACTTCGGACTACCCCCCGGCGCAACGCCTTCCGGCTGGAAGCGAATGCCAAAGCAGGCGACAGCCACAGCGTTGGCATTGACAACAAGCAAGGGCCAGCCGGGGGCGAGTTCTACTATGAAGATGATTTCAGCGTGGGGAGGGTGCTTTACCACCAGGAAAACGGCATGGGCGGCTTAGCCCTTTTGCCCGGCGAGCGGCAGCTACTGGTTAGTAGCCGGGAACCCACCGGAGACTATAACTCAGCCGGCATTGTGGCCTACCAGAACCAGACGGGGAAGAAAGTACGGGGTTTAACAGCGTACCGCCACAACCCGGCGGCTGAGTATGTAGGGCGAAAAACCAACCACGTGGGCGATGTGGAACTGATTCGGGCCACCCCACCCACGCTGCTGGGGCATCGGGTTTGGCAGGATTGTGACGAAGATGGGCTACAGGATGCTGATGAAACGGGCTTATCCGGTATACGGGTAGAACTCTGGCAGGGGGCACACTACCTGGCCACCACCCAGACCGACAGCCTGGGTTATTACGGGTTCGATAGTCGCCAGCAGCGTGGCGGTTTCGAGACCGGGGCAGCGTATCAACTCCGGGTTGCCTACAATCAGCCCGGCTA
>JAYUKZ010000414.1:0-24387 GCA_043763995.1 Fibrella sp.
TTTTTTTTCAATTGTTTGCAGGGTGAGCAAATCTTCCTGAATTTTGAGGGCGTAGTTCATGAAGCAAATATACGACATATCAAATCTGAAACGGTATTACTATCAGTAGCCCCTTGTGGGAAGATCGTCCCTTCTCGTGGTGTGATTCAACCCGACCAACCTCCCGATTTGGCTATTAGCAACGAAAATGGGTAAAACCATTTCGTTCATTGAAAACCCAACTGGTGGAACGTGGATTTATCCCCGTTACCCCGTACATCCTACTAACTGACTCTTAAAAATAGCCCGCTGATAGTGCTTTTGTACGTTCAATTCAAAAAAAACATGAACAACCAAAACAGCCCAAATTATCAGGCCATGCCCATTGTCCATCAACAGGTGGCGGGCATTGACATCGGCTCTAAATTTCACGTTGTAGCGGTGGGAGACAACCCGCAGACAGACGTAAAAGAGTTCGGCGTATCTACTCAGGAACTCTTTGAGTTGGCCCAATTTTTAGCCAAACACGAGGTCAAGCACGTGGCTATGGAAGCCACCGGCGGCTATGAGCGGCCTTTGGTAACGGTCTTGCAAGAAGCTGGTTTTGACGTACTTATTACCGCCGGAGCCAACACAAAAAACTACCGTCGGTTCAAATCCGACGTATCCGATGCGATTCATATCCGAACCCTGCACAGTTTAGGCTTATTGCCGCCCATCTTTATTACGGACGAGTTTTCGGCCTTTATTCGGCCATTAGTGCGGATGCGTCGAACGTTAATCGAAGACTCGGCCAACTACATTCGCCGGATTCAAAAAGCCCTTCGTGCCATCAATGTCCGACTCGATGCGGCTATGGCTGACTCAAACTCAGTGTCGGGATTAGCCATTATTGAAGCCATTTGTCAGGGCCAGGAAGACCCCAGCAAACTGGCTGAACTCGCTCACAAATCCTGCAAAAAATCACCCGCTGAAATCACTAAACTACTGACCGGAAACTGGAATGATAGCGTGCGTTTTGAAGTGCGCTCGTGTTACCGGATTTTTGAGAAAATCCGCGCTGAAATGGCTGATTTAGATGCCGAGTTGGATAAGTTTTTCACCGACCACACCCAATCGCTAATTAAGCCT
Organism: Fibrella sp.; assembly: GCA_043763995.1. GTDB lineage: Bacteria > Bacteroidota > Bacteroidia > Cytophagales > Spirosomataceae > Fibrella. The sequence goes on from JAYUKZ010000414.1 coordinate 1,111, forward strand.
GAAGCCAAGAATACCCGCAAACCCCGAACCGATAAAAACTCGCCGAAACTGCCCATCGAGCAATATGCTCATCAGCTTTTGGGTGTGAATCTCAACGAGATACCCGGTTTTGGGCGCGATGCCTTGCTAACCTTCATGGCTGAGGTGGGCGAGGCCATCGGCCGCTTTACTTCGGCTAAAGCGTTCTCTAAATGGCTAGGATTCACTCCGAACAACAAAGCATCGGGCGGTAAAATACTGTCCCGTAAAACGTTGAAGAATAAATCGACCCTGCCTAACACGTTCCGAATGGTGGCTAATTCCATTGGCAATATGAAGGGGTCGAACCCGCTAGCCAACTTTTTCAAACGGGTGGCTTTTAAATCCAGTCGGCTATCGGCTATCACGGCTACGGCCCGTAAGTTATCAGTGGTTATCTACAAAATGCTGACGACTGGTTCGGCTTATGAACCTGCCAAGATGGAACGGGATCAGGCGCAAGTAAAGGTGCTACAGATTAAGAAAATCAAGAAAAACCTGCATAAGTTTGGTATCTCGATTGCAGATTTGGGCTGGACTGTGGATTCTCAAGCTACTTGATTATGAAGTAGTTAGAAAGCATGCGTACATCCAAACGGGGGTGCAAATGTGCCTACGGCTCATCAGCCCCCGTTGGCGTTGGGTGCGGGTCCATAAATTAGCTCGTGTGCCAGCGTTCGGGCGACAGGAAGCGGGCCGCAGAGGTGAGGCTTTTGCTCGTTCAGCGGGTCTGGTGTGGCAGTTTGAACGCCCCGACAGGTTAGGTTTTGTTTGCCAGTCAGCGTCTGTACGACAAGTTGACCGTCCCGGTGAGGTAAGTTTTGGGCTTCCATTTTCAACTTCTGGCTGACAGGCCAACCGCCCCAGAGGTATGATTTAGGCTCGTTCGGCGGGTTCCGATCGACACAAGGTACTTGAGCATTGTTTGAGTAACTTTGGCTCATGGACTTGTACAATGAAAACGAGCGGTTTATTCCCCTTGTATCCGATTACGGCTTCAAAGCCACCTTTGGCAACGAATCCGACACCCGGTTCTTGAGAAAAGCATTACAGGCACTCATCAATTCGTCTGTAGCAATTCAGGAGGTAACGTTTATTCAGAACGAAATCAAAGGCGTAACCCGCGACAGTCGAAGTGGCATTTATGACCTGTTTTGCAAAGACGAAAGGGGTAATGAGTTTATCGTAGAAATGCAGTTGGGCGAGTACCCAGAGTTCATCCAACGCATGAAATTCTACGCATTTTATCGGCTCAACACGCTGATTCGGAAAGGCGATTACCAGTTTGATAACTTACCCAAGATTTACTGCATTGGCATTTTGGCTGTTAGTATCTTTCCTCATATCACTGACTATCAGAATATTGCTATTCTGAAGAACCAAAACAACGAACTGATAGACGACCAACTGACGTTTATCACCGTAGAGTTAGACAAGTTCGACAAAGATTTGGGTGCCATTCAAAGCGATTTGGACAAACTGATTTACACGATGAAGACGATCCATGAAGTAAGTGAGCCAACGCAGTTTCCCCAGTTCTGGAATGAGGAGTGGTTGCGGGTAGCGATTCAGGAGTTGGACAAGCGGGCTTTCACGCCCGAACAGCGATTAAGCTACGAAATGACCATTTCGGCTAATGCGTTAGCAGTCAAGAACGAGAACAAAAAAATCAAGGAAGCAATTAATACAAAGAATACAGAAACCGTCACTAAGGCTCTTAACGGAGGCAAACTTACCGTTGAGGAAATTGCTGAATACAATGGTGTTAGTGTTGGTTTTGTACTTGATATTCAGCGTGGGCTTGCCAAAAATTAGCCAAGCAGGTCACGGGCGACAGGCCGCAAGCCGCAAAGTCAGGCGAACAGCCCAACCTTCCATGTGTGTAAATGTCTCGCTACGCTCGTCATCACCACATGGGGGTGTTGGGTGTTTGCTCATGTGTTTGGCGGTGGCGGGTTCCGGCTGACAGGGAACAGCTTGATAGTGAGCATATTTTGCGTGTTTGCAACGTACCTGCCGAGAGGCCACGTACCTGCGACAGAACGTAGCAAATCGCGTTTCGTCTGACAGGTTAATCGCTCAAAATAGTGAGACCTAGGCTTTGCACTCAGTGTTAAAACAGATGATTAAAATAACATTGACAAATGGGAGTGTACTTGAGTTTCAGTGCTTACAAAAAAGATTCAAAAGGTATTACTGGTCATGTACGTCCGTTGGGATTGTATGAGGCCAATCTTGATCTAATTGAAGCTGATAAGGTTTTTTCTGCCGATGCGGTTACATTTTATAGTGGCATTAATTGTATTGATGTTCTGCTCAATGCAAGAACCAATTTATGGGATTTGGAAATCATGGAAGAGGATTTGAGATTTTATAAACTGGCAACTAACTACTTTTCTGGCAATGGTTTGAAAACGATTGACAGCGAATCTCACGGAGTTATGTTTGATCCACTACCTATCCTTAGAGTCATTTCAACATTAATTAGACATCTTGATAGTATTAAGTCTTCATACGTTGCATATGAGGTCTTGTCATATGAGGAAGAAAAAAGACTACTACCCCTATTGCAGTCATTGCTTCAAAAAAGTGTAGATTCAGGGGCGGTAGTATATTGTGTTTGGGCTTAGTTTGTATTTGCCCTCTTTCGGGTAAGATTAGCGTTGCCGGGTCGTGTTACCTCTGACAGGATACTTGGTCGAGTGCAACGTGACACCCAACCAAGCGGGGGTGTAAAGCCAAAGGAGAGTTGTTTGTATTCAGTAGCGTTGTGGCCATCTGAGATGGTCTAATTTATCGGCACACCAGACTTGCTTAACTTGGCAAAACCATGCAAGAAGCAGTCAAACCCAAACCGCGTCGAAAATACGATCGCACCGGCGAACCGGCTGATTTTAAAGCAGATGTTCTGAAAATGCTGGCCAACGGTCAGTCTGCCACCTATGTCGCCAGGGCACTGGGTATCTCCGAGAACTTGATCTATACTTGGAAAAGTAAAAACCAAATGGGTAAAAAAATGACCGCCGCCACGCCTGAAGTGGTGGCTGAAAATCACCAGAAGGGCGTAAGCAGGTACTGCTCGTCAAGCAGCCGCATCAGCAAGAGGTCTTCTGGATCAGCCACTACGGGCCGATAGTAGTAAGCGGATCGGTGCAGGCCTACCCATTGACATTGTTGACGTAGACTACCCGGCGCGGTGGTGTCAACCAGCGCACGTCGTTGGGCCAGGCTCATAGGGTCAACTTTTTTTTAAAGAAGCGGTCCGCCGCTGCGGTTAGCTCCATCTGTAGTCGGCCAATCTGTTCATAGAGTAGGGTGATATCAGGTTCTGTGGTGGTAGGCTTGGCCCTCTGATTGGTCTCGAAAAGAGTAGGAGCCAACTCCATAAATTGCTTTTTCCAATCAGTAATCTGGTTGGGGTGCAGCTCATGCTTCTTGCTGATGGTGGTCAGCGTATCCTTTTCTTTAAGGACTTCCAGCACGACTTTCAATTTGAAATCGGCCGTAAATTTGCGTTTGATTTTGCCCTTCATACGGGTCTAAAGTTAGCCCGTTATCCAACTTAGCAAGTGGTCCTAAATATGGGGCGCACCATAATTACTGGCATGGGCGGGTTCCGGCTGACAGAATAAGTAGTTGACAGTGAGCGTTTTTTGTGGTTGTGCCACGTACCTGGCGACAAGTGTGTATTTCGGCTTGCTCCGAAAAGGATGGGTCAGTTTACTCCGAAATACTCAGTTTGCCGAGAGCACAATGGAAACCTTATTAGAAATTCTGGTAGTAGTGGTGCATTTCGTTTTCAAGAAAAGAGCCAAAGAGTGGGCTACAAAACCGGCTTTATTTCGGTGGTGATCTGCTTTGGTGTGTTACCCCTGACACCGGGGAAATTGATGTACGGCCATCAACTGATGATCAGTAGTATCCCGCAACTATGAGAGAATATCTACATACGTAGTGTACGGGCTAAAAGATAGCTTTCGACAGCACAATGGCTTCGGCCAAAGTGGCTCGGTCCAGGCTTGTCTGTATACCCATCTGGTCTAGCGTGGCCACAATTTCCTCCGTGGGTAAGTTCCCCGTGAGGGTGTCGGTGGCAAACGGACAGCCGCCGTATCCGCCAATGGCCCCGTCCAGGTGGCTCACGCCTGCCTGCACCGCCGCCCACACTTTAGCGGGGGTTTCGCCGGGGCGTGCGTGAAGGTGCAAGCCGAATGCCTGATGCGGAAATGCCAGCGACAACGTCTCGAACAGCACCAAAATGTCTTCCGGCTTAGCGGTACCAACTGTGTCTGACGGGACAATATGACCAATGCCTATGAAGTTTAATTGACTCACCAGTTCCAGCACCAGCGCCGGGCTGTGGGGGTCTCCATATGGGTTGCCAAATGCCATCGATAAATACACAACCAGTTCTTTATCAGCCTGTTGGCACAGGTCGTGCATCAGCGTAACGTCGGTCAGGGCGGCCTGGATAGTGGTGTTCGTGTTGCGCTGCTGAAATGTTTCGGAGACCGAAAGCGGGAAACCAACGTACCGGATAGCCGCATGACTGACCGCCTCCCGTACGCCGCGCAGGTTGCCCACAATGGCCAGCAGTTGGGTACTGGTTTGGCTCAGGTCAAGCCCGGCCAGCACCTGTGCCGTGTCTTGAAGTTGCGGCACGGCTTTGGGCGAGACGAACGAGCCGAAATCGAGCCGGTCGAAGCCTACCCGAAGCAGCGCGTTCAGGTACCGGATTTTATCGGCAGTGGGAATAAACCGGGCTATTCCCTGCATGGCATCGCGGGGGCATTCGGTGAGGAGTATGGAGGAATGAGTGAATGAGTGCATGAGCGAATTAGTGAATGTTTGGATGAGTAAAAAAAGCTATTTGTGACTGCACTATATCATTCAGCCAAATATTCACTAATTCGCTCATGCACTCATTTTCCCTGGTTGAAACTCTTCATAATCCAGCCGCCACCCACCACATCGTTGCCCTGGTAGAATACCGCCGCCTGGCCGGGTGCAATGGCCGAAACGCCTTCGTCGAAGAGCACCTCCAGCCGGTCGGGGCCTAGCTGCGTAACCAGCGCGGGCGTACCAGCATCTTTGTAGCGCACTTTGGTCACGGTACGCAAAGGTTGCTCCAGCGAAGCGTATTTTTGCAGATTTAACTTGCTGATCATCATGCCGTTGCGATACAGCGCGTTATCAACGCCCAGCACCACTTCGTTGGTATCTTTCCTGATTTCGGTCACGAAAACGGGGTGGCCCAGGGCAATGCCCAGCCCTTTGCGTTGGCCGATGGTGTAGAAGGGGTAGCCCTCGTGCGTGCCCACGACTTTTCCCGTGCTTTCGAGCACAAAAGTACCGCCCGCCACGTCGGCTTCCAGCGTCGGCACGCGCCGTTTCAGGAAGCCCCGGTAGTCGTTGTCGGGCACGAAACAGATTTCGTAAGATTCGGATTTAGTCACCAATTCCATGAACCCGCGCTCACGGGCCATCTCCCGAATTTCGGTTTTGCGCAGCCGCCCCAGGGGCAATTGGGTGCGGGCCAGGCTCTCCTGCGACACGCCCCAGAGCACATACGACTGGTCTTTGAGGGCATCAATGCCTTTGGAAATAACATATCGCCCCGCCGACGGGCCAGGTACGTTGTCTTGCCGGATGTGGGCGTAGTGGCCGGTGGCAATGTGCTCGCAATCAAGGCGGTCGGCGCGGCGAAGCAGGGCATCCCATTTAATGTGGGTGTTGCACATAACGCAGGGGTTGGGCGTGCGGCCCTCCAGGTATTCGCCCGTGAAATAGTCGATCACTGCGTCGCCGAACTCGTTTCGGATGTCGAGAATATAGTGCGGAAACCCCAGGCTGACCGAGATGTTGCGGGCATCGTTGATCGAATCCAGGCTACAGCAGCCGGTTTCTTTTTTGGTTCCGCCCGAAGAGGCGTAATCCCAGGTTTTCATGGTCATGCCGATGACCTCGTAGCCTTCTTCGTGGAGCAGCACCGCCGCCAGCGAAGAATCGATTCCGCCGCTCATGGCGACCAGAATCCGTCCGTGTTTGCTCATGGTATCCTGACCGCTTTTCCGGCCCAACGGGGTCAAAGCCCGCCGATAAAATGATCGTGAATGTATGCTTGTTTAACCCCCGGCCTGGCGTAGTAGTTTCGCCCGGCCAGCAACGTACCTGCGCTGTGGCCCTATCTTGCAGTAGTTTTTACCACCCGATTACCTTTCAAAACTATGCGCATTCACATTTTATGGGCGTTCCTGTTGGTTGGCGGCACCGCCCTGGCACAAGAGGCCCCCCACCTGATTCCCCAACCCGTTTCGCTCACGTCGTTGGCGGGGCAATTCACCCTGAACAAAACCACGGCTGTCACTTACAACGCTGCCGAAACCGCCGACGTGGCCGCGCTGATTGGGCAACAGTTGGGTCGGCTTACCGCGCTGGAGTTGCCCGTTCGGCGGGTTTCGGGCGGTTCGATCAACACTATTGTGCTGGTAATCAACTCCGTAGCTGACCCCCGGCTGGGGCAGGAGGGATATCGCCTCAGTACCGGCCCGAAAGGTATCACGATCACGGCCAACCAACCTGCCGGGTTGTTCTACGGTGCCCAAACCCTGGCCCAACTGCTGGCACCGGTTGCGGCACCGGGCGCAGTGGCCGAACCCCGGCTGAGCATCCCGGCCATGCAAGTACTTGATTATCCGCGCTTTAGCTGGCGGGGAACCATGTTCGACGTGAGTCGCCATTTCTTCCCGAAAGCCGTGGTGCTGCAATTTATCGATGACATTGCCCGCCTGAAAATCAACACGTTTCACTGGCACCTGAGCGACGATCAGGGCTGGCGGATCGAGATAAAATCGCGCCCAAAACTCACCAGCGTGGGGGCCTGGCGGGTGCCGCGCACGGGCTATTTCGGCGAACGACCCGACCCCAAACCGGGCGAGGCGGCTACCTACGGCGGCTTCTACACCCAGGCCGATATCCGCGAGGTGGTGCAATATGCGCTGGCCCGCCATGTGACCATTGTACCCGAAATTGACGTACCTGGCCACAGTTTGGCCGCCATTGCCGCCTACCCCAACCTCTCCTGTACCCAGGACACCACGGCGCGTGTGAACCCCGGCACTAAATTTTCGGAGTGGTACGATAACGGCACCTTCAAGATGCTGCTCGACAACAGCCTGAACCCCGCCGACGAAGCCGTGTATGCGTTTCTGGACGATGTGTTTGGCGAGGTGGCCGGGCTGTTTCCCGGTACGTATATCCACGCCGGGGGCGACGAATGTTACAAGGGCTATTGGGAGAAAAACCCGGCCTGCCAGGCCCTGATGAAAGCCCAAAACATGACTCACGTAGAGGAATTGCAGGGGTATTTTATGAACCGGGTGGAGAATATTATTCAGTCGAAAGGCAAGAGAATGCTTGGTTGGGACGAAATTCTGGAAAGCGGACGGCTGTCGCCCACGGCCACCGTGATGAGTTGGCGGGGCATGAAAGGAGGCATTGAAGCGGCCAAAAAAGGCCATGACGTGGTGATGTCGCCCGGCAATTTTGCTTACCTCGACCTGATGCAGGGCGACCGCACCCTGGAACCCCGTGTCTATAACAGCGTTCTGCTGAAGACCAGCTACAGCCTGGAACCCGTGCCCGACGGCGTGGATTCGGCCCGGATTTTAGGGGCGCAGGCCAACCTCTGGACGGAGCAGATTCCGACCTATTTCCACGCCCAATATATGCTTTTCCCGCGTTTGTGGGCGTTGTCAGAGGTTTTTTGGTCGCCCAAAAGCCAGCGCAACTGGGCCGGGTTTGTGCCCCGGATGGAAGCCCACATGCGCCGCGCCGAGGCCGCCGGGGTCAACTATTCCCGCGCCGCCTACGACCCCGTGGTGGCCACTACCCTGGCCGATGGCAAACTCACCCTCATGATCGACACCGAACTGCCCGGCCTGGATGTTTTCTACTCGCTCGACGACACCGTGCCCGGTCGGTACAGCCCGCGCTACACCCAACCCCTGAACGTACCAGAAGGCAACGTCACGCTCCGGGCCATCACCTACCGTAATGGCCAACCCGTAGGCCGTCCGCTAACCCTGACGCGGGACGAATTGCAAAAACGGGCGAAATAACCCCGCGCCCAACCCTCTTTTTATGCCGAAAACACGTTTCCCTAAACTACTACTCTTTTTGCCGGTAGCCTTATGGTGCCTGGCCACAGGTACGTTGCTGGCCCAAACCGAAGAAACCCTTCGCTACCAGCTTACCGCGCCCGCAGGTGCCAGCCCCGGCCTGGAAGGTACCCTCACGCTGCCCGCCAACGCCCGTAAACCCGTGCCGGTGGTGCTGCTCATTGCCGGGTCGGGGCCGGTAGACCGCAACGGCAACGCCCCGCCCGAATTAGGTGGGCCCCAGATGAATATGTACCGCCAACTGGCCGACAGCCTCACCCGGCGCGGCGTGGCCGTGCTGCGCTACGACAAACGGGGGAGCGGCCAAAACCGGGCGGCGTTTTTGGCCTCCGCGCTGGCCAAACAGCCCGGCAATTTTGATGACAACGTGACCGACGCGCTGGGATTCATCCGGCAACTTCAGGCCGACAAACGCTTCTCGACTCTGACCGTGGCGGGCCACAGCGAAGGGGCGTTGGTGGGGATGCTGGCCGTGGCCCGGAGCGGCGTGTCCAGGTACGTATCCATTGCCGGGCCGGGCCGTAACATTGCCGATATTTTGAAGACGCAGTTTGCCAACGGCGGTGTAACGGGCGAGGCCATGAACCTGGCCGTGGGTGTGCTCGACTCGCTCCGGGCGGGGCACACCGTGCGGCAACCGCCGTTTGTGTTGGCCCGCTTTTTTGCGCCCGCCGCCCAGCCGTACCTCATCTCCTGGATGAAGCACGACCCCACGCAGGCCATCCGGGCTATTCGGGGGCGAGTGCTGATTCTTCAGGGGCGGCGCGATATTCAGGTCGATGTCTCGGAAGCCGCTTTGCTCAAAACGGCCCGCCCCGACGCGGAAGTGGTGTATTTTGAGACCATGAGCCATATTCTGAAAGAAGCCCCCGCCGACCGCGCCGCTAACATGGCCACCTACACCGATCCCAAGCTGACAATTCTGCCCGCCCTGGCCGACGTGATTGCCGCGTTCGTGAAGAGAAGCTGAGCAATATGGGCAAGCCCGCTAGGAATGAAATTGTTCCTAGTTTTGTCGAACAAAGTTGTATATGCAACTTTAAAGTCTACTTTTGTTGCATGACGGATCCCAATTTTTGCGTGGCAGGGCGGATGCGGTTACTGACGCGGATAGTGACCAATCGGTATAACGAGGCGTTTGCGGGGGAGAGGGTAACGTTTGCCCAGGCAAGTCTGCTGATGTTTCTTTTTGCCCAGCCGGGTGTGCGGCAGACGGTGCTATCGCAGCAGTTGCAGATAAAAAAATCGGCCATGAGCCGGGATGTACAATTGATGCAGCGCAACGGCTGGCTGACCGACAATATTCGTAGCGGCCTCTTCCTGACCGAAGCGGGGCAACAACTAGCCAAACGCTGCCATAAAATCTGGAAATCTCTGAACGCTCAGGTACGTGACGAACTTGGCCCGGATATCCTTTCCGGGTTGGTAAGCCTCTCGGATGCCCTGCTCAAGCAACCCTGATTTAACGATACTTTTTTCTTACTCTATACGGTAAGACAACGAACCGAAAACCAACAATGAAACCAGATTTTCTGAAGACAACCCGAATGGAATCGGGTAAAACGTGGCGATTTCGTACCCTCATGAACTGGTATCCGATGTATTTCGGTACGGGCGGAAAAATCCTGTTCTGGTCGGGCGATTCGCGGGAGGTACACCTGCGGCTGCGGCGCAACATCTGGACGTATAATTATGTGGGCACCATTTTCGGCGGTAGTCTTTTTTCCGCCGCCGACCCGTTTTATATGCTGATGCTTTACCAGATTTTGGGGAAACAGTATGTGGTTTGGGACAAAGCGGCCAGTATCCGGTTTCGTAAGCCAGGCCGTACCACGCTTTATGCACGATATGACCTGACCGACGAACTGATTCAGACCATAAAAGAGGCCGTTGCCGTCAACGGCCAAACAGAGCAAACGCTGCCAATTGATTGGGTTGATGCCGGGGGTGTGGTACACGCCCGGATGGAACGAACCCTCTACATTGCCGATAAAAATACCTACGAATTTAAAAAACAAGACCGCCAGTCGTCGCGGTTTGATCGTTGAGCATGGCTGAAGAACACCATATTTCCGTAGCGCGAACTGCCCGCTACTACACCTTGGGTACGTTGTCGGAGCAGACCACGCACGTTTGGTTTGTCTTGCACGGCTACGGGCAGTTGGCCCGCTATTTCATCCGCCGGTTCGACGTGGTGGCTAACCCGCACACGCTCATTGTTGCTCCCGAAGCTCTTTCCCGTTTCTATACCGATGCCGAATACGGCAAAATAGGAGCCTCATGGCTCACCCGCGAGGCCCGCGACCAGGAAGTGGCCGATTTCGTCACGTACCTGGACAGCGTATGGCAGCAGGTGTTGGGCCACCGCGACCCGGCCACGCTGCACATCACGCTGATGGGCTTTTCGCAGGGGGCCTCCACGGCCTGCCGTTGGCTTGAACAGGGTAGGTCCGTCCGGGCTGACCGGCTCATGCTTTGGGCGGGCTACTTTCTCAACGGCCTTCACGACGTGCTCAGCCCGGAAACCGTGGCCAACGTGACGGTTGAGTACGTCTACGGTCGGGAAGACGAATACATCGGCCTCTTGCCCGACACCGACACGTACCTGGCCAAACTCCGGGCCGATATCCCCAACCTGTGGGTGGTACCGTTTGAGGGTAAGCACGTGGTAGACCGGCAGGTACTGGCCCAACTCACCGCCACACCCAGCCCCATCCCGGAATAAAAACCCCCCGCTTACGGACTGTAAACGAGGGTTTTGAGGGGGTAAAAGCTGTTATCCGTGGAAAAAGTCTTTCATTTTGTCGAAAAATCCTTTCTCATTTTTATTGGGCCGGGGGTGAAAATTCGGCGACGAGCGGAGTTTTTCCAGAATAGCCCGTTCGTCGCTGCTCAACGCTTTTGGTGTCCAGACATTCACGTGAATAAGCTGATCGCCGCGCCCGTAGCCGTTTAGGTCTTTGATGCCTTTGCCTTTCAGGCGAAGAATTTTGCCGCTTTGCGTGCCCGCTTCCAACGTAATCCGTACCCGTCCGTCAATGGTGGGTACCTCTACACTCGTGCCCAGGGTGGCATCCACAAAGTTGACGTACAGATCGAACACCACGTTGGTGCCGTCGCGTTTCAGATCTTCGTCTTCTTCTTCCTCCACCACAATCAGCAGGTCGCCGGCCACACCGCCGCGTGGGGGAACGTTGCCTTTGCCGCCTACCGATAGTTGAATTCCTTCCGATACCCCCGCCGGGATTTTGATCGGGATCACATCCTCCTGCAACACGCGCCCTTCGCCGTGGCACACCTCGCAGCGATCGGTGATGAGCTTGCCTTCGCCGTTGCAGGTGGTGCAGGTAGCCGCAGAGACCATTTGCCCCAGCATCGTGTTGACTACCTTGCGCAGTTGGCCCGTTCCTTGGCAGGTTTGGCAGGTTTGTACGGAAGTGCCGTTTTTAGAGCCGTTTCCGCCGCAAGTACCGCACGAGACATGTCGTTTTACCTTAATTTTCTTCTCAACGCCGTTGGCAATTTCCTGCAAATCCAGTTTCAACTTGATCCGCAGGTCTGAGCCGCGCCGCACCCGTTGCCGTTGCTGCCCGCCGCCCCGGCCCCCGTTGAAAAACGACCCAAAGGGCGACTCTTCCCCAAAAATATCGCCAAACTGGCTGAAGATATCGTCCATCGTGGGTGCCCCGCCACTGCCTGCTGCCCCGCCCATCCCGGCGTGGCCAAACTGGTCGTAACGCGCCCGTTTGTTGTCGTCGCTGAGCACGTCGTAGGCTTCGGCAGCTTCCTTGAATTTATCCTCGGCGGTGGGGTCGTCGGGGTTTTTGTCGGGGTGGTATTTAATGGCCATTTTGCGGTATGCCTTTTTGACATCCTCGGCGTTGGCCTTTTTATCGACCCCCAGAACTTCGTAATAATCTCGTTTCGTTGCCATTTTTAAGAATTAGTGAATGAGTGAGTGAGCGGATTAGCGAATGTTTGGTCCATACATTCACTCATTCGCTCCTTCACTAATCCACTCATTAGATTCACGCTCCCACAATCACTTTTGCGTAGCGAATTACCTTGTCGTTGAGCAGGTATCCTCTCTCTATTTCCTCCATCACTTTGCCTTTCATGTCCTCGTCTGGGGCCGGAAACTGCGTGACCGATTCGTGGAGGTCGGCGTTGAAAACCTCGCCTTTGGCAACCATTGGCTTCAAGCCTTTGCCATCCAGCACTTTGGTGAACTTACTGTAGATCAGATTGATACCCTCCAGGGCAGCAGCCGGGTCGGCGGTTTGGGCCAGTGCTTGCATAGCTCGTTCAAAATCGTCTACAACGGGTAGCAGCGTGAGCATCAGGTTTTGGTTGGCAGTCGAGATGAGGTCGAGTTTTTCTTTGGCCGTGCGCCGCCGAAAGTTCTCAAAATCAGCGTATAGCCGCAGGTATTTATCCTTCATCACGGCCAGCTCCGAGCCAATTTCCTGGGCAGGTTCTGCCGTTTCATCCGTGAGCAGTGTATCAGTGGGGGTTTCAGCCTCCTGAGCGGGGGCCGAATCGGTTGAGTTGTCAGGCTGTAGCGTATCGTGCTCCAGCGTATCGTTATTTTCCATAAAACTAAAGCGTCTGTTGCGCAGATTCGGAGTGCAAAGGTAGAAGCAAAACCACTGCCAAAGCCACTGTGTCTGACAAGTTGGCACGACGTTTCACCGGTTAGGCGATGGGAATCGGTGGATTATCTGCTCAGGTATACCCCAAAAAAGGCCGATTTCAATACCTGAAATCGGCCTTTTTTGGGGTATGAATACGCTGGTACGTTGCCGCCCTACCTGCCGGGAGGGGTTGTGCCGATCTGTGTTTTTCGTACCGAAATGGGCGCACAAACGACGGGTGGGCAACTACAAGCCGAGGCTGGAATGGTCGTAACCACATCGCTGAAACAGCCTTCTGCCGAATAGACCCGGATGGTATACACCTGGCCTTCAGGCAGAGGTGCCCCCGGTTCGCTGTTGAGTAAAATTCCGTTCGTCACCGAGGCCAGCGCCTTCGGCTGGTTGAACAACGCCACCGCCCCGGTAAAACTACCCGCCGGGCTGATGTTGTACGTGAGGGCACTGGTAGTGCTGGAAATCAGCGAGATAAGGGCATCCTGGCGGGGCGTTGGCCCCTGGCAGGAGGGGGCCACGGCCAGCACTGAGAGGCCGGGTGCCGGAATGGTTTCGATGATGAACGGGCAACAGGCACCACTGGCGCACCCGCTTTCGTTGTTGGCCGAAACAGCATATTCACCCGCTTCGGTGGCCACATACGTCTGGCTGGTTGCCCCGCCAATGGGCTGTCCATTGCGGCTCCACTGGTAGGCCGACAGGCTACCCGGTGCCGTAAGCCTGAACCCGAAGGTTTCGTTGGCGCACACCCGGAACGGCACGCTGGTACAGACCCGCGCCACCACCCCATCTGGGTTGCCGGGGCCGGGAGCCAGCGAAGCGGTGTTGTAGGAAATGCCTTCGCTCACCAAACTTGCCGAGTAGGTCAGGGTGGCGGTGGCACCGGCGGGGAGTTGGTCCAGCGTCCAGCCAAGGCCGTTGCTGCTCTGCGTGAACGTACCTGTACTGGTTGCTACCGATCCCGCCACGGGGCTGACCCCCGCCGTGAAGGTGTCGCTCACCACCACACCCGTGGCCAGGCCCAACCCGCTGTTGGTCAGCGTTATGGTGTATGAAACAACCTGCCCCAGCGCGGCCCGTGACCGGTTCACGGTTTTGGTCAGTTCTAATACAGGAAGGAGTTTAACAAAACCCGCGTCGAGGTCGAGGTTCTGCTCCCCGGCAGACAGACTTATGGGTGTGCTGATGCCGCCAACGGGGTCAGAATTCAGGGCACCGTTTCCGCCCTGATTGGCCAGCGTGGCCGAGTAGCCGGTGGGCGTGGTGAAACTGACCGAATACGGTATGCCGGGCGTGAGGCCCGTGAAGAGGTAGTTGCCCGTGGCGTTGGTGGTTTGGGTACTGACCACCGTGCCATTACTGATGAGCGTAACCAATACACCTTCGAGGGGAGTATCGCCCGTAGTTTGTATCCCGTCATGGTCTTGGTCGACGAAAACATAGTCGCCCAGCGAGGCGGCGTTGGCCTGGCAGTCGGCGGTGGCGGTGGTGTTGGCGGTGCAACTGTTCAAGGTGGCCAGCAGCGTCACCACCTGCCCCGTGGGTACGTTCTGCACCTGATTGCCCACTACCGTGCCCAGGTCGGCCTGAATGGTGGCACCGGGTATGGCGGTGAAATTTACCGTAAAGGTTGTCAGGCCGTTACAGACCACACTACTGACCGTTACCGTTGGTTGTGGATTTACGGTGAGGGTGCTTGTGGCCGTAGCGGTGCAGGCATTGCCGTTGCTGACCACCACGGTATAGGTTGTGGTGGCGGTGGGAGCTAGCCCGGCAAACGTACCTGTGGTGTTAACTGTAGCCGTGTTGAGCAGGGTGTAGCTGCTGCCCCCCGTGGCGGTGAGGGTGGCCGTCTGCCCGGTGCAGAGGGTATTGCTGCTACTGGTCAGGGTTGCCGTTAACGAGCAGGGAACGTACCCGGCATCATAGCTGAAGTTATTATGCCCGAAACTCCCCAGAATGAATACTAAACTCCCGTCGGCGGTAGGGTCGGAGTCAATAATGTCGCCATTGACTCCGGTAGTCTGGCTTGGTTTTGTACTCAGCGAGAAGGCCCCCGCGCTGGCACTGGTGGGAAAACTGAGGGTATAACTGGTACTGTGGGTCAGGTTGGTGAGGCCAAAGACAAACCCGGTGGCATTGGTGCCGGTGGCGTTCGAGAAATAGTATTCGCCGCTGGCATTGGTGGTCACGCTGGCTCCGGCGGCGGGTAAGCCCGGCCCTTTCAGCACCACGGCAATGCCACTGAGGGGCAGTTCGTCGGGGTCTTGAATGCCGTTGTCGTTGGTGTCGCGCCAAACGCGGTTCCCAATCTGGATGGGGGCCGCGTCGCAATCCAGTTCCACGTCGCCCAGACCATTGGCTTTTCCGAACGTGATGGCATCTGCCGAGGCATAAACCTGCACACCCGTTCCTTGACCTGACGGGCGGCGTTGCTCTCCGGTAACATTATCGAAAAACCGGAAACCGCCCGAAAACAACTCCACAGGATCGAGGGACGTGTTAACCACTTCACCCATTCCTGGAAATAAGGCCAGGCCGCCCATGCTGCTTTCGTTATGGCAACAAAACACATTGTCGGCGTAAAATTCGCCGCCGCCTACGCCTTCGCCGTTGCCGCCGCTGCTGGTGGGGGTGCTGCCGCAAACTGACCCCGCGCTTTCCAGCGTGAAGGTGATGCCCGCGCCGCAACGCCCCGCCCGTAGAATGTCGCCGTTGGCAATCACTTGGTACGCATTATTGTCGGCAGGGTCAGTCCCCCGGTTTTGGTTGCCGCCCTGATCGCCATAGCGGTCTCGGATGCCCAAAATCAGGGTACCGTCTACGTCTATCTCAAGATCGGTGAGCCAGGGTTGGGGGTAAGAGGGGTTGTTGCCGCCCCGGTTTCGGAGGCCATAGGGCGCATCGTAAAAATCGGACCCCCAGGCATACCACTTTTTCAACACAGCAGCCCCGTCGTTGGTGGCTCCTTTGGCATACGTAAGCGGAAACGTCAGTACCTGTTGCGCCGTAGCACTCAGCGCGCCCGTGGCCGGGGTAGCGTCGAAGGCGTGAACAAAGGCATTGGCCGCGTTGGGTACCGTAAACGGGCTTTGCACCACCGGCAGACTTTCGTTGCTGCAAACTTGCCCCACAAAAAGCTGACTGCGGTAATACTTCAGTGCAAAGGGGCGGTTGGTGCCGTTGGTACAGCCGGGAACAGGCACCGGCACCGACGTAATGGCACCCGGCGTGGGGTTTGTCGGCGTGTTGACGGGGATAATATAAATGCGCCGGTCAAAGAGGTTCATCACGTACAAAAACTGTCCGTCGTCCGAGATTTCTATGTCGCCCAGGCCCATTTTGCCCACCTGGTCAAAAGCGGCAGCATCCACATTGGGGTCGCTCGGCGTTGAGGTCAGTCCGGTGTGGGGGTCGGCACCGGCGTTGAGGGTGGCAAACAGCTTGGTGGTGTTGGTAGCCATGTCGGTTACGTAGATAGCCCCCGGCCCACCGGGGCCGAAGCCCACGTGGCGTTTGGTGAAAGCCCCCACAAAGAGCTTGTTGGTGGCCCGCAAGACGGCCATGCCATACACCGACCCCATCTGCTTGCCCGATGCCACCATGGTCTCGGTGGCTGTTTGGCCCGAAGAGTTGTAGGGCAACGAAACCAGCACGTCGCGGTTGGCCGATGCGCCCGCTGTGCCCGTGTTGCTCAGCGGGTCTCCGTTAATGTAGCAGGCCACAAACATGGCGGGGTTGGTGGTGCCGCAGTAGTTGGCCGGGTAGTTGATGCCCAGGTTGAGGTTGGTGGCACCGCCGCTGGCGAACTGGACGCTGGTACCGCTCCCCGCTCCCCGAAAACTATCAAAATCGTCGGCTTGTTGCTTCGTGAACTCTATTCTGAATGCACCGGTACCGGTGGTGAGGGTATACGTACCGGCAGCCGTGGTGGTGGCCGAGCTAACCATCGTATTGGCGGCGTTGTAGGCCGTGACTACCATGCCCCGTGCGCCCGTTTCGTTATACGTACCGGCAGTAGCCGATGTCTGGTACGTGCCGTCACTGTTGAAATCGCGGAATACACGGCCCGTAATGGTCTGGGCCATGAGCGGGGTAGTCAACAGCAAAGCAAAAAGCAGGAATAAACTAGATTTCCCCGGAAAGGAAACAGGTGGAGGTAGATGACGTATAATTTTTTTCACGAACAGAACCGTACCCAAAGGTTTTCCAGCAAAGGGGCGGTGTCCTGTTCGGTTACAAATCCGTCACCATCGCGTTTGACGCACTTATTTGTAAATGACCTAAAGTGCGCCAGGCTAACCTTCTGGAATAGTACATTATACGGAGCAAGGATATTATTTCTGGCAGTGATATGGCGCGTTTTTGCAGAAAAAACTAGTATAAAGTACTCAGAGTATGAATTAACAAATAAAAAGCTGTTGTTAACCCACAGATACAAAACCTTATCGGCACAGCGTTGATTTGCGGCTTTGCACAACAACTATGCCGCCGATGTGCCGGGCTTGCCCAACCCGCTACTCCACCCGGTAGGCTACCACCCGGTTGTGGAAGAACGTAGGCACCAGCAACAATCGACCCCGCTTGAGATAGGTAATATCGGCAGCGTTGATCTTTTCGGCCCTGGTATCCAGCAGTTGTTGTTTCTCGCCCGTTTTCGACACGTGAAAGACCTGCCCGTTCCAATCAGAAACGAAAAAGCCACTCTTCCCGTCGCTCACAATGCCATCGGTAGCGGCCATACCCTCGGCCACGGTTGTGAGGGTGTTGGTGGCGGGATCGAGACGGCGGAGGGCACCGGTTTTGGTGCAGCCCAGTAGCAACGTACCTGCGCGTTCGGCCAACACGCCGTTGGGTTTGTTGAGTGGCTCGCCGCTCATAATTACCTCCCACTGCCCCGCTTTGAGGCGGTATAGCTGGTCGAACCGGCTGTCGGTCACGTAAACAGTGCCGTCTTTAGCCACGCTGACATCGTTCAGAAAGGCCTTTTTGCGGTCGGTAGCTTCGTAGGTTTTTTCAACCTGCCCGGTGTTGGCGTTGATCACCACCAGACGGTGAATGTCGGTCACGTAAAGTTTACCCCGGTAGAGGCCCATGCCTTTGGGCGCGTTGAGGCCCGTGGCCCAGTGCAGGTTGCTGATTTGACCCTGCGGCGTGAGGGTAGAGATAAACCCCGACCCGTCGAGTGCATCCGATTTGCCATCGATGTTGGCCACGTAGAGGCGGTCGTTGGCGGGGTCGTAGAGCACCGATTCGGGCACCCGCAGCGTGGAGTCGGTTTCCCAGACTTTCACCAGTTTCTTGGGTTTGGGCTTGGCGTGTCCGCTAAAAACAAGCAGGGTAAGACCGAGTAGCATACCGGTCAGGCGGGTAACGGGGAGGGTCATGGGCACAAAGTTGCTTTTTTAATAAGGAAATAATTTGTTGGTAATGAAGGGGTTAGAAGCCGTGTAGGGCACACCAACAGCGTGTCGGTACACGCTACTGCGCTACTTAATAGTGTGCTTTATTTCGTTAGCGCAGTGCCAAATGTTTTTGCCCGGCTTTTGGCATCGTTTGGGTCAACACCAGAGCCAACCTCTTCTAAACCAACGCAGGCCAGGTTTGTTAACCACCTGCTACGGCTAGACTAACACCGCTATGTTTTCAACAAACCCTGTGCCGGGCCAGCTAGCCCCGCTCAAAGAAAGTATCCGGGACGTGGCCCGGCTGCAACAAACCTACGCCCCCTCCGACGAACTGTTGTGGGTTTATTTCAACGTCCGTGTGCTGCAAAATGAACCCCTCGATCTGATCACTTTTGCGCAGCAAACTGGGCTTTGGCAGGTTGTCAACGACGAGATTTTGCCGGTTGCCGTGGGATAAATGCCCGTCGGTGCGTAACATTACGTGGTTGAAGGGTACACGCGGTACCCCTCCTTCGTTTCACTCTTCGTCTGGGTTTCTTATGCAAATTGGTTTTGTTGGCCTCGGTAAAATGGGCTTCAATATGGTGCTGAATCTGTTGCGCCATCATCACGAAATTATCGGGTATGACCTCAACCAGCAACTGGTGGCCGACCTGAAACAAGAAGGAGCGCAAGGGGCCGCCACCCTGCCCGACCTCTGTAACGCCCTGACGGGCAGACGTATCCTGTGGCTGATGATCCCCGCCGGGCCGCTAATCGATAAGGTGCTGGATCAGATTATTCCGCTGCTGACACCTGATGATATTATTATTGACGGGGGAAATTCACACTACAAAGACACCATTCGGCGGCACGCCCTACTGAAAGAAAAGGGCCTCCGGTACGTTGACTGCGGCACGAGTGGCGGTACGGAAGGTGCCCTCAACGGAGCGTGTACGATGGTGGGCGGCGACCCCGACGTGGTAGCCCACATTGCCCAGGTCTTTACGGATATGTCGGTGCCGGATGGATATCTCTACACGGGTCCCGCCGGGAGCGGCCACTTTACCAAAATGGTACACAACGGCATCGAATATGGCATGATGCAGTCTATTGCCGAAGGGTTCGAGGTGCTGGAAAAAAGCCCGTTTCCCTACGATTTTGAGGCCGTAGCCAAGATGTGGAACAACGGCTCGGTGATCCGTAGCTGGCTGATGGAACTGACCGAAAATGCGTTCTCGAAAGATGCCAAACTGGACACCATCCGGGGGCGGATGCACTCGTCGGGCGAGGGCAAATGGACGCTGGAAACAGCCCTGGATATGGGGGTGCCTACGCCCGTGATTGCCCTCTCGGTGATGATGCGATACCGGTCGCTGCAAGAGGACACGTTTTCGGGAAAAGTAGTGGCGGCCCTCCGAAACGAATTTGGTGGCCACGCTGTAGACAAAAAGTAACGTACCTGGCCGTTGCCTACGCGCCCGTTGCCCAACTCAAAAGCGGGGCAACGGGCGCGTAGGCGTTGGAGCCATACCCTCGGATACCGCCAACATTCCGGGGCAACGGTGGTTCATCAGGCTGTATCTCACTGCGCTGCTGACTCATGGCCCTCAACCTGCTCACCTACCTCAACGATCAGTTTACTCCCGCCGTGCTGGAACAATTGGGCCAGCGGTTTGGCGAAACGCCCGCCGCCACCCGCACTGCCGTGAAGGTTGCTATCCCCACGGTTTTGGCCGCGCTGACCCTCCGAACGCACCAACTGACCGATGCTGGTACGTTGTTGGAGTACCTGCGGGAGGTAGACTACAGCAAGGAAAAAACGCCGCTCGATCTGGCGCAGGTGACAGACACCGCCGCCGAAACCCAGGCCGCTTTGGGTGCGGGCGGGCCGTTTGTAGACCGGTTGTTGCCCGCTGGCAGGGCCGACGAAGCCGCCCGCCACATTGCCCAACTGAGCCAGGTGAACCGCACCTCGGCGTTGGGGCTGATGGGACTGGTGGGGGCGTTGCTGGAAGGTATTTTGGGGCGGCAAACACTGGAAAATGGCCTTACAAGCCTCAACCTCAGTACTTTCATAGCCGGTCAGGTGCCCGATATCCGGGCGGCACTGCCCCCCGATTTGAGTACCCTGATGAATTCGATGGGGTTCAACGCCCTATTGGCCACGCCCGACGTGGGGGAGGCGCAGCAGGTCTCCACATTTATGAGCACCCCCACCAACCCGGATATTCCCAAAAGCCCGTTGCTGGAGCGCGAACGCGAAAACATAAGCTGGCTTCGGTGGGCCATGCTCGCCGTGGGTGCCCTGATTTTATTTCTGGTGATACAAAAATGCCGTCAACCCCAGTCGGGTTCAAACGGAGTTTATACCGACACTACGGCCCGCGCCGAACCCGATGCCGTGGAAGATACCTCGGCTAGTACCCGCGCCAATGTGCTGAAAACCAACGGTATCCCTACCGACTCTGCCCCACGTACCGGGCCCGCCGCCCCTACGCTGGATTCGACCAACAAATAAACACTAACCCTGCCTGCTGGGCGAATGCTTCAACTGGCTGAAAGCACGTTTAAGGCCTCATTGGCGCAGTTTTGGCCGGTAAATCCTGCCCGTTGCTCCGCCCGGTCACGTTTGGCAAACCCAACCTTCAATACCAATTCGGAGGAAGGCCGTGCCGAAAACCGCCGCATCGACATCGTTCTCGAAACGCGTTAGTCACGTACCTGGCGTGGCGCGTATATTTGCGGCCTAACACCCCCCGTATGTTTGCCGACGCGCTCGATCTGGTCGATCCTTTTACCCGCCCCATCCATTCCATTTTGCGCCTTTACGGCCACAACGAGATCATCCCCGGTTCGGCTACGCTATTTTTTGTGAACGACCAGGCCTGTGCCATCACCTGCAAGCACGTGGCCGAACTCATTGCCCAGTCCGACACCATTTATGGCCAATATAACGCTTTCCGGGCCGAATTGCGGTCGCTGTCGCGTGATAAAACCTACGGCGAGAAGCTCAAAAAGCTGGAGACCAAGTATCAGTTCAAAGGTGAGTCGGTGATTCGAATTCGGAATATGTTCATGAACTGTGTCGATCAGTTCACCGAATTAAAAATAGACCTGCACCCCACCCAAGACCTGGCCCTGATTCGGTTTGTGGGGTACTCAAAATTGCTCTACACCAGCCACGCTACGTTTTTGCGCGATAGCCACCGCGCCCGTCCGGGGCGGTCGTTGTGCCGGTTGGGCTACCCGTTTCCGGAGTTCACCAACTACCGCTACAACGCCCAAAACGACGATATTGAGTGGATGAGCGAAGGCCGCGAAAGCACCCCTAAGTTTCCCATCGACGGCATCATCACGCGGCTTCTCTCCGACAATGGTACCAACGTGACGGGCATTGAACTGAGCACCCCCGGCCTGCGCGGGCAAAGCGGCGGTCCCCTGTTCGACGTGAGCGGACTGGTCTACGGGATGCAAGCCGAAACGCGCCACCTCCACCTGGGGTTCGACATTGAAAACCGCGACGTGATGGTAAACGGACGCAAAGCCCGCGTGTCGAACTACCCCTTCCTGAACGTGGGAGCCTGCGTACACGCCGAGGTCATCAAACGCTTCCTCCGCGACCATAACGTGACGTACCTGGAAGGGTAACGGCCCACGCAAGCCCTGGTTCTGGTGTGAAAATCCTTCGTTCGGCTCTAGTTCGGCGAAACCGTTACGACACTATACGGTGCCTGGTTGGGCTGACGGATGGCGGTGCCGATGCTACTACGCACCCGGTCGTCGTCGTGAATGACGAACAGGGTGCCGGGGTTCAAAAAGGTCATGTCTTCTGCTTTATGTCTGAAAACCAGTGGTTTACCGTTGGCGGTACGTACCAGTTGCAACGGGGCGTTGGTTTCGAGGGTCTCTTCTGAAATGATCCACAAATAGGCCCCAATTTGGGTGGGTTGCTCGTAGGAAGTCAGGAGCCAGAAACACCGGCGTTCGGGGTCGTACTCGATGCTGGAAATAGCCAGGGGTTTTGGAAGTGTGGTATCTGCCGCGCTAACGTCGAAGTTGCGGACGAAAACGGGCGTTCCAAGTTCCACCCGATCTTGTCCCGACGCGTTGGTTTTGGTCTGGTAGGGGGCTTTCAGCAACGTAATCCGGTAATCGAATTTGTCATAGCGTTCGCCCTGCTCCCGGATGCCAAACCACAGGTGGGTATTGGTTGCGGCCAGACCCTCAATTTTAAAATAAGGCGACCCGCCCAGAGCTTGACCAATCTGCCCCCGAAGAGCCAACGAGGTAGTGGCACCCGAATCGGCCCCGACGAGTTGGGGGTTGCCCTCCTGCCCCGGATGCCAGGCCAACAACGTGTTGAAGGCATCGAAATCTGTTGAGCCGGGCTTGATGCGGTCGAAGCCCGTGGTCAGAAAAATCCAGCGTTTATCAGGCGACTGGGCAAACTCTTCAAATTTGCGGGCGGCGCGTAGCGTGGGTTGGTCCAGGTACGTTGTTGGGGCGGGCGCGGCCTGGGTTTGGGCCAAAAGCGTAGCCGTTTTTAACGAAAAAACCGCCGAATGGGGCGCGGGCATATCCTTGTCGTTGGCCAGCAGCAGCCCTTCGCCGGTAGCCAGCACCGCTGAGGTTTCGCACCAAAGGCCGGTGGCGGCAAGGGTAGAATCGAAACAGGTAATGAACCCTTCAGACTGGATTTGGCCAACGGCTGCAAGGGGTAGGCGGGCGGTGGCAGGTTTGGCCGTGCGGCACTGTATGAGGCTAAGGCAGGCCAACGCCGCCATGAGCCAGGTACGTTGTAACAACATGGGATTGGTGTGGGAATGTATGGTTCAGATTGGCTTGCAAGGTAAGCAGGGGCCATTATATTTCCCGCCAACCGCCAGAGAGCGAAGGGTTAGTGCGCCAACAGCCAGTTGGTGCCGAAGCCCACGCCGGTTTCCATGGGCACGGCCATCGGGATGGCGGTTTTCATCAGGTGATCCACGTTTTCTTTCAGAAACTCCAGTTCGCTCTTGTGGGCATCGAACACCAGTTCGT
>JAYUKZ010000415.1:0-1741 GCA_043763995.1 Fibrella sp.
TGCCCAACTGCTGGCCCTGCGGAATGTGTACCAGCCCAACCGCAGCGGCGATATCTACGTGATGCTCCAGGCGGGCTGGTTCGAGGGGCGCACCAAAGGTACCACCCACGGCACGGCCTACGCCTATGATA
Organism: Fibrella sp.; assembly: GCA_043763995.1. Taxonomy (GTDB): domain Bacteria; phylum Bacteroidota; class Bacteroidia; order Cytophagales; family Spirosomataceae; genus Fibrella. Next base: position 132 of record JAYUKZ010000415.1, read on the forward strand.
CCCATGTGCCGTTTTTGCTCTACGGCTGGGGCATCAAACCGGGCCAAACGGTTCGCCGCACCCTCATTGCCGACATTGCCCCTACCATCTGCACCTTGCTGGGTATTTTGGAACCCAGCGGCTGCGTCGGCAACCCCGTGGAGGAAGTATTTAAGTAGAGGGGAGGAAGGATTCAGACGAACACAACTTCCTTGAAGGCAAAATACCGCGTCTCGGCTTCGGTGTCAATGCCAATTCGTCCGGTGGGGTCAAGGTCTGTCAGGGTGCCCATAAACCGTTGGCCGTTGGCTTCGTAGAGGTGCGGTTGCCCGAACCGGTAGAGGCGGCTCAGGTACGTTGCCCGCAGCAACGGGCGGTGGTTGGCCCGCAGTTGCAGGTACCGGGTTTCCAGGTGTTGGGCCAACGCCGCCAGCAAGCCCGGCAACGAGTAGCCGGTGGGCAAAGGGGCCTCCAACAGTAACGATGTGGCGGTGGGCAAACCGAATGCTGTCTGGTTCACGTTCAGGCCAATGCCCACCACCGAATGGGCTAACACATGACCCTGAAGGGTGTTTTCGATCAGAATGCCGCCCATTTTTCGGTCGGCTACGTACACGTCGTTGGGCCATTTTATGGTCAAAAATCCAGTAGAAAGCAGTGGTTCCAGCGCATCCTGAACGGCCAGCGAAACGGCCATGTTGAGCCAAAACTGATCGGCGGCAGCCAGGAAAACGGGCCTCAGCACCAGCGAGAATGTCAGGTTTTGGCCCGGTTGCGCCTCCCATTGGTTGCCGCGTTGCCCCCGCCCGTGGGTTTGCCGGTCTGTTACCACAAGGGTGCCTTCGGGCAGGTTAGTCTGGGCCAAAAGCCGGGCCGCTTCGTCGTTGGTCGACTGACAGCTTGGCAGGTAAATGATATTTTGCCCCACGAAGAGCGTTTTGGGATAAATTTTGTACAATGATTGTTGTTCGTTTAAAATAAGCAAGTACTGAAGGGTTGCATCAAGGGGTCGAGGGGCTGTTTTGTTGGCCCGGTACCCGGCGCGGCTCTACCCGCTACGCCATTGCGCTCACAAGTTTACACGCATCGCATGACTCAATACGCTGTTTCAGCCAAACAAACTGAATTAACCACCGAACACCTCCGCGATTTGGTCGTGAAAGGAATGCAGGAGAAAAAAGGCCAGGATATTGTGGTCATGGACCTCCGCAAGGTACGCAACGCCATTACTGATTTTTTTGTGATCTGTTCGGGTGGTTCCGACACGCAGATCGATGCCATCGCGGGGTCTATCGAAGAAGAAGTTCTGAAAGTGAGCCGGGTGTTTCCCAAAAATCGCGAAGGCAAAGCCAACCGTGAATGGATTCTGCTCGACTACCTGGACGTGGTGGTACACGTATTTAAAAAAGACCGCCGCACGTTCTATGACCTGGAACAACTGTGGGGCGATGCCGAAATGACCTGGGTCGATAATGAGGCCGATGTGTTTGCCCGTGGCTAACCGCCCGTGGCTGATCCCAACGTACCTGAAGAACCCGCCCCGCCGCGTGTGCAGCAGCCCGGCAAACATTCACTGCCCTGCTGCGTTTTCTTACTAACTGAACTTTGTACGATCCGTCGAGATGTCTGAT
>JAYUKZ010000416.1:0-1737 GCA_043763995.1 Fibrella sp.
AGCAGATACCCCGCCCCGCAAGCCCCCGTAGCCGACACCGCCGACCAGAACAAAATGGCCGACATGGTGCTGTTGGTCAGGCTGATTCGGCCCAACCGCCGCCCCACTTCCAGCACCCCGGCCAGCAGCAAAAAGCCAATGGGCAGGTGAACCAGCAACGGATGAAAACGGCCAATAAACAGCACCCAATCGTTGGGTTGCGCCTGAAGCAACAAGGTCATGGTTAGTAAATTGTACGAGGTTGACAAGGTAAAAAGCAACGTACCTGGCCCGATTTACCCGCCTATGGCTTCGCGCCGCGCCCCAGCAAAATCTGGCCGGGGCGTTTGCCGGTATGCTTTCCTTCGGCCACCACCGGCACTCCGTTTACCAGCACGTAGCCAATGCCCGTGGCGTAGGCGTGGGGAACTTCGTAGGTGGCCTGGTCGGCAATGGTTTTTTCGTCGAAAATAACCAGGTCGGCGGCGTAGCCTTCGCGCAGTAACCCCCTGTCTGTGAGACCAAACCGTTGGGCGGGCAGCGAAGTCATGCGCCGGATGGCCTCCTCGAGCGGAATCACTTTTTGGTCGCGCACGTAGCGGCCCAACACCCGCGCATTGGTGCCGTAGGCGCGGGGATGGGGCATATTCTGACCAAAACTGGCCACGCCCGCATCCGAGGCAATCATGGTGTTGGGGTAGCGCATAATGGTGGCCACGTCGGTCTCCGACATGGAGTGGTACACCATCTGAACGCGCTTCATCCCCGCTTCTTCCAACAGGCTCAGCACCAGGTCAGCTTCGGCGGCGGCGGTGGTTTTCAGGCCGCGCCGGGTGGCAATCTGGTGGATGCTCTGCCCGTTCAGCGTGGTGTCGGCCTGAAAGCGCGAGACCACGGCGTAGTCGTAATCTTTTCGGTCGTTTTTGGTCAGCGACCCCGCCATTTCGTCCACAATTTTGCGGCGCGTGGCAAGGTCGCGAAAACGGGTCAGGGTCACGGAATCACCGTCGGCCAACGCCCACGACGGTACAATACTTTGGAGCGAGGTGCTGGAGGCGGTGTAGGGGTATTGGTCTACCGTCACGTCGAGGCCCTCTTGTTGGCGGGCGGCTTCCACCAGTGCCAGGGTTTCGGTGCTTTGGCCCCACAGCGGTTTGCTGGCCACTTTAAAATGCGAAATCTGCACCGGGATACCCGCCTCGCGCCCAATCTGAATGGCCTCCCGGATGGCCGTTTGCACCTCCTGCCCCTCGTTGCGGATGTGCGACACGTAGACCCCACCGTAGCGGGCGGCGGTTTTGGCCAAATTCACAATTTCGGGCGTGCGGGCATACGTACCTGGCGTGTAGATCAGCCCCGTGGAAATGCCCACGGCCCCGTCGGTCATGGCCCGCGCCACCAGGGCTTCCATTTCGGCCTGTTCGCGGGCGGTGGGGTCGCGGAAAGCGGCCTTCATCACCTTGAGCCTGACCGAGTTATGCCCCACCAACGAGGCCAGATTGGGCGAAAAACCTTTTTGCCGAAGGGTATCGAACATCACCCGCAAATCGGTTCGGGAGCCGCCGCAGTTGCCCGTGATGAGCGTGGTTACGCCGTCGTAGATGAAATTCTCGGCACCGGGCCGGGCTTCCAGATCGCCCTCCACGTGGGTGTGAATATCAATAAATCCGGGCGCAATAATTTGTCGGCTCACATCAATCACCTGCCGGGCCTCGGTGGCGGCAACGGTGCCAATGCGGGCAATGCGTCCGTTCAGAA
>JAYUKZ010000417.1:0-24246 GCA_043763995.1 Fibrella sp.
CCCAGCACTTTACGAACGCCAATTTCTTTGGTACGTTGCTCGGCCATGAACGCGGCTAATCCAAACAGACCCAGACAAGCGATGAAGATGGCGAGCAGAGCGAATACCGTAGCCAGCGTGCCGATCACGGTTTCGCTTCTATACCGCTCCCCGTACTCCGTATCAACGAATGAATACGAAAACGGAAATTTCGGATTCAGTTGCCGGTGAAGGGTTTCGATGCTGGCCAACGCCTGTTTGGTTTGGCCGGGCTGGGTGCGGATCAGAATATTGCCCCAATGGTCGTTTTTCTGAAACTGAATGATAAGGGGGCGAATGGCGACGTGCAGGGAGTTGAAATGAAAATCTTCGAGTACCCCCACGATTTTTCCTGGTCTATTCCAAAAGGTAAGCGGTTGACCAACCGGGTCTTTATAGCCAATGCGCCTGGCAGCGGCCTCGTTGATGAGGTAATTCGTGGAATCGGTGCCGAAGGCGGGTGAAAAGTCGCGTCCCCGGATGAGTTTCATCCCCATCGTTCGGACATAATCGTAGCTTACCGATGTCTCGTTGAACTGAATGGCCGCCGTAGGGTCTTTACCTACCCAGCTTGCCCCGACGCTTGTATTGCCATTTTGCAACGGATTGATCTTCAGAAAAGTAACGGACTGAATACCCGCCATTTGACTTAGCTCTTGTTTAAACAAGGGAAATTTTTGGCCCAATTCACCCTCGCTCCTGATTCTGATTAAGTTCTCGCGGTCATAGCCCAGGTTCTTTGTTTGGATGTACTGGAGTTGCCGGTAAATAACCACCGTTCCCACAATCATCAGCATCGACAGCACAAACTGAAACACGACCAACCCCCGCCGGAACAACTGCGCCCCCGCCCCAAACCGCAACGCTCCTTTCAACACCCGAACCGGATTGAGCGACGACAGGAACAGAGCCGGATAACTACCGGCCAGACCGCCCATCAGCACCAGCAACGCCAGCAGGATGAACCAGAATGCAGATTGGTTAATTGGCAGAACGAGTTGCTTGCCCGTCAGTTGATTAAACATGGGTATCAGCACCGCCACCAGTATCACCGCCAGCACCAGGGCCATACTTGTGAGCAGCATGGCCTCGCCCATAAACTGCCCAATCAGCGAGGCCCGTTCTGCCCCAACTACTTTCCGAACGCCCACTTCCCGCGCCCGCTTCACCGACCGCGCCGTGGCTAAATTCATGAAGTTGATACCCGCAATGAGCAGCAGAAAGACCGCGACGATCACAAACAGCCACACGTATTCGATGCGGCCACCGTCGCGCTGTCCGTTTTTGAAGTTGGAATACAGGTACGCTTCGGTCTCCGGTTGCAGAAACAACTCGATGTTATAACTGGCATTGATGTCCTTATTGCGGCCTTTCAGGAATGATTTTAGTTTGGCATTCACGTTCGTCACGTCGGCATCGGGGCGGAGTTGCAACCGGGTTCCTGGACCGGAATTTTCCCAGTGGGTGAGCCATTCCTCCTGACGAATAAAATCCTGCCAGTTTCTGACAAAATCATAGTAGTCCGGTGCGTTGGCAGATCGGTTGGCAAAGACCGCCGTTACCCGGCAATCCTGCCAGTTATCGAACCGTAAGGATTTACCGATTGCCTGTTGCACTCCGCCGAAATACGCTTTTGCTACGTTCTCCGAAATGGCTATTGATCCGGGCGTACTGTTGGCGGTTTGAGCCGTACCGGCCAGCATTGGAACCCCGTAGATGCGAAACCAGTCGGCCCCGGCGTACAGACCTTTCTGCCGGGTGGTTACGGTGCCCGCCGTCAGCACATTGGACACCTCCACCATCGCAGCCGCATACACCACTTCGGGAAACTGCTTTTTGAGTTCATCGGCCAGGATGCCGGGCGTATCTTCGTCGGTAGCGATTCGGCCATCAGCGATTTCATTCTCCATCACCCGGTATAGTTGAGGAGCGTTGGCGTACTGCGTTCCTACGCTCAGTTCGTCCTGAACCCAAAGCAGAATAAGCAGACTACTCGCCATACCGAGGGCAAGCCCGACAATATTGATGGCCGAAAAGGTCTTATTACGGACGATGTTCCGCCAGGCGATTTTGAGGTAATTTCTGAACATGATTGTTGTTATTTACTCGCTCCGTAACGATCTCACCGGGTTCATCAACGCCGCCCGGATGCTCTGAAACGACACCGTCAGCACGGCGATACCCACCGCCAACGTACCTGCCAGCGCGAAGACCCACCATTCAATGTCGATCTTGTAGGCGAAGTCCTGCAACCAGCGGTTCATGGCGTACCAGGCAATCGGCGAGGCAATCACGATGGCGATCAGGACGAGTTTCAGGAAGTCTTTGGAGAGCAACGTTACGATGCTACCGACACTAGCTCCCAGCACTTTACGAACCCCGATTTCTTTGGTCCGTTGCTGTGCGGTGAAGGTGGCCAGACCAAATAAACCTAAGCAGGCTACCAGCAAAGCCAGCAGGGTGAAAAAGCCAAACACCTGCCCGAATCGCTCGTCGGCGCGGTATTGCTTGTCGTAGCGTTCATCTAAAAAAGAATACACAAACGGGTCGGTCGGAAAAAATTGCGACCAGGCTTGCTTCACCGTTGCGATGGCCTGAGCAGTATTACTATCGGCCAGTTTAATGGATAGCTGCCCATTCACGCCGGGGTCTAGACGCAGAATAAGCGGCTCAAAAGCTTCGCGAAGCGATTGCTGATGGAAATCGTCCACCACGCCAACGATGGTGAGGATTTCACCCCAGAAATTAATTTTCTGACCCAACGCTTTCTCCGGGCTGGCAAAGCCCAATTGCCTGATTCCCGTTCGGTTGAACATCACGGCATCTTTCTCGCCGAGCTTTTCATTGAAGTTGCGCCCGGCAATCACTTTCATGCCAAAAGCCTTCACGAAGTCAAAGTCAATGCCAATTACGCGGTACTGTTGGCCTGTTCCTTCGGGCGTACCTGCCAACCGGATGTCACCCGCATTGAACTCCACTTTTTCGCCGGGAATAGACCCCGACACGGCCACACTTTTGACGGACGACTGCCGGAGCAGGTACGTTTTGAACGCTTTTGTCTGGTTAATTCGGGTAGAGTCGTTGATGGGTTTATCTAACACCAGCGTTTGGCCAATGTCGATGCCGAGGCTTTGGCTTCGCATAAATTGCAATTGACGGAACACCGTGATGGTGCCAACCAACAGAAAAACGGAGGCCGAAAACTGGATAACAACCAACGACTTCCGCAGGAAAACGCCCTCCTTGAACGACGAAATGCCATTTTTCAGGACTGAAACCGGGTTAAAACGCGACAGCACAAAAGCAGGGTACGCCCCCGACAGCAGGGTTCCGATGGCATACATCACGCCCAGACTCAACCAGAACCGGCCCGACCACACAAACGAGTAGGTCAACTGCTGATCGGTGAACCGATTGAACAACGGAAGAGCCGCCACAACCCCGGTGAAGGCCGCCACAACGGCCAGAAAATTGAGCAAAGCCGACTCAATCATAAACTGCCCAATTAACTGACTGCGGTGAGACCCAACGGCTTTCCGCACCCCCACTTCTTTGGCCCGACCCACGGCCCGCGCTGTTGCCAGGTTGATGTAGTTGATCCAGGCAATAGCAATAATAAAAAAAGCAACACACAGCAACACATACACCGAATTACCATCGCCATTGGTGCTGGCTTCACTCATAAAATGGGAATGCAAATGAATATCAGTGAGGGGTTGCAACTGCAAGGCCATCCTGTTGCCCGTTTTTGAGTCTATCTGGTCTTTTTGTTGTAAAAAGGCGGGGAATTTAGCGGCCAATTTCTCAGGATTTGCCGATTTATTCAGCAGCAAATAGGTTAGGCAACCATCTTGGTTCCAGGCATTATCGAGGTTTCCATCCGGTTCATTTCTGGGGTTGACCAACCGTTGAAATGTACTGAACGACATCAGGTAGTCGGCTTTAAGGTGCGAGTTTTTGGGGAAATCAGCATATACGCCCGTTATCCTGATCGGAAATTGGCTTTCTATCGTGATCACCTTGCCCAACGGATTTGTTGCCCCAAACAACCGTTTTGCCAAAGCGGTCGAAATAACACCCGTATTAGGTTCTGTCAGGGCCGTTTTCTGGTCCCCGGTCAGTAGTGGAAATGAGAACATCGTAAAAAACGAGGGCATGGCAAACGCGCCCTGCTCCACTTTATATTTCCGGTCATTTGCTTCCAGCAATAGGTTGTTCCGAACATGAATTTTGGTGTAATCCTCTACTTCCGGGAAGGCAGCCTTCAGGTGGTTTCCTACGGCAAACGGCCCGCCCGCCCATTCGGTTGACAGAACGCCCTTTTCAAAGCGTTGTGCCTTTACCCGAAAAATCTGGTCGGCGTTTTCATGGAAACGGTCATAGCTCCATTCAACAGCCACGTATTGAAAAATAAGCAGCGTTGCCGCCATACCCACAGCCAGCCCACCAATGTTAATGGCTGAGTAAGCTTTGTTGGTGACGATATTGCGCCAGGCGATTTTGAGGTAGTTTCTGAACATGGTTATAATTGGAAAATTTGTAGAGACGCATCCTTGCGTCTCAGACGCGCAAGCAATGCGCCGCGATAAAATTGCTGACGCGAGCGCGAGACGCAAGGATGCGTCTCTACGGTGCGTTTACTCACTGCGTAAACTCTTCACAGGGTTCATTAACGCGGCTTTTACACTCTGGAACGAGACCGTGAGCAGGGCCACCACCACCGTGGCGAGCAAAGCCGAGCCGAAAATGACCGGACCGATGGCAATGCGGTACTCGAAGGAAGAAAGCCAGCCCCGCATCACGTACCAGGCCACGGGAGCCGCCACCGCAAAAGCAATGGCAATGAGCAGGGCAAACTCGCGGTTGAACAACCACAAAATGCTGCCCACACTGGCCCCCAGCACCTTGCGAACGCCGATCTCTTTGGTGCGCTGCGCCACCATGAACAGCACCAGCCCATACAGGCCCATGCAGCCGATGAGCAGGGCCACCCCGGCAAAAAAATTCACCAGCCGCCCCATCGTCTGCTCTTCGCGGTACCGCGCCTCAATCTGCGCATCGACAAATTCATGCCCGAAAAAACTATCGGGATATACCTGATTGTAGAGCTTTTCCAACTGACCGATAACCTGCTGATAATTAGCCGTTTTCAACTGGATATTGGCCGCATAATACCCGGCGGCACTGGTGCTGAAAAACGACGGGCCAATGGGCGATTTCAGATCCTGCTGGTTGAAATCTTTCAAAACCCCCACAATTTCCAGCGGTACGCGGTTGCCCCGATTGATGGTTTTGCCCAGAATCTGCGCCGGGTCATTCACGCCCAGTTTTCGGGCCATCATCTGGTTTATCAGCACTTCCCGCACCGTGTCGGAGGGGTTCAGGTTGCGCCCCGCCACCAGTTTCAGGCCGTAGAGCGGCACATAATCAGCATCGATCCAGGCTTGCTGCGGGCTGAATTTCTCGTCTTCGGCGTGGGCTTCAAACCGGATGTTGGTCTGGCTCACCCACCCCGATTGCGGCGGGCCACTCATGGAATAACTGAACTTAGCCACGGCGGGCAGGGCCGTGGCCAGGCTCTTGAAGGTGCTGAGCTTAGGTACGTCCTGATCGGGCAAAAACGGCAACGGCACCATCAGGATGGCCTCTTTCTTGAAACCGAGGTCTTTGGTCTGGACAAACTGAAGCTGACCGGCCACCACCATCAGCCCGATAATGAGCATTTGCGAGATGGCAAACTGCGCCACCACCAGCCCGCGCCGCACACCGCCGCCCCCCGCCTGCCGGGCCGACACCTTACCCGCCAACGCCACCACGGGCCGGAAACCCGCCAACACCAGGGCCGGGTACGTTCCCGCCAACGCAATTACTACCAGCACCAGCAACGCCAGCCAGCCCAACACCGGGGGCGTGAAGTAGAACGTGAACCGGAACGCCCCGTTCAGGTACGTATGCGCCAGCACCAGGCCATATTGAAACACGCCCAGGGCCACCACCATCGCCAGGGCCACAATCAAGGCCGTTTCGCCCATAAACTGCCCCAGCAACTGCCCCCGAGTGCTGCCCAGCACTTTGCGCACGCCCACTTCCCGCGCCCGTTTCAGAGCCTGAGCCGTGGCCAGATTCACGAAGTTGATGCTGGCCGTGATGACCAGAAACAGCCCGATTACAATCAGCGACAGCATCAAGTTTTTGCTCACCCCGCCGTAATCAGTATCGAAATGGATATTCCCCAACGCCTGCATGGGGTAGCTCACTTTGCCCAGTCCGTTGGGGTTGTGTTTCTTCACAAAGGCGGGCAGGTCTCGCGCCCAGTTGGCGGCGGTGTAGCGGTTGTTGAGGGCCACGTAACACTGCGTGCTGCTGTTGGTGTTGTCGAAACGGTCGCTTACCGGTCCTTGCACAGCCTTGAGCGTAGCCCACGAGGGCATTAGTGCATAGCCCAAGTCGGTATTATCGGCATAATCGGCGAAAACGCCCACCACCCGCACCGGTACGCGACCGTACAGTTTCAGCATTCGCCCCAACACGTTTTGGGCGGTGCCAAAATACTTCGTGACCAGTTTTTCCGATAGTACCAACGTACCTGGCTGGGCCAGATCGGCGGGGCCACCGGCGAGCCAGGTGTAGTCGAAAATACGAAAAAAGGCCGTGTCGGCGTAGGCTCCTTTTACGTCGGTCTCCTTGAATTTTTTGTCGGCTACCGTGCCCGCTCCCGGCACCAACACCATCGGCCTTTCCCACTCCTCAATCATGGCAAGGTGCTCAATATCGGGGTGGTCGGTGCGCAGGGCTTTCCCGAAGGGATGAGGCACACCGGTGGTTTTAAACTCCCCTTCGGGCGCGTTGAAGACAGACGTAGCCCGGTAAATTCGGTCGAATTTGCGGTGGTGCGTATCGGTCTGGTAATGGTACCGAACCAGGGCAAACAGCAACAACGCACAGCCAACGCCCAGCCCCAACCCGGCAACGTTTATGAAGGCGTACAACCGGTTGCGGCGAAGGGTACGAAGGGCGATGGTGAGGTAGGATTTTAGCATGATTTTCGCACATGTAGAGGCGCGATACATCGCGTCTGGGTAGAGGCGGGGGTGAAACGAAAACAATTTCCCGGCGCATTGCTTACGCCATAAAACCTCGCCTCTACCCAGACGCGAGGTATCGCGTCTCTACGGCGGGAACAACTGCCGTGCCACACCACAAAAACTGCTTTTCCAGCCGAAAAACAGGGTTCGTCAAAACGATTTTGTCCGAAAATGGACAACTGGTGTCCGGTTTGGAGCACAAATTTTCGGGGCGTATCTGAACAAATACCGTCCGAAATCGGTAAGCTTGCAGGGTCAGTGCCGGTAGGCAACGTACCTGACATAAACCAAACAAGACTATGCGCTGGATTGGAGGACGCGAAAGCGACAACGTGGAAGACCGCCGGGGTGGCGGCGGGGGCGGCATGGCCATTGGCGGGGGCATCGGTACGGTGGTCATTGCTGTGGTGATCTACCTGTTGGGCGGCGACCCGTCGCAGATTCTGAGCCAAAGCGGCGGCGGGCAAACCACCACCCAACAGGCACCCACCGGCCCGCAACCCGACGACAAAGCCGCCAAATTTACCAAAGTGGTGCTGGGTTATACCGAAGATGTCTGGACGAGGGTGCTGACCGCCGAAGGGCAGCAGTACCGCAAACCTGTGCTGGTGCTGTTCCGGGGGCAAACGCAGTCGGGGTGCGGCATGGCTTCGGCAGCATCCGGGCCGTTCTATTGCCCCGGTGATAAAAAACTCTACATCGATCTGTCGTTCTACGACGAACTGCACCAGCGGTTCAACGCCCCCGGCGACTTTGCGATGGCCTATGTGGTGGCGCACGAAATTGCCCATCACCTTCAGGATCAGTGGGGTATCCTAGATAAAGTACATCAGGCGCAGCAAGGCATGCGAGAGCGCGATGCCAACCGCCTCTCGGTCCGCCTCGAACTCCAGGCCGATTTTCTGGCCGGTGTCTGGGCGCATCATGCCCAAAAAGACATGAATATTCTGGAGCAAGGCGACATTGACGAAGCCCTCAACGCCGCCAGTGCTATCGGCGACGACAACATCCAGAAAGCCACCCAGGGCTATGTCACGCCCGAAGGCTTCACCCACGGCACGGCAGCCCAACGCGCTTATTGGTTCAAAAAAGGCTTCCAAACCGGCGATATTAACCAGGGCGACACGTTTAACAGCAAGGAAGATCAGTAACGCCCGGCTCCAGCCGGGCCGCAGGAGGAGGTCGGCGGGAAGGGTTACGCAGTGGTGTTAGGTATTAGATCGGCGTGTTTAGCGTAGGGGAATGGGCGTATCGGACACGGCCCAGGGCAGGGCGGTTCCGTGTCCGGGCTGAATCGCGAAGCCACCGAATCAAATACGCCGATGCGCGTTTTTTTTCCTGCGGCCCGGCTGGAGCCGGGCGTTACATGTTTATGGCCCTATTTCCTGTGGCCGCCAAACAGGCTTCTTTGAAGGCTTCGGTGTAGGTGGGGTGCGCGTGCGACATCCGGGAAACGTCTTCGGCAGAGGCCCGGAACTCCATCGCCATCACGGCTTCGGCCACCATATCGGCGGCGCGGGGGCCAATGATGTGAACGCCCAGAATCTCGTCGGTTTCTTTGTCGGCCAGCACCTTCACCAGCCCGTCGGTGTCCATCGAGGCGCGGGCACGGCCCAGGGCTTTGAACGGGAACGTACCCAGCTTGTAGGCAATACCCTTCTCTTTCACCTCTTCTTCGGTGTAGCCCACCGCCGCCACTTCAGGCCATGTATAGACCACGTTCGGGATGAGGCGGTAGTTGATGTGCGGTTTCTGCCCGGCAATGGTTTCGGCAATAAACACGCCCTCTTCCTCGGCCTTGTGCGCCAGCATTGCCCCCCGAATCACGTCGCCCAGGGCGTAGATGTGGGGGACTTTTGTGCGCAGGTAATCGTCTACCTCCACCTTGCCGCGCTGGTCGGCGGTCAGGCCCGCCGCCTCCAGGTTCAGCCCGTCGGTATAGGGTTTGCGGCCCACCGCCACCAGGCAATAGTCGCCGGTCATGGTGATAGATTCCCCCTTTGGCGTATCGATGCTGACCACTACTTCGTTGCCAGTGTTTTCCACTTTGGTGACTTTGTGGTTGAAATAAAAATCGGCCCCAATTTTCTTCATCGACTTCTGCAATTCCTTTCCCATGGTCTTGTCCATGGTTGGAATCATCGAATCGGCAAACTCGATGAAAGACACTTTCGCACCCAACCGGCCATAGACCGAGCCTAGTTCAGCCCCGATAACCCCCGCGCCAATGATGATGAGGTGCTTCGGAATTTCGGGCAGTTTCAGGGCTTCCGTGCTGGTAATGACGCGGGTGCCATCCAGCGGCATCGACGGGAACGACATCGGTTTAGAGCCGGTGGCAATGACAATGTTTTTGCCCTTGATGATCTCTTCGCCACTACCGTCTGTTTTGGTGATCTTCACCGAATGGGCATCCACAAATGAACCGACCCCGTAGAAGGTATCGATCTTGTTTTTCTTCATCAGATAAACGATTCCCTTCGTTGTTTCATCAACCACGTTCTGCTTGCGGGCAATCATCTGGGGCAGATCAACGGCCAGATGATCGAGCTTGATGCCGTGTTGGGCGAAGGTATGGCTGGCGTTGAAAAAGTGCTCTGACGAGTCGAGCAGGGCTTTTGAGGGAATACAACCCACGTTGAGGCAGGTGCCGCCCAGGGTACTGTACTTCTCGATAATGGCCGTTTTCAGGCCCAGTTGGGCGCAACGAATGGCCCCGGTATAGCCGCCCGGCCCCGACCCAATAAAAATAACATCGTACTCCATAAGGGTAAACTTTAATGGCTATCGCCAGATTTTCTGCTTCTGCTGCCCACGGCTTTCGCCCGTGACGTGTCAATTTGTTGGCAAGTTAACCCCATAACAGCATCACTTGCCCAACAGTGCCATGCTTCCCAGGTACGTGGCGGCCCCGGCCAGGTATCCCAGCAGGGCCAGCCACGACATGTTGCGCAGGTACCAACCGAAGTCGAGCTTTTCCAGCCCCATTACGGCCACGCCCGCCGCCGAGCCGATGAGCAAAATGCTACCACCCGTACCGGCGCAGTAGGCCAGAAATTCCCACAGTTTATGATCGGCGGGGTAGGTGGCCAGGTCGTACATACCCATGGCCGCCGCCACAATGGGCACGTTATCGACCACTGCCGACACCAGCCCGATCAGCAACACAATCACGTCGAGGTTGCCAATGCTGCCGTTCAGGTACGTTGCCGCCGCCCGCAACCCGCCCGTAACCTCCAGCGACCCCACCGCCAGCAGGATTCCCAGAAAGAACAAAATACTGGGCGAATCGATGTTTTGCAGGGCGTAGGCAGGGGTTAGCGGCTCACGTTGGGCCTCGTCTTTGTCTTTATGAATCACTTCGGAAGCTACCCAAATGGCCCCCAGCACCAGCATAATGCCCATGTAGGGCGGCAGGCCGGTGATGGTTTTGAAGATGGGCACAAACAGCATACCGCCCAGGCCAATGGCCAGCATCAGCCGCCGGTCGCGCCGCCGCACCTGCGTTACGTAGGGGCGGCTGATGCCCTCCTCTTCCGGCGAGGCCACAAACGAGGTGGTGCCCGCCGGGTAGCGCAACGTCACAATCAGCAACGGCACCAGCAACGCCACCAGGCTGGGCAACAGCAACGTTCGGATGATGTTGGCCGTGGTGACTTGCCCGCCAATCCAGAGCATGGTGGTCGTCACGTCGCCAATGGGCGACCACGCGCCCCCCGCGTTGCAGGCAATGATGGTCATGCCCGCCATGAGCCGCCGTTGGTTGGGGTCGCGCACCAGTTTCCGCAACACCGACACCATCACGATGGCCGTGGTGAGGTTGTCAAGCAGGGCCGACAGGAAAAACGACAACCCACAGATGATCCAGAGCAGGGTGCGGGTGTTGCGGCTGGCAATGCGGTCGGTGATGAGCGTGAAACCGTCGTGGGCATCAATCAACTCCACGATAGTCATGGCCCCTAGCAGAAAAAACAGAATCTCGGCAATGGCCACCAGGTGATGCCCCAGTTGCTGGCCAATGGCTTCGTGGCTGGGGCCAGAGAGGGCGTAAAGCGTCCAGCAAACTACCCCGGTGATGAGTGCCGTGGCCGTTTTGTTCACGTGAATCAGTTCCTCCAGCGTAATGAGCAGATAACCAACCAGAAAAACGACGAGCAGGGTAAAGAGCATAGGGGGCAACAGAGGGCACAAAAATACGCCTTCCCCGCGCAGGAACGGTGCTTGATGGAGTTTTGCAGGTACTAACAGTTTTTACTATTGTTTAACTATCCCTCGCCTCACCACGCACAAAAAAAGGCCAGCCCGTTACCCGGCTGGCCTTTTTTGTCACTTTGGCAACGTACCTGGACTAGTTTGACACAGGTGCCGCCACGGCTTTTCTCTTGCTCTTGGTAAACTGCTCCCGCGATTCGGTAATCACCTCCAGGTCATCTTTCGAGCCGACAATGGTGGCCAGGTACTTGCGGGTACCCGTACCAGCCGGAATCAGGTGGCCCACAATTACGTTCTCTTTCAGGCCCTCCAGGTCATCTTTCTTACCCCGAATAGAGGCTTCGCTCAGCACTTTGGTGGTCTCCTGGAACGAAGCCGCCGAAATGAAACTGTCCGTACCCAACGAGGCCTGCGTGATACCCTGCAAAATAGGTTGCGACACGGCCGTCATGGCATCCCGCACGGCCACAGTTTTCAGGTCGCGGCGTTTCAGGCTCGAATTTTCGTCGCGCAACCGGCGGGCCGAGATGATTTGGCCAGGCTTCAGGTTCTCCGAATCACCGGCTTCCGTTACCACTTTGGCATCCATCATCTTGTCGTTCTCCTGCCGGAACAACCACTTATCCACCACTTGGTTCTCCAGAAAGTTGGTGTCGCCCGAATCGGTGATCTCTACTTTCTGCATCATCTGCCGAACAATCGACTCGATGTGCTTGTCGTTGATTTTTACCCCCTGCAAGCGGTAAACCTCCTGAATCTCGTTCACCAGGTACTCCTGCACGGCCGTCGGCCCTTTAATCGACAGAATATCGCTTGGCGTAATGGCACCATCTGAAAGCGGCGAACCGGCCTTCACAAAGTCATTGTCCTGAACCAGAATAAACTTGGCCAGCGGCACCATGTACTTCTTGCGCGTTCCGTCTTTCGATTCAATAAAGATTTCGCGGTTTCCACGTTTGATCGCACCATACGTTACCACACCGTCAATCTCCGACACCACCGCCGGATTCGACGGGTTACGGGCCTCAAACAGTTCCGTTACGCGGGGCAGACCACCGGTAATGTCGCGGGTTTTGCCCACGTTACGCGGAATCTTGGCCAGGGGTTGACCGGCCACAATTTGCTGACCGGCTTTCACCACCAGGCGTGAGCCAACAGGCAAGTTATAGCCTTTCTCGGTCGTGTCTTCCAACAGTATTGTTGTCCCATTCACGATGATCGACGGGTTTTTGGCCTTGTCGCGGGTTTCAATGATCACCATCTCCTGGAAGCCGGTTTGCTCATCGAATTCTTCGCGGTACGTAATGGCCTCTTCAATGGCATCGAACGACACCTTACCCGTCAGTTCCGACAGGATTACGGCGTTGTAGGGGTCCCACACGCAGAGTTCGTCGCCCTTCTTCACCACGTCGCCTTCTTTCACCCGCAAGAACGCCCCGTAGGGTACGTTGTTACTGATGAAAATGACGTTGGGATCGTTGGGGTCAATGATTTTGATCTCACCCGACCGACCCATCACCACTGTTTGGGCTTTGCCGTCGTTGTCTTTCGACACAACCGACCGCATTTCCTCAAACTGCACCACCCCATCGAATTTGGCTTTCAGGGCCGCATCTACCGCGATGTTCGAAGCCGTCCCGCCCACGTGGAACGTGCGCAGAGTTAGCTGTGTACCCGGCTCGCCAATAGACTGCGAGGCAATTACACCCACGGCCTCGCCAATATCGACCATGCGGCCCGTGGCCAGATTGCGGCCATAACACTTAGCACAAACGCCCACTTTGGCTTCGCACGTCAGCACCGACCGTATTTCCACGGCCTCAATGCTAGTTTCGTCAATAATGGCGGCAATTTCTTCGGTAATCAGTTCCCCGTTGGCAATCAACAGCAACGGCGTACCGTCGTCGTTTTTCTTCAGCGGGTCGTAGATATCGTGTACCGTGGTGCGGCCCAAAATCCGTTCCGACAGCGGCTCCACAATGTCTTCATTGTCTTTCAACGCCGACGTTTGGATGCCACGCAACGTACCACAGTCGTTTTCGCTGATAATAACGTCCTGCGCCACGTCGTGCAAACGGCGGGTCAGGTAGCCGGCATCGGCTGTTTTCAGGGCGGTGTCGGCCAGACCTTTCCGCGCACCGTGGGTCGAAATAAAGTACTCCAACACGTCGAGGCCTTCTTTGAAGTTCGACAGAATGGGGTTCTCGATAATTTCACCCACCGACCCTTGCAGGTTTTTCTGTGGCTTGGCCATCAGGCCGCGCATCCCGCCCAACTGACGAATCTGCTCCCGCGAACCACGGGCACCAGAGTGCATCATCATGTAGATCGAGTTAAAGCCCTGTTGGTCAGCTTCCAGTTGCTTCATCAGCGTCTCGGTCACGCTCGAATTCACGCGGGTCCAGATGTCAATCACCTGGTTGTAACGTTCGTTCTCCGTGATAAGACCCATCAGGTAGTTGTCCCGGATACCCTGCACGTCTTCTTTGGCTTTGTCGACCAACGCCTTCTTTTCGTCAGGAATCTTTACATCGCTCAACCCAATTGACAGCCCACCCCGGAAGGCCTGCTGGAAACCGAGTTCTTTGATGTTGTCCAGGAATTCGGCAGTTTTGGCTACGCCCGAAATCTTGAAAATCAGCGCAATAATCTGCTGGAGTTTTTTCTTCGTCAACAGTTCGTTGATGAAGCCAACTTCCGTAGGCACAAACCGGTTGAAAATCACCCGGCCCGCCACCGTGTCAATTATTTTCGATTCCAGCGCACCGGCTTCATTCCGCACCTTCACCCGGCACTTGATGTTGGCGTGCTGCGACATTTTGCCTTCGTTCACAGCAATAACCACCTCTTCAGTGCCGTAGCAGGTCATGCTCTCGCCAATGATGGGGTATTCCGGGGTCGACTTACGGCCTTTGGTGACGTAGTACAAACCCAACACCATGTCTTGCGATGGTACCGTAATGGGCGCAC
Source organism: Fibrella sp. (assembly GCA_043763995.1). Lineage (GTDB taxonomy): Bacteria > Bacteroidota > Bacteroidia > Cytophagales > Spirosomataceae > Fibrella. The sequence goes on from JAYUKZ010000417.1 coordinate 14,286, forward strand.
CGTTGGCTGGGTTCAGAATGTTGTGCGAAGCCAGCATCAGCAGCGACGCTTCTAGCACGGCCTCCTGCCCCAGGGGTACGTGTACGGCCATTTGGTCGCCGTCGAAGTCAGCGTTGAAGGCCGTTGTTACCAGCGGGTGCAACTGAATGGCTTTGCCCTCGATGAGTTTAGGCTGGAACGCCTGAATACCCAATCGGTGCAGGGTTGGTGCCCGGTTCAGGAGGACAGGGTGGCCTTTCAATACGTTTTCCAGGATATCCCAGATCACAGGGTCTTTCCGGTCCACAATTTTCTTGGCCGACTTTACCGTTTTCACGATTCCCCGCTCAATCAGTTTACGGATAATGAACGGCTTGAACAACTCGGCGGCCATGTCTTTGGGTAAGCCGCACTCGTGCATTTTCAGCTCCGGCCCCACCACAATAACCGACCGACCAGAGTAGTCAACGCGCTTGCCGAGCAGGTTTTGCCGGAAACGACCCTGCTTGCCTTTCAGCATATCCGACAGCGATTTCAGGGCACGGTTCCCCTCCGACCGCACGGCGTTTACTTTCCGCGAGTTGTCGAAGAGCGAATCCACGGCTTCCTGAAGCATCCGCTTCTCGTTCCGCAGAATCACTTCGGGTGCTTTAATTTCGATCAGCCGCTTCAATCGGTTGTTCCGAATGATAACCCGACGGTACAAATCGTTCAGGTCAGAGGTAGCAAATCGGCCCCCGTCGAGCGGCACCAACGGGCGCAGTTCGGGCGGAATAACCGGCACCATACGGATCACCATCCATTCGGGGCGGTTTTCGATCCGGCCATTGGCTTCGCGGAACGCTTCCACTACCTTCAACCGCTTCAGAGCCTCGGCCTTGCGTTGCTGTGAGGTGTCGGTGGCGGCAGAGTGGCGCAGGCTAAACGAGAGTTCGTCCAGCTGCACCCGCGAGAGCAGCATCTGCAAGGCATCGGCCCCCATCTTGGCAATGAATTTGTTGGGGTCTTTGTCGTCCAGGTGCTGATTGGTAGCGGGCAACTTGTCAATAATGTCGAGGTACTCGTCCTCCGTCAGGAAATCGAGTTCGGTAATCCCGTCGGCAGCTTTCACCCCCGCTTGCACCACCACGTACCGCTCGTAGTAAATAATTTGGTCAAGTTTTTTGGTCGACATGCCCAGCAGGTAGCCAATTTTGTTGGGCAAGCTGCGGAAATACCAGATGTGGGCCACGGGCACCACCAACTCAATATGACCCATGCGCTCGCGGCGCACTTTTTTCTCGGTCACTTCCACGCCGCACCGGTCGCAGATAATGCCTTTGTAGCGAATTCGCTTGTATTTACCGCAGTGGCACTCCCAGTCTTTAACCGGCCCGAAAATCCGCTCGCAGAACAACCCGCCCATTTCAGGCTTGTAGGTCCGGTAGTTGATGGTTTCAGGTTGAGTAACCTCGCCGTATGAACTCTCCAGAATAGACTCGGGCGAGGCCAGGCTGATCATCACGCTCTGGAAATCGCTGTTGAGTTTCTTGTTCTTTTTGAACGACATGAAGTTGGAGATTTGAGTATAAAAGTGGAATAACACTGCAAAGCCAACGGGCGGGGCGGGCATTGCCCAGGTACGTACCTGAGCCAACGCCCGCCCGTTTCCGCCTCTTTCTCTTCCTTATTCTAATGTAATCTCAAGGGCCAGGCCACGCAATTCGTGTACCAACACATTGAACGACTCCGGTATGTTTGGCTTGGGCATATTTTCGCCCTTCACAATGGCTTCGTAGGCTTTGGCACGGCCCACCACGTCGTCCGATTTCACGGTCAGGATTTCTTGCAGGATGTTCGAGGCCCCGAAGGCTTCCAACGCCCACACCTCCATCTCGCCAAACCGCTGACCACCAAACTGCGCCTTACCACCCAACGGCTGCTGCGTAATGAGCGAGTACGGCCCAATGGAACGGGCGTGCATCTTGTCGTCTACCAGGTGGCCCAGTTTCAGCATGTAGATGATACCCACCGTTACCTTTTGGTCGAAGCGTTCGCCCGTCAGGCCATTGTACAGGTACGTCCGCCCAAACTCCGGCAAGCCCGCCTCGGTCAACTCATCCGAAACCTGCTGCTCCGTTGCCCCGTCAAAAATCGGCGTGGCATACTTACGATTCAGTTTTTGGCCGGCCCAGGCCAATACAGTTTCGTAAATCTGCCCCAGGTTCATCCGCGAGGGTACGCCCAGTGGGTTTAGTACAATATCAACCGGCGTACCGTCGGCCAGGAAAGGCATATCTTCGTCACGAACAATCCGGGCCACTACGCCCTTGTTTCCGTGCCGACCGGCCATTTTATCGCCCACTTTCAGCTTGCGCTTCTTGGCAATATACACTTTGGCCAGCTTCACAATACCCGCCGGTAGCTCGTCGCCCACTTCCAGCGTGAACCGTTCCCGCTTGAACCGGCCCGACACTTCGTTGCGGCGCGTGTTGTAGTTCTTAATCAATTTCATCAGCAACAAATTCGTTGCTTCGTCTTCCGTCCAGCCTTCCAGTACCAGGTCTGAAAGCAAGTTTACCTCTTCCGGTACTGAGTAGCCGCTTTCGTCGCGGTACGGGTTTTTGTCAGGAAACAGGTTCTCGGTGATGTTTTTGCGGCTGAACTTGGTGCCCTTGCTCACAATCTCATCCCCAAACCGGTGCTTCACGCCCTGACTCGTTTTGCCTTCCAGCAATTCGGTTAGTTTGTCAATGCCACGGGCACGGAACGCCACCAGGTCACGCCCGTACTTTTTCATCAACTGTTTTAACTCTTCCTTGTGCTTACCCCGGTCTTCTTTAGAGGGGCGCGAGAACAGTTTGGTGTCAATGACCACGCCTTTGAGCGAAGGCGGTGCTTTTTTCGATGCATCTTTCACATCACCGGCTTTGTCTCCGAAGATGGCGCGAAGCAGTTTCTCTTCCGGCGTGGGGTCGCTTTCTCCTTTCGGCGTAATCTTGCCAATCAGAATATCGCCTTCCTTCACCTCGGTACCCACCCGCACAATGCCGCTTTCGTCCAAATTCCGCACCGTCTCTTCCGACACGTTCGGGATCTCTGAGGTCAGTTCTTCTTCGCCGCGCTTGGTGTCGCGCACTTCCAGTTCAAACTCTTCGATGTGAATCGACGTGAAGATATCTTCGCGCACCACGCGCTCCGAAATCACAATGGCATCCTCAAAATTGTATCCCTGCCAGGGCATGAAGGCCACTTTCATGTTGCGGCCCAACGCCAGTTCGCCCTTCTGCGTGGCGTAGCCTTCGCAAAGCACATCGCCCTTTTTCACCTTCTGGTTTTTCAACACAACAGGTTTCAGGTTGATGCAGGTGTCCTGGTTGGTGCGCCGGAACTTGATGAGTTTGTACGTTTTGATGTCTTCGTCGAACGTAACCAGCCCCGTGTCTTTGTCCAGGTTGTAGCGAACCACAATCTTGGTTGAATCCACAAAGTCAATCACGCCGTCAGTTTCGGCCACCACCAACGCCCGCGAATCAACGGCTACCCGTGCTTCCAGACCGGTGCCCACAATGGGGGCCTCCGGGCGCAAAAGGGGCACCGCCTGCCGCTGCATGTTCGATCCCATCAGGGCGCGGTTGGCATCGTCGTGTTCCAAGAAAGGAATCATCGAAGCCGCCACCGACACAATTTGGTTGGGGGCAATATCCATAAACGACACCGTTGATGGCTCCGAGATAGGGAAGTCGCCTTCAAACCGGGCTTTCAGCTTGTCTACCTTAAAATTACCCTTGTTGTCGAGAGCCGAACTGGCCTGAGCAATGTAGTGGGTGTCTTCTTCTTCGGCGGTGAGGTACATCACCGGCTTGTCGGGCACTTTGCCGTTTTCCACAATCCGGTAAGGGGTTTCAATGAAGCCCATGCTGTTCACTTTGGCAAACACACACAACGACGAAATCAGCCCGATGTTCGGCCCTTCCGGCGTTTCAATGGTGCAAAGCCGCCCGTAGTGGGTGTAGTGAACGTCGCGCACCTCGAAACCGGCCCGTTCGCGGCTCAGACCACCCGGCCCCAGTGCCGACATGCGCCGCTTATGCGTCACCTCGGCCAGGGGGTTGGTTTGATCCATGAACTGCGACAACTGGTTGGTGCCGAAGAACGAGTTAATGACCGACGACAGTGTCCGGGCGTTGATGAGGTCAACGGGTTTGAAGTCCTCGTTGTCCCGCACGTTCATCCGCTCTTTAATGGTGCGGGCCATACGGGCCAGACCTACGCCAAACTGCGCGTACAATTGTTCGCCAACGGTACGTACCCGGCGGTTGCTCAGGTGGTCAATATCGTCAACAACGGCTTTGGCATTAATGAGGCCAATGAGGTATTTCACAATCGAAACAATGTCCTGGGTGGTGAGCACTTTCGTGTCCAATGCCACATCCAGACCCAGTTTCTTATTGATCCGGTACCGGCCCACATCGCCTAAATCGTAGCGTTTGTCGGAGAAGAACAGGCTCTGAATCACCTCGCGGGCCGACTGCTCGTCGGGTGCTTCGGTGTTCCGCAGTTGGCGGTAAATCTGCTCAACGGCTTCTTTTTCCGAGTTGGAACTGTCCTTCTGGAGCGTATTGTAGATGATGTTGTAATCGGCCACGTTCATATCCTCCTTGTGGAGGATAATCGACTTCTGACCCGACTCCGTGATGGTGTCGATGTCTTCCGCCCGAATAACCGAGTCGCGTTCCAGCAACACCTCGTTCCGGCTGATGGATACCACCTCGCCAGTGTCTTCATCCACGAAATCTTCCGTCCAGGTACGTAGCACCCGTGCCGCCAACCGGCGACCAATGGCTTTCTTGAGCGGGGCAGGCGTGGCATTTATCTCCTCCGACAGCCCGAACAAATCCAGGATGTCTTTGTCTGAACCAAACCCGATGGCCCGCAACAACGTCGTGACCGGGAATTTCTTCTTCCGGTCAATGTATGCGTACATGACGTTGTTCACGTCGGTCGAGAACTCAATCCAGGAACCTTTGAACGGAATAATCCGGGCCGAATACAGCTTGGTACCGTTGGTGTGCTTGCTCATGGAGAAAAACACTCCCGGCGACCGGTGCAACTGCGAAACAATGACACGTTCGGCCCCGTTTACCACAAACGAGGCTTTGGCAGTCATGTAGGGGATATTTCCCAAGAACACTTCCTGCTCAATGGTTTCGAAATCTTCGTTGTCGGGGTCGCTGTTAGAAAGCCGTAGCTTCGCCTTCAGCGGCACCGAATAGGTAAGACCCCGGTCAATACACTCATCGACCGAATATTTGGGCGGGTCGACGGAGTAATCAATAAATTCTAGTTTAAAATTCTCGCGGGAGTCCGAGATAGGGAAATTCTCCTGAAATACCTTGTAGAGTCCTTCCTGCGAGCGGCTGTGGGAAGGAGTATCCAGTTGGAAGAAGTCACGGAATGATTTTAGCTGGATATCCAGAAAATCGGGATAGTCCACTACGGGTTGAATCGTCGCAAAGTTCTTGCGGGTGTTCGTGTTTTTAGCGTTTGTAGCCAAGGCTCTTCTGCGTTTAGTTGAGCGACTGATTCTATACTAAAGCACCCTGGTACGTGTCGAAAATCGGCAACGTAACTAAAAGGGCGTAAAAAAACAACACCGCCTACCAACAATTAGTTTGATGGAACGATGGGCGGCATTAAAAAGTCTCCAAGCAGAAAAAGACCTGACATAGTGCCAGGCCTCATTCTGCTTGGAGTATCGTAGCGCAGGGCTATGCTTACTTAACTTCTACTTCAGCACCGGCTTCCTCCAGTTGCTTACGCAGGGCTTCGGCTTCGTCTTTGCTTACGCCTTCCTTTACGGGCTTGGGCGCATTGTCTACCAGTTCTTTGGCTTCTTTCAGGCCCAGACCCGTCAGGTCTTTTACCAGTTTCACCACGGCCAGTTTGCTGGCACCGGCGGCTTTGAGTACTACATCGAACGCGGTTTTTTCAACGGGAGCCGGGGCGGCTTCGCCTCCACCACCACCGGCCATCATGACTGGGGCTGCGGCGGCTGGCTCGATGCCATACTCATCTTTGAGGATAGCAGCCAGCTCGTTTACTTCTTTAACCGTCAGGTTTACAAGCTGCTCAGCGAACGCTTTCAAATCTGCCATTTTAGTATTGGGAAATTAAGTTGTTACAAAAAATTGATTGACTACTGATTGCCGGGCTTAGTTTGCTTCGCGCTCCGACAGCGTTTTCAGAATACCGGCCAATTTGCCACCACCACTCGTGAGCGCGGAGACCACGTTCTTCGCCGGTGATTGCAGCAGGCCAATAATGTCGCCGATGAGTTCGGTACGGCTCTTCAAATTGATAAGCGTGTCGAGTTGGTCGGCACCCACAAACAAACTGTAATCGACCGAGGCCCCTTTCAGGTTCAGTTTCTTGTTTGTGCGGCGGAACTCCTTGATTAACTGAGCGGCGGCTTTACCGTTTTCGGGGTGAAACATCACGCCCGAAAAGCCTTTCAGTACCTCGTCAAACGGAGTGTAATCGGTGTTTTCTACGGTCTCGAGGGCTTTCTTGATCAGGGTGTTCTTTACCACCACATACTCTATACCTTTCTCGAAACACTTGCGGCGCAGGTCGTTGGTTTCAGCCACCGACATGCCCGAAGCATCCGTGATGTAGAAATAGGGAATGGACTGGAACTTCTGACTCAGCTCGTCGATGATCGCGCCTTTTTCTTCTCTTGTCATTGTTTACAGCCCAGTAACGGTTCCTTTATCAATGCTAACACTCGGACTCATAGTGCTCGACAAATAAATTGTCCGCACGTAAGTACCCTTCGATGACGAGGGTTTTAGACGTACCAGCGTAGAAATTACTTCCTGCGCGTTTTCAGCCAGTTTTTCCGGGCTGAACGATACTTTGCCGATGCTGGTGTGGATGATTCCGGTTTTATCAACTTTAAAGTCAATTTTACCGGCCTTCACTTCCTTCACCGCTTTGCCCACGTCCAGCGTCACCGTTCCCGACTTGGGGTTCGGCATCAGCCCACGGGGACCAAGCACCCGGCCCAACCGACCTACTTTGGCCATCACCGTGGGCATCGTGATAATCACGTCTACGTCGGTCCAGCCTTTTTCAATCTTTTGGATGTAATCGTCCAGACCCACAAAATCGGCACCGGCTTCTTTGGCTTCTTCTTCCTTATCGGGAGAACAAAGCACCAGAACCCGGATCGTTTTGCCCGTGCCGTGTGGCAATGTTGCCACACCCCGAACCATTTGATCTGCTTTGCGCGGATCAACGCCGAGCCGCACGTCGATGTCTACCGAAGCGTCGAACTTAGTGTACGAAATCTCTTTCAGAATCTCGGCTGCTTTTTCCAGCGAGTACTCCAGTGAGGCATCGTACTTGGTTTGCGCTTCTTTTTGTTTTTTTGTCAACTTTGCCATGATGTCATTAAGATGCCTGAGGCAAGTTTGCTAATTGTCCCAGGGGGCTACACCAGTGATGGTAATACCCATGCTGCGCGCCGTACCGGCAATTTGTTTCATGGCAGACTCGACCGTAAAACAATTCAAGTCCGGCATTTTTGTCTCAGCAATGGTACGTACCTGATCCCAGTTTACAGACCCCACTTTGTTGCGGTTGGGCTGTGCCGACCCACCCTTTACCTTCGCTGCTTCAATGAGCATGTTGGGCGCGGGGGGAGTTTTGATGACAAAATCAAATGATTTGTCTTTGTAGTACGTAATCAGTACCGGCACTACCATGCCCATTTTGTCTTGCGTGCGGCCGTTAAACTGCTTGCAAAACTCCATGATATTCAACCCTTTGGAACCCAGCGCAGGACCAATTGGAGGCGAGGGATTAGCCTGGCCACCCTTTACCTGCAACTTAACATACCCAGCTACTTCTTTTGCCATTTTAGTACTTATTTACTAGCCATGTGCTCTTGTTGCTCGTTGGTTTGGTGTCATACCCGCCCCAACGTATCCCAAAAACCAGCGGACTGGTTGAAATGCCCGGTGTCTCGATGGGAAGCATCGACCCGTGGGCGTGAGTCCCGACGATTTGTCAGTTCTCTTTATCTACTTGCGCGTAACTCAATTCAACTGGCGTGCTTCGACCGAAAATTTTTACCACCACATTCAATTTCTTGCGGTCGTCGAAGACTTCTTCTACTGTACCGACGAACCCGCCAAACGGCCCGTCGACAACTTTCACTGACTCGCCGCGAATGAACGCGACCGTGGGGGCGGCGGCCTCCTGCGTTTCCTCAGCTACCTTGCCCAGAATGCGGTTGACTTCCGCCTCCCGGAGTGGCACGGGCACCTTTGAGTTGCCCGACCCGGTGTTTCCCAAAAAACCAATCACGCCGGGCATGGTGGTAATCAGGGCCTGGGCGCGGGCGTTGGAGAGGTCTGCCGAAATGAGGATGTAGCCGGGAAAGAACGACTTCTCACGAATCCGTTTTTTGCCGTTCCGCATTTCATACACCTTCTCTGAGGGGATCAACACCTGCGGAATGATCTCCATAAGCTGCTGCCTGTGGATTTCATTGTCCAGGTACGTCTTGATTTTCTTTTCCTGCCCAGAAACGGCCCGAATCACGTACCAAAGAATGCCGTTTGTCATGCGCCGGGATCGTTAGAAGGACTGATAGAAAACATTCAAACCGTTCTCGAACACGTAGTCGATCAGCCCGACCAGCAACGCGAAGATTAGCGAGGCAACCAGCACCAAGGTAGAACTGGCCTGCAAGTCGCTAAACTTAGGCCAGGTTACGTTATGTTGAACTTCTTCCCAGGAGTGCCTGAGGAACGTGGTAACCTTTTCCATTGTCGTTAGCTAGTGGCACGGGTGGAGAGATTCGAACTCCCATCAACGGTTTTGGAGACCGGTATTCTACCCTTGAACTACACCCGTAGGTATTCCACTCCAAAATCGGACTGCAAAGCTACGTAATTATTTATAAAAAACAAATGCGTTCTTGAAAAATATCAAGAACGCATCTATATTTATTTGAATTATTTCAAAATCTCAGTAACCTGACCAGCACCTACTGTTCTACCACCTTCACGGATTGCAAATCTAAGACCCTTGTCCATTGCAATACCATTGATAAGTTTAACAGTAATAGTGATGTTATCGCCTGGCATAACCATTTCTACACCTGCTGGAAGTTCTATCTCGCCAGTTACATCTGTAGTTCTCATGTAGAACTGTGGTCTGTATCTGTTGAAGAAAGGTGTGTGACGACCTCCTTCTTCTTTAGAAAGAACGTAAACTTCAGCTTTAAATTCTAAGTGTGGAGTAACAGAACCTGGTTTACAGATAACCATTCCTCTTTTGATTTGGTCTTTTTCAATACCTCTCAAAAGTAAACCTACGTTATCACCTGCCTCACCTCTATCAAGAATTTTTCTAAACATCTCAACACCAGTAACTGTAGATTTTAAACCTTCAGCACCCATACCAATAATGTCTACTTGCTCACCAGAGTTGATGATACCTCTTTCTATTCTACCTGTAGCAACTGTACCTCTACCTGTGATAGAGAACACATCTTCTACTGGCATTAAGAATGGCAATTCAGTCAAACGTGGAGGAATTGGAATATCGTTATCTACGGCATCCATTAAATCATCAATAAGTTTAACCCATTCAGGCTCACCGTTCAATCCACCTAATGCAGAACCTTTAATGATAGAAGTAGTATCGCCTGGATATTTGTAGAAAGTCAATAACTCTCTAATTTCCATTTCTACTAGTTCAAGCAATTCTGGATCGTCAACTAAATCGACTTTATTCATAAATACTACCAATGAAGGTACACCTACTTGACGAGCAAGAAGAATATGCTCACGTGTTTGTGGCATAGGACCATCTGTAGCAGCAACTACTAGAATCGCACCATCCATTTGTGCAGCACCTGTAACCATGTTTTTAACATAATCGGCGTGACCTGGACAATCTACGTGTGCGTAATGTCTTTTCAATGTTG